>JABSSB010000170.1 GCA_013214715.1 Paracoccaceae bacterium | reverse complement strand
TCAAAGGGCGCCCCCAAGGTTACGACGGCGCGCACCGTATCGATCTCGGCCCGCGCGCGCAGCACGGCCGCCCCTCCCAGAGCATGTCCAATCAGGATCGCAGGCGGCAGGCCCCTCTTGGCCAGAGCGCCTGCGGCCAGAACCAGATCTTCCACGTTCGAGCTGAAGGTGGTGTTCGCAAATTCGCCCTGCGAATGGCCTAGGCCGGTGAAATCAAAGCGCAGGACAGCAATGCCCATCGCGGCCAGCCGCCCGGCAATCCGACGGGCCGCCGGGATGTCTTTGCCACAGGTGAAACAATGCGCAAAAAGTGCCGTGGCCAATGGTTGCCCATCCGGCAGGTCCAGCCGCGCCGCAAGCTCGCTGCCATCGTAACCCGCAAAGGTAAAGCGTTCGGTGGGCATGAGACACTCCTGCTGCTGACATTGCCAGAAGGTGGTTATCTGGCGTCATCTCGCAAGTCTTGTGTCGCCACTGTCACGCGTTGGTGAAAACCAGGCATCTATCGGGGCGTCGGGCGCGGCGGACGAAGGATCGGCGGGCGGGCCAGAGGCGTGTGGGCCAGAGGCGGGCGCGTCGGGTGACGCCAGTCGTAATCATTTCAGATCACACAATCATAATGGACCCCGGTGCTGACCGACCGGGGGGCAATGGTTCGCACACGGCAAGGAGCAGACCAATGAGGGCGAGGGCCAAACAGCGGATCATGGCGTCATCCCCCCGATGCGGAAACTGGCATAAATGGCTTTCATCGCCTCGGCCATTTCCGGGCGGGCGCGGCTGTCCAGAACCAAGACCGACACCGCCACTCGCGAGCCCGGCAGATCAATCACCAGCGCAGCAAAGCTGACCGCGCGCCCATCCCGCCTGCCCGTCCCGGCCGAACGCATGGCGTTGCGCCCTTCGATCACGCGGGTTTCGCGCGTCGCGACCTCGGCTCCATCCACCAGAAACGGCCCGATATCGGTGAGGTCATCGAGCCCATCCTGCATGGTTTGCAAATCCGGCGGCGCGATAAAGCCGATCCATGCTCCCTTCTTGGCGGTTGGGCGCAGACCCAAAAGCCGCGCGACCTGACGCGGCGCGTCATCGCGGCTGTCTTGCAAGCCCCTGCTTTATCCAATGATTTTAGGCGTTGCGACGATAGGTCGATGTCATGACATAATCTTTGCGCGGCCCCGTCACCCGCCAGATCGCCTGCCATAGCGGCCAATCCCCAAATCGATATTGCCCGTCATACCGATCGGGATCGCAAAGGTGCACATCCCGGACCGGCGCCGTTTTCAACGAAATCCTTTGCAGGCGCCGCCCATCTTCGAACCGGATTTCGATGTCACCTGCCAACTCTGCCCAAAGATAACGCCGCGTGCCACGCAAGGGCTGGCTTTGACCCGGCAAGCTCAAGACCATGTCTTCGTCATAGACCAGCTCGGCCAGGTCCGCGCCGGGGGTAAACCGCGCCTGTCCCTGCCCGGTGATGCGCTGTCCGGCACGCGCGTCATCGATCACGCGATCAACCTGCCAAAGCCCTGCGAAATCCTGCAAACTGGACGGGCCACTCATTCCACGCGCCCTTCGGTGATCTCGCCATTGCTGTCGAGAAACCGCAACCTGTCGCCCGCGCGCTGCATTCCAAAGCAGGCCCACAAATCCGACGGTGGCCAGAGCGAGCAATAAAGATCTCCCTCAACCCGCCAATCGCCCCAACTGTCCTGCCCGGCATTGTAAAGCGTCCGGGCCGAGACGCGAAATTCCTGCCAGGCACCGCTGCCATAGACCAGCTTTTGACCGTCCAGCGCAGCCCGAATACCCGACCCGTCAAGATCGACCCGGTCCTGTGCAGACACCGACCCGCAGATCAGTGCCAGACATGCTGCCATGCGCCACATGCACCGCTCCCGCCTTGTGAATTCACCGGCCCCAGTCTATGACCCGCCGCAACGAGTGTATAGACAAAGGCCGCCCCATGATCCCGCGTTATTCCCGCCCTGAAATGGTCGCCATCTGGTCGCCCGAGACCAAGTTCCGCATCTGGTATGAGATCGAAGCCCATGCCTGTGATGCGCAGGCCGATCTTGGCGTGATCCCGCGCGAAAACGCCGACGCCGTCTGGAAAGCCAAGGATGTCGAATTTGACGTAGCCCGCATCGACGAGATCGAAGCGGTCACCAAACATGATGTGATTGCCTTCCTCACCCATCTGGCCGAAATCATCGGCAATGACGAAGCCCGCTTCGTACATCAGGGCATGACCTCGTCGGACGTTTTGGACACCACCTTCAACATCCAGCTGGTGCGCGCCTCAGACATTCTGATTGCGGATATGGAGGGGCTGTTGGCCGCCCTGAAACGCCGCGCGGTTGAACACAAGGACACGATCCGCATCGGTCGCAGCCATGGCATCCATGCCGAGCCCACCACGATGGGCCTGACCTTTGCCCGCTTTTATGCCGAAATGGACCGCAACCTGACCCGTCTGCGCACCGCGCGGGCCGAAATTGCGACCGGGGCCATCTCTGGCGCCGTGGGCACCTTCGCCAATATCGATCCAGCTGTGGAAGAGCATGTCTGCGCCAAGCTGGGGCTGGAGCCCGAGCCGATCTCCACCCAGGTCATCCCGCGCGACCGCCATGCCGCGTTTTTCGCCACGCTCGGTGTGATCGCCTCGTCGATTGAAAACATCGCCGTCGAAATCCGCCACATGCAACGCACGGAAGTGCTGGAAGCCGAGGAGTTCTTTTCCAAAGGCCAAAAAGGCTCCTCTGCGATGCCGCACAAACGCAACCCGGTGCTGACCGAAAACCTCACCGGTCTGGCGCGGCTGGTGCGGATGGCGGTGATCCCGGCGATGGAAAACGTGGCGCTTTGGCACGAGCGCGACATCTCCCACAGCTCGGTCGAACGCAATATCGGCCCCGACGCCACGGTTACGCTGGATTTCGCGCTGGCGCGTCTGACAAGCGTGGTGGACAAACTTGTGGTCTATCCCGACAACATGCTGGCCAATATGAACAAATTCCGCGGCCTCGTGATGTCGCAGCGGGTGCTTCTGGCGCTGACCCAAGCTGGGGTCAGCCGCGAAGACGCCTATCGCCTTGTGCAGCGCAATGCGATGAAGGTCTGGGAAGAGGGCAAGGATTTCAAAACCGAGCTTCTGGGCGATGCCGAGGTGACCGCCGCGCTCAGCCCGGCAGAGATCGAAGAGAAATTCGACCTTGGGTACCACACCAAGAATGTCGACCGGATCTTTGCCCGCGTGTTCAAAGACGCCTGACCCTGATCCTTCTTCTCGTCAAAAATACCCCAACCCCGCCGGTGCAACATGCTCAACCGGCGGGGTTTTTGGTTGGGCTTGGCAGTTTTTCCTTGCCCCGTCATGCCAGTGTTGCACCCTGGGCTCAGGGTGCGGTGTGGCCTGGCACGGGTTTGGAGGGTGTTTATGAAACTGTCGCAAGAGGTTCTGGAAAGCGGTGTGGTCAAAGTCGCGCTGGAAGGTGATCTGGACATCATGGGCTCTTCGCAGATTGATCTGCCCTTCAAAGGCTATCCCGAGCAGACCAAGAAGCTTTTTGTGGATATCACCGGCGTGCAGTTTCTGGCCTCCATCAGCATCCGCGTATTGGTGAAAACCGCCAAGGCCATCGGCAATAACGGCGGCCGCATGGCCGTCTACGGCGCGCAGGAGGCTCCGGCCAAGGTTCTGATGTCAACCGGCGTGGACCGGATCATCGCCTTATGCGACGACGAAGCCAGCGCCTTGGCGCAGGTGACGCGCTGATCCGGGCATGCCCGGCACGGCCACGACATCCCTGACCTTGCACGCCGACCTGTCCGAGGTCGCCCGTCTAAACCTGTGGCTGGCGCAGCAAAACGATCTCTTCGCGCCAGACCCCGGCGTGATGCAAAACATGAAGCTGTGCCTGAATGAAGCGATCGCCAATGTGATCTCTTATGGTTTCAACAGCCCGGACACAGCACGGATCCATCTGCACCTGAGCTTTCAGCCAAACCGGATGGACGCCATCATCGTCGACAATGGCCGGGCCTTTGATCCGCTGTCCGTGGCGCAGGCGCAACCCTATGATGATCTCCACAGCGCGGAGATCGGCGGGTTCGGCATCAAGCTGATCCGCGACACCGCCAGCGCGCTCAGTTATGAGCGCGTTGATGGCCAGAACGTCCTGAGGATCACCTGCAAGGCGTCTTAACCCCCTGAGCCCCAAGATAGCGCAGCGCCAGCCAGGTGATGTCGTCCGATTGCGGATGCCCATCTACAAATCCGCTCACTGCGTCAAAAAAGACCTCTGCGCGGGGGCGTGATTTTGAGCTGAAGATTTGATTTGCGCATTGCGCTCGCCCCGCTTTTGTTTCAGCGGGCATACTGATTTTGTCGTTTCGGTTTACACGATTGCAGGGGTTTGCGGGTTGAAGGTGATCTTGTTTGCGGCCTTGAGCAGGTTCTGCCCGATCGCGGCCATCGCCAGTTGGGCGTGTGTTTTGGCCTGCCCGAAATAGCGGGCGCGGTGCAGGCCGAAAAGGCGTTTCATCGTGCCGAAGCATTGCTCGACCCGGAAGCGGCGCTTGGAGATCAGCTTGTTGACCCTCTTCTCGGAGGCGCGTAGCGGGCGGGTCCGCGCGGCCTTGCGCATGATCCCGTCGCGATGCTTGCCGCGCAGCCTCTCGCGATTGGCCTTGCTGGCATAGGCTTTGTCGGCAAGCACCCGCCGGGCGCTGGCCCCTTCGATCATACACCCGAACTCCGGGCTCTTGGCGCGGTTGGCGGGCGTGGCGCGCACCTTGTCGATGAAGCCCTCCTCATCAGCGCGGGCGAAGGCCTTGTAACCGAGCGTGGATTTGGACCCCTTCTTGACCCATCTTGCGTCCGGATCGGCGCTGAAATGCACGTCTGGCGCACCGGACGCCTCGTCCTCAGCCCGATCCTGAGGTGCCTCAATATGGGTGCGGGGCCGGGCGGCACTCTCGACCAGCGTGGCGTCGATGATCGCCGCCTTTGCTTCCTTCAGCTTCAGCCCATGCGCCTGGATCTGGGCACAGACCTCAACCAGCAGGTCGTCATAAACCCCACCCTTCACAAGCGCATTGCGGAACCGACAATGGGTCGTCTCATCCGGTACTGGCGCATGCAGATCGAGCCCGCAGAAAATCATGAAATCCAACCGCACCTTCCAGGCGTGTTCCAGCTTCGGGTCGCTCAGCCCGTGCCACTGGCCGATCAGCAGGCACTTGAACAAAATCAGCGGATCGTAACCCGGCGGACCGTCGCCGGATCGCCCCAAGCCACGCTTTAGGATCAGAGAAAGGGCCCGCCAATCCACCAACGCATCGATCTTTGCCAGAACATCGTCCGCACCAATCCGTTCCGACGCTTCGCGCAAAAAAGGTCCATCAAAACACCCTCGAAAACCTGCCGAAAATATACAACGCGTATCCCGCAACGAGCGCCCAGCCAGATCATGCAGGCTCAAGGTCTCGTGCACCTCCATAATCAGGAGCAAACCGCCATCGGAGCTGATCTAGGAGCCGTGAAATTCCAGTCGCACCCGAGGGTCAAAATCGACCCGAAAACCGCCCTCAAAACCCGCACCCGTAGGATGATCCAGCATTGCAGCCTTCCAAACCCATATAACGCACTGAAATATATCACGAAAAGCCAAGCCCGCGAAGCCAAATCACTCAACTACTTGGGAAATATGGGTACAAACTCCAAACAAATCAGGGAATCCCGTCGTTATGCAGAGGTCTTTATAAATATATCCCAATGCGCCGGTTGTAAGATCGCAGAAAGACAGCGTATCCTTGATTTAGGTAGCTAAACCCAAACCAAAGTGCCATGCCACAATTGGTTAGGTTTTTTCGACAACTAATACGCGGAATTAAGGAGCAACCTGATGTATGATCTTATGCTACGCGCCATTCTACCATTGCTTTCAGTGTTGGTGGGTTTTCTTGCGCTCTCGCAAGGATGGGTGCTTGTTGCCTTGATCGCTTTTGCAGCCACTGGCATTGGTTTGTACGATTATCTCCAGAGCCAGTGGTCAATCACACGCAACTTTCCGCTTGCAGGCCGGATCCGATGGCTGGGCTACCGGTTACGACCATTTATTCGTGCCTACGCGGTCGAAGACGATCTACATGGAACGCCCTACCCTTACGAAGCGCGTAACCTTATTCAGTCGCGTGCCCGTGGCGAAGTAAACACCCACCCTTTTGGTACCGAACGCGATGTAGAAGAAGGTAGCTATCATTGGATTGGTCATTCGATTGCACCGGACAACAACCCCGATTTGTCGCCACGTGTTGATGTTGGCAACCATCAGTGCAGCCAGCCCTATTCTGCTTCGGTTTTGAATGTTTCCGCAATGAGCTTTGGTGCGCTCAGCGCCAATGCAGTTCGGGCACTGAACCTCGGGGCCAAAATCGGCGGCTATTACCACGACACAGGAGAGGGTGGTGTTTCGCCCTATCACCTTGAAAATGGTGGTGATCTGGTCTGGGAACTGGGTTCGGGATATTTTGGTGCGCGCGACAAAGATGGCAATTTTGATCCTGAGCTTTTCCGCGAACAAGCGCAGAACCCCACTGTAAAGATGACGGAAATAAAGCTGAGTCAGGGTGCCAAGCCCGGCCATGGAGGAATGCTGCCGGCGGCCAAAGTTACCGACGAAATCGCTGAAATCCGTAAGGTCCCTGCGCATCAGGATTGCCTGTCGCCCCGCACTCATTCAGCATTTTCCACGCCGATCGAGATGCTGGAATTTGCAGCACGAATGCGTGATCTGTCCGGTGGTAAGCCAGTTGGAATCAAACTCTGCATCGGACAGCCGCACGAACCTTTCGCAATCATGAAAGCAATGCTCGAGACCGGAATTCATCCCGATTTTATCGTGGTTGACGGTGCCGAAGGCGGCACCGGCGCGGCGCCGCTTGAACTGTCGGATTGGGTGGGTATGCCCCTCACTGAAGGTCTTATTCTGATGCGCAATGCGCTGGTCGGCGCTGGTCTGAAAGATCACGTGCGGCTTGCAGCGAGCGGCAAAGTCTATTCCGCGATGGGTGTGGCGCGAAATATGGCATTGGGCGCCGATTGGTGTAACGCTGCACGCGCTTTCATGATGTCTGTCGGCTGCATTCAAGCCATGCGATGCAACTTAGGCAATTGCCCGACCGGCGTTACTTCGCAATGGGCGGGTCGTCAGCGTGGCCTGGTGCCTGATGTACAAGGACCACGCGCTGCCCGGTTTCACGAAAAGACGCTTGAGGCATTGGCGGACATTGTGGCGGCAGCCGGGTTCGAACATCCGCGAGATCTACAACCGCACCACATCATACACCGTGTTGGGCCCGAAAACGCGGCACCAGCTGACACCATCCATCGCTTTCTTGCGCCAAAGATTTTGTTAGAGAGCCCGGAAGAAACGGAATATGCCAACTGGTGGCGCGCTGCTCGGGCAGATAGCTTCCGCCCTGCGATTGACCTTGTCGATGCTCGGTCTGTCCGTACCCCTTAAAACTGGGCCACTACATTGTCCGCAGAAGGAGAAAGGACACTGGGAATGCCGATGATTGTATATCCATGGCGAGCACCAAATAACCACGCCAAACCAGGCCAAAACCTGCGCATCAAATCCATATATTGTTGAGAATAACCCTTGCGCGATGCAAAGTTTTTCTTTGCTGAGCTATCTCCAGCTTCCAATATGCCAGGCAAAAGGAGCGTGAACCCATGAAGCAATCTGTAGCCGAAGTTGTTGTTGATACCGTGATAGATGCGGGGGCCAAACGCTGTTGGGGAATCGTAGGCGATACGATAAATCACCTCAGCGATGCGATACGCAGATCTGACATGCGCTGGGTCCACGTCCGACACGAGGAGGTCGGCGCTCTTGCCGCGGGGGGTGAAGCATATTTCACCGGAGAACTGACGTTGTGTGCCGGCAGCGCCGGGCCTGGTAGCTTACACTTTGTCAATGGTGTATATGAAAGCCACCGCAATGGTGCGCCGGTGGTGTTGATCGCCAGTGACATCGCTCGAACTGAGGCTGGACTGAACTTTCCCCAAGCCGTGGATCTCAAAAAAATTTACGAGCAGCATACAGTTTTTTGCGAATACATCTCGCACCCAGACCAGGCGCGCAGAATAACCGCATTGGCCGCACAGGCGGCGCTGACAAAACGCGGTGTGGCAGTTGTTATAGTCAATGGCGACATGTTCGCTGAGCCGTGCGAAGATTCGCATCCCTGGTCAGTGCATCGCCCGACACCGATACTAAGACCTTCCAATAATGAAATTGATGAACTGGCCAAACGAATTAATGCAGCAGACCGGGTGACGATCTATGCTGGGATAGGCGCGCGCAACGCGCATGGACAGATCGTGGCTCTGGCCGAAAAGCTGAAGTCGCCCATGGTTCACACCAGCCGCGCCAAAGAATTTCTGGAGCCCAACAACTCTTTCAACGTAGGCATGACCGGTATTCTGGGCAATCGTGCCGGGGTTGAGGCGATGGACCGCGCTGACCTCGTGCTGTGTTTCGGCACCGACTTTGCCTGGACGCAATACTATCCTGAACCGAAGAACGTCATTCAAATCGACGCCGATCCAACGCATCTGGGTCGCCGCGCGCCAATGTCGATGGCGCTGGTGGGGCATGTAAGCGACACGATCGACGCGTTGCTGCCCAAGGTTGATAAAAAATCTGACCACTCACATCTAAAACGAGCGCTGGACCAGTGGGCGCACGATCTTGAAGTCTACCAGAAGGCTGGCAATGAATCGGACTCTTCGCTCATTCATCCACAATTCGTTGCCAATATGCTCGATCGGTTGGCCGCCGCTGACGCGATGTTCACTGCAGACGGCGGCACGCCAATGGTCTGGATGCTGCGACACCTGACTGCGAATGGCACGCGCCGGTTCCTAAATTCGCTGCTTCACGGAACCATGGCCGGTGCCTATCCGCAGGCCATGGGCGCAGCAGCAGCATATCCCGACCAGCAGGTCATTGCTATGTGCGGCGACGGCGGTATGACAATGTTGATGGGCGACCTAATAACGCTTAAGCAAGAAAACCTGCCGGTAAAGCTTCTCATTTTCAATAATGGAGCGCTTGGCTTCGTAGAGATGGAACAACGAATCGAAGGCTTGCTAGATTCGTTCACTAACCTGGAAAACCCAGATTTTGCCGCGCTTGCACGGGTCGTGGGGCTTGATAGCTGGCGGGTCGAGTCTGCAGATGATTTAGAAGCCGCAATGAACGCTTGGCTTGCGGCTGAAGGCCCCGCACTTCTGGATGTCAAAGTCAACCGGATGGAGCTGGTCATGCCGCCCGAGGTTGCAATCAGCCAAGTTGCGTCTACCGCAATGTTTGGAGTACGTGCAATCTTCGACGGTCGTACTGGTGAAGTAGTGTCGCTTTTGCGCGACAATTTCTTACGCTAGAGCTCGGCCGAATTTGAAAAAGATTTGATACATGAGGTCAGTAAGGAGTTGATGCCTCAATTTATACCCGACCGCCAGCACACCCATGCCACCGCCATAAGCATGGAACCCATCAAGTTCAGTCAACCAGAATGTGAGTTGTTCGAAAAACGAGTATTGGAAGGCAGTGTCGTTTATTGTTGAACGAAGCGCATATGGCTCATAGGTATCCTATGGCCCCTGAGGTTAGTGGCAATGCAAATGTCTTTCTGACGTTGGCACTTATGAGTCCAAGTGGGTTGATTTGCTAAGAGAGGGTTTGTTGCTCATCGTAGCCATTGAGGAGTGGACGATGGGAAAGACAAGGGAAAGCCCTGGCGAGAAGATCGTCAAGGACTTCAAACGTGCGACCGTAAGAATTTTTCATCCGAAGAGAAAATCAGGATCGTCTTGGACGGCCTGGGTGGTGAATATAGCATTGCCGAGTTCTGCCTTCGTGAGGGTATCTTGCCAGAACCTTGATACCCTCTCATCGCCAGTGCCGTTCGACACGACCATCACTGACCGACCAACCCGCCTCTCTGAGCAAAGCTGCAATCCGACAATAGCCATAGCGACCAAATTGTCTGGCCAGTTCGATCATGTCGGCAACCAACCGGCTCTCATTCGCGCGCCAGCTCCTCCCAGCCTTGGACCGGATATGTCCGGTCTCGTCTTGTATCTCTTAAGACAGGCTACGCAATTTAATTTGATTTTCAAATTTAAAAGACCTCTGCATAACGACGGGATTCTCTGATCTGTTTTGAGCTTGTATATTTTCGGCAGGTTTTCGAGGGTGTTTTGATGGACCTTTTTTGCGCGAAGCGTCGGAACGGAATGGTGCGG
>JABSSB010000017.1 GCA_013214715.1 Paracoccaceae bacterium | reverse complement strand
TGAAAGCTGTGGTACGCCACCGGTCGAATTCAGCTTTCGTGCCGTCCATCCGGCCTTTGTGACCGGTGCTCTGGAGGTCCGCGCCGAAGAGGATGAAGACGGCGTGCTGCATCTGTGTAGCGGGCAGGACGGGCATCAATGCATGCAGGCCACCGCCATCTGGCAGGGGGTTCTGTGATGGGGGTTTTGTCCGGGATGCGTGTGGTCGAAGGCTCGGCCTTTGTGGCGGTGCCATTGGCGGGGCTGACGCTCGCGCAGATGGGGGCGGAGGTGATCCGGTTCGACCGGCTGGAAGGCGGGTTGGATGCGGGTCGCTGGCCGCTGGCGCCATCGGGGCGCAGCTTGTTTTGGTCTGGGTTGAACAAGGGCAAGAAATCGGTTGCCGTGGATATGAAGTCAGATGTCGGGCGCGAGTTGATCACCCGGATCGTAACCGCGCCGGGCGAGGATGCAGGCCTGTTCATCACCAATCTGCGGGTGCGCGGATGGATGGATCATGCCACGTTGAGCCAGCATCGTCCGGATCTGATTTCCGTCACGCTGAGCGGGGATCGCCATGGCCGTCCGGCGGTGGATTACACTGTGAATCCGGCGCTGGGCATTCCTGACATCACCGGTCCCGAGACACATGACGGCCCCATTGCATCGGCTTTGCCGGCATGGGATCTGATTGCCGGGCAGATGGTGGCGTCGTCGCTATTGGCCGCCGAGCGCCAAAGGCTGCGTCAGGGGGTTGGGCAGGCGGTAGATCTGACGCTGAAGGATGTCGCGGCGGCGATGGTTGGCCATCTGGGCATGATCGGGGATGCGGCCGTCAACGAAACTCCGCGGGGCAAGGCGGGCAATGCGCTTTATGGCGCGTTTGGGGATGCGTTCCTGTGTGCCTGTGGACGTCGCGTGATGGTGATTGGGCTGACGGATCGGCAGTGGCGCGGTCTGGTCAAGATCACCAACATGGCAGAGGTCATGACCGCGCTTGAGGCTCGACAGCAGGTTGATCTGCGGGATGAAGGCGTGCGCTGGCGGATGCGTCATGTGTTGGCGGCGATCTTTGCGCCCTGGTTCGCGGATCGACGGGTCGATGAGTTTGCCGACAGCTTTGATCAGGCGGGGCTGACCTGGTCGGTCTTTCGTACTATGCGCGAGGCTTTGGCAGAGGATCCGGATCTAAGCGAGGCCAATCCGATGTTTTCGATGCTGGACCAGCCGGGGCTGGGGCGCTTTCCGGTGCCGGGCAGCCCGGTGGAGTTTGGCGCCCATGCGCGCAGCGCGCCGCAGGCTGCGCCGGTTCTGGGTCAGGACACCGAAGAGGTGCTGTCAGAGGTGGCGGGGCTCGACGGGATGGAAATTGCCCGGCTTTATGATGCAGGCGTTGTCGATGGGCCAAGGCGGCGCAGCGCGGCTTGACCGGGGTCAGCCTTTGAACCCGATATAGGCGTCTGCATCGGCGGCCAGTTGGTTCATCTCGTCTTCCAGTTGCTGGCGCAGCGCATCCATCTGCGCCTCGTCCATTTTGCGCGGGATGTCGGTGGTGAACTCGCGGCTCATCACCACGCCCTTGTTGAACAGACCTGGCAGCAGCATGCGGTCCCAGGCGGGCATTCGGCCTGCGCGTCTGACGGCATAGGTGCACAGAAAGATGCGTTTGCCGGTGGAGCGCGCCCAGACCAGCGGCACAGGTTTGGCCACGCGCGACGGGCCGCGTGGGCCGTCCACCGCAATCCCGATAGAGGTGCCCTGTTTGATCTTGCCGATCACTTCGCGCGACAACGCGACGTGGCGTTTATGCGAAGACATACGGATCGTATCGAAATCGAACCGCAACTGGATGCGCCCGACCATGCTGCCAGCCCGCGCATCCGAGGTGATCGAACACATCTTGCCCAGATCGGTCGGAAACATATAGGGCGTCAGCACCAGCCGGTCGTGCCAGAGGGTGCAGATGGTCGCCTCGCCATTGCGGATAGCCTCATCCAATGGCTCATAGCCCACGCGATCCAGGCTCGATGTTGCGCGAACCAGCCGGATATAGCCCGCGATCAGGCGCGCGACGGCGCCGTTCAGCCAGTCACTATCTGCAATGCGCTTGCGCAGGCTCATACCTGATCCCCGTCTTGCTTTTGGCGCGTCCAGTTAACGGATCATCCGGGGTGAGGCAAACCACATCGCATGGCCAGCACCGGTGAATTTCCACTTGCAGCCCGCGCAGGGCCGTCTTAAGAGATGCCCCGGCCATAGGGGTATAGCTCAGTTGGTAGAGCGACGGTCTCCAAAACCGTAGGTCGCGGGTTCGAACCCTGCTGCCCCTGCCATTTTCCCGTCTTGTGAAACAACTATACGAATGCGCTGCGATTCTGCGCGGATTGCGCGGCTATCGACCAGAGTGCTGCCGCATTTGCCCCAAATTAACCTTATTTTCCCGCTGTGCTAGGCGCTGAGGTTCATTGTTTTCGGAGCGATAGGATGCGCGCCATTTTGCGGCTGTTTTCCCTGCCCTATTGGGTCTATCTGGCGTTGGCGCTGCTGGCCTTTTACGCAGGCATGATGGCTTATGAAGACACGCTGGCCACTGAGGCGGAAAAGGCGCAGGCGCTTGAGCAGGGGCTGCCCCCGGTCGTCGATGCGGCCGATTTTCGCCTCTTGCGGCATCTGGGCCCAGCAGATGAGGTCCATCTGAGCGGATCGATCGATCTGGATTACAACGTCACTCTGGTACAGGAGCGTAACGGGCCTGATCGCGAGGCGGTGATGTTTGTGCTGTTCGGGGCCGGGGATGCGGCCAGCAGCCGCCTTGTGCGGGCCGCGGTGATCCGTGAGAAGGCCGATGAGGAGGCCTTGGCCGATCTGCTGACGCTGGCCGCGCTGGAATCCGAGGATAGAATCGAAAGCAATCGCGTGCCCTTCACCATTGCGGGGGCGTGGGGCGAAGACAGCGGTGTCGAAAAGGTGATGGAGGATTTCTTCCTCACCAACGGGCTGACCAAGGCTACGAATTTTGTGATGCTAAGGCCGTATTTGTCTGATGCAGATCGCGTTGCGGCGCTGGCTGCGCGGCCCAAGCTGGCTGCAGAGCTGCGCAGTCTGATGTGGTCTATTGCCGGGGGGCTGTTTGCCCTTGGTCTGTTGCGGTTTTGGGTGCAGAGGCGTCGGGCCGGATCTGACCAGGATGCCGAGGAATTGCAGGGCTCTGCAGCAGCGGTTGCGACGCCGCCGGGTGACGTGGCCGCAGCGGATCCGGCAGGTATGTCGCCGCTGCAACGTGTGCAGGCGCGCCAGACCCTGTCGGCCGCCCGTATTGATCGGCCCGCCGTGCCGCAGGGCAAGGCGGTTCCTGTAACGAACGCGCGGGGAGAGGACCCGAGCACCAAAGACACAGCCAAGGCCCGCAAACCGAAATGGTCGCTGCGTCTGGTGGCGGCTGCCGTGGCGCTTTATGTGGTCGTGTATCTGGGGCTGGGCGATATCAATCTGGCGATGCCCAACCTGACGAGCCTTGGCGGGATGACTTCGGATCTGTCAAAAACCACCAGCGCGCCGCTGGGCAGCGGGTTGGGGCTGGCAGCTGGTGACAGCCTTGGGCTGGCGGTGAACGTCAAGATGGTCGAGAACATCGTTGTTGTTCTGGCACTGATTGCGATCCTTTGGGTGATTGTGCGGCCCCGCCGCAGCGGTGCGGCGCCTGTGCCGGTATCTCAACCCCCGGCGCCCAAAATCCAGGCCGAGGCGCTGCAGCGCGCTGTGACATCGCCGCAGCCCGCAGCCGTTCATACCAAGCTTGCCCAGGCCGCCGCTGACAAGCAGCGCAAACCGGGCCGCCGGGTCTTTTCGGTGCGTCCACAGCGGCCTGACCCGTTTGACCGCCTGCAGCATTAGGCAACAGACCTGCGCGCTCTTGAATTCACGGGCCGGGGCGGTTATGTCGCCCCGAAACGCATCCAACGCTGACAGAGAACAAGAGGCACCGCGCCCAAATGGCCACGACAAACCCGATCCAGTTTATCCAGGAAGTCCGCGCACAGGTTGCGAAGGTGGTCTGGCCGACCCGCCGCGAAGTTCTGTTGACCACGGTCATGGTGTTCATCATGGCCACGCTGACAGCGATTTTCTTTGCGCTGGTTGATCTGGGCATTCGCGGCGGTCTGAACCTGCTCCTGTCCTTTTTCGGCTAAGCCCGGCCCTTGCGCTTTGCGCGTGGTCGGTTTATCCGACGCAACACTCTACATGCTGGCGCGCTGCGATTCGGTTGCGCGCCGCTTTTTTGTTCCGGCCGGGGCTTCCGGCGGATGGCACCAATGAAGGACGACAACGGCAATGGCAAAGCGGTGGTATTCGGTCAGCGTTCTTTCGAATTTCGAAAAGAAAATCGCCGAGCAAATCCGGACCGAAGTGGCCGAAAAAGGTCTTGAAAACGAGATCGACGAAGTTCTGGTTCCGACCGAAGAAGTCATCGAAGTGCGCCGGGGCAAGAAGGTCACCACCGAACGCCGGTTCATGCCCGGCTATGTTCTGGTGCATATGGAAATGTCGGATCAGGGCTATCATCTGATAAACTCGATCAACCGCGTCACCGGATTCCTTGGTCCGCAAGGCCGCCCGATGCCGATGCGCGATGCCGAGGTGAACCAGATCCTGAACCGTGTGCAGGAAGGCGAAGAAGCGCCGCGCACGCTCATCACCTATGTGGTCGGTGAGAAGGTCAAGGTCAATGATGGTCCGTTCGAAGACTTTGACGGCATGGTCGAAGAGGTCGATGACGACGCGCAGCGTCTGAAGGTGACCGTGTCGATCTTTGGCCGTGAAACCCCGGTCGAACTGGAGTTCACCCAGGTGACCAAGCAAAGCTGATCAACTCAGCAGCGCCGCCAGCCCCGGATGCGGAAAACGCCGGGGCAGCGTGACGGCGTAAAATGGCTCTTTCAGCCCCAGATCATACGGCGCCGTGGTCAAAAGCCC
The DNA here is from genome assembly GCA_013214715.1 of Paracoccaceae bacterium. Taxonomy (GTDB): domain Bacteria; phylum Pseudomonadota; class Alphaproteobacteria; order Rhodobacterales; family Rhodobacteraceae; genus JABSSB01. The sequence continues at coordinate 11,766 of JABSSB010000017.1, read as the reverse complement.
GGCGCCTATTGCGTTGGCCAGCACGACTGAGGGCGACACGGCCACGCCGGCCCCGTCACGGGCCAGAAGGCGCACCATCGCCATATCGTCGACATGGGCCACGATATTGGGCTGCACGTCGAGTTTCTGGATCAGGTTTTCAAATCCGGTCTGGATCACGTTGTCAGTGGGCAGGATCAGCGGCGCATTGGCTAGCAGGTCTTGCAGGGTGTCATGCGCCAGCAGTGTGGGTCGCCCGTGCAGGCCGATGGTCTGATCGTCAATGCGCTGGGCCGCGAAAGGGCTATCGGTCCCGCCCGGCGGTAATTCCGTGGTCAGCACCACATCCAGCGCCAGCGCCTTCAGATCTGCCAGCAGGCCAGGCATAGTGCCGGATTTCAGCACAACCGGATAGGTGCCAAGTGCCAGAGCCGGGCGCAGGAATTGCAGCTGAAAGTTCCGCGACAGCGTCGACAGCCCGCCCACCCGCAAAGGCTGTGGTCCCGCGCCGGTGTGCCGCAGGGTCGCCAGCAACTCATCGCCCGCGCCAAAAATCCGCGTCGCATGGTCCAGTGCGATGCGCCCGGCTTCGGTCAGGGTCAGCTTGCGGCCCGCGTGATCAAAGAGAGGTTGACCCAGACGCTCTTCGAGATTGCGGATCTGAATCGAGAGCGCGGATTGCGACAGGTTCAGCATCTCGGCCATGCGGCCCAGATGCCCTTCGGTCGCGACGCGGTAGAAGTAATAGAGATGGTGATAGTTCAGCGGTTTCATCTTTGGTCTATAAATTCATCGTGCTGGTATTACTGCTGAAGGTCGGCCTCGGCGCCGGAATTGCCGTTCGGGATGCCGATTTGCAGGCGCTGCTTGTGCCCGCGATTGGCGCGGCGGTGGCTGGGGTGGCGATTGTGCTGTTGGGCGCGATCACCTTGGCGCGACAGCGGGGGGTGTCGCAGACGGATGGGCTGGCCACGGCAGGGATGTTCGGGGCGGTCTCGGCCTCGACCCTTGCGGCGGGCATGGCCATCCTGGATGAAGAACAGATCTCCTATCACGGCTATATCGGCGCGCTTTATCCGTTCATGGATGTGGCGGCGCTGGTCACGGCGATTGTGCTGGCGCGGTTGGGGTTGGCGCGTAAGGCGCAGGCGGCCGCACCTGCTGGTGATGTGCTGACCATGCAGGGCGGCCCGGATGCTGCGCCACAACCCGCTGACACACAGGCGATTGAAACCGGTCTGGTGTGGGGCATCCTTGTCGACACGCTGCGCAGCCCGGCGATTTTTGCGCTGCTGGTCGGCCTGCTGATCGGTCTCTTCGCCCGGCTCGATTCGGTCTATGACAGCTTTTATGAGCCGTTGTTCCGGGGCCTGCTGTCGATCCTGATGCTGATCATGGGGATGGAGGCCTGGTCGCGCCTGTCGGCACTGCGCAAGGTGGCCCATGCTTACGTCCTTTACGGTGCGACCGCCCCGATCTTGCATGGCCTGCTGGGCTTTGGTGTGGGCCTGATCGCGCATCAGTTGACGGGTTTTTCGGCGGGGGGCGTGATCCTGCTGGCGGTGATGGCGGCCTCAAGCTCGGATATTTCAGGCCCGCCCACGATGCGCGCCGCCGTGCCCGAGGCGAATCCCTCGGCCTATGTGGGTGGCTCGACGGGCTTGGGCACGCCGGTGGCGATCCTGTTGATCCCGCTCTTTATCGCGCTGGCGGAGATTTTCATCGGCTTCTGACGAGGCACCAAAGACCGACGGGCTGCGGCCCTTGCCAAGAGCCGGGTTGTGCTGTAACAGCCCGGCTCTGTCGTCATCGATGGCAGTCCCTGTGGGAGGCGAGGTCAACGCGTTGGCCGGACCAGACCACATCACATCAAGATCCCGGATCGCGTTTCGGGGTCGTGGAACGAAGGAGATGGCCAATGGCCAAGAAACTCGTCGGCACGCTGAAGCTTCAGGTGCCCGCCGGTCAAGCAAACCCGTCCCCGCCGGTTGGACCGGCTTTGGGTCAGCGCGGCATCAACATCATGGAATTCTGCAAGGCCTTCAACGCCAAGACCGGCGATATGGAGCCTGGCGCGCCATGCCCCACGATCATCCAGTATTTTCAGGACAAGTCCTTCACCATGGACATTAAGACGCCCCCGGCGTCCTATTACCTGAAAAAGGCTGCGAAGATTAAATCGGGTGCCAACAACCCGTCGCGCGAAACCGCTGGCACCGTGACTGCGGCGCAGGTGCGTGAAATCGCCGAAGCCAAAATGAAAGATCTCAACGCCAACGATATCGACGGCGCGATGCAGATCATCCTGGGCTCTGCCCGCTCCATGGGCATCGAGGTGAAGTAAAATGGCAAAAGTAGGTAAGCGCACATCCGCTGCTCGCGAAGCTTTCGCCGGCAAGGAAAACCTCACCATCGAAGAAGCTGTGGCATTGGTGAAAGCCAACGCAACGGCCAAATTCGACGAGACCGTGGAAATCGCCGTGAACCTGGGCGTGGACCCGCGCCACGCAGACCAGATGGTCCGCGGTGTGGTCGGCCTGCCCAACGGCACCGGCAAGACCGTTCGCGTCGCCGTGTTTGCCCGTGGCCCCAAGGCTGAAGAAGCCCAGGCCGCTGGTGCCGACATCGTGGGTGCCGAAGACCTGATGGAGACCATTCAGGGCGGCACCATCGACTTTGATCGCTGCATCGCGACCCCGGACATGATGCCGGTCGTGGGCCGTCTGGGCAAAATCCTGGGCCCCCGCAACCTGATGCCGAACCCCAAGGTTGGCACCGTGACCATGGATGTGGCCGATGCGGTGAAGAACGCCAAGGGCGGTGAAGTTCAGTTCAAGGTCGAAAAAGCTGGCGTCGTGCATGCCGGTGTCGGCAAAGCGTCCTTTGACGAAGCCAAGCTGGTCGAGAACGTCCGCGCCTTTGTTTCCGCCGTGGCCAAAGCCAAACCGGCCGGTGCCAAAGGGGCCTATATGAAAAAGATCGCGCTGAGCTCGACCATGGGCCCGGGCGTGTCGATCGACGTGGCCAGCGCGTCCGAGCAGTAAGCTTTCGACGCTTTTGATTTTTGAAAGCCCCGGGCCAGTCCCGGGGCTTTTTCGTTGAAGCGGGGGCTGTCGCGCCAGGGCGCAAGGGGAATTTGGTCTCTTACGGCTGTGACGGCAGCACCTGATCTGACCTGGCCAGTCTGTGATGCAGCCAGGTTGTCTCAGATTTGTAGGTGCTGAAGATGATCCTGTTGGCGCGAGGCATTGTTCTGTCGTGATCCGTCTGGCTCGCCGCGCGCCGGGCCAGATTGCGAGCATGCCAACCCCGTGCAAGCCATGTCCGGGCCTTGGTAAAAGACGGGGCGGCAAATCAAGGTTGCGAGATGTTATGATATAACGTAACGACGCTGCCGAAGAGAATTTGCCCCGGGGGCTTCAAGACCACCTCATGTCCCGAAATCGTGGAAAGACCAGCCTGCGCTGCAAGCGCCGTTCTGAAAACCCGATGGCCGAATATGATCGGCTCCCCGCTGAGTTGCGACACTGGATGGCGGGGGCGGTTCTGCCCTGGCGGGCGCAATCCGTGCGCCGCGCCTTTGATTCGGCTCTGGCCCGCACCGGCAGCCGCGCCGAGGCCCTGAAGGCTCTGGACGCGTTGCAGGACAGACAGGTCGCGCGGGATGCTCAGAAGATCTGGGGGCAGGCCCATCCCGCCGCCCGGATCATGTCTGCACCGGTCAGATAACCCCCCAGAAATTGGCCGTCTGCCCGGTTTGGTCTAACTCGGCGGCCAGCATGTCCTTGAGGCTGTCCCGCGTGAGCGACGCGCCATTGCCATCATCCAGCACGCGCGTCTCGACCGCGCGCGCTTTGATGCCAAGCGCCGACAGACCGCTCAGCACGATGTCATTCCCGTTGAAGGCAAGTACTAGATCATCACCGCCGAGCGCAAAAATCGCGTCGGAAGACACCGAGCCAAGGGATAACACGCCCAACGCGGAGCCGGTCTGGGTTGTCCCGCACAGAATCGCATGGGCCTGAAACGCGGCCCAAGCCTGATGGATCGCCTCGGACGGGTGCAGCGAATCCCAGAACGCTACCTGATCGGCATCGAAACCGGCGTCACTTGTGCTGAGCCGCAAACGTATGGACGTCGGGTCGGATGCATAGGACGTCGGCGGTGCCAGCACCGCGTTGCGCGGGGCGAGGATGCCGATAGAGCTGAGGTCTTCAGTGATGGCGTTCGAGAGCGCCGCAAAGCCGATGATCTCGATATTGGTGCCCGATGTTACAAGGTTCAGCCCCGCCAGAGTTGCCGACAGGAAGACATTGTAAAGGGCGGACTGGGCGTCAAGATCGGCTTGGTGGTCGCGTCCAGCGCATCAAACGCCAGAAAGAAGGACGCGATTGGCTGTGTGGTCACATAGACCGCGCCAAAGCCTGCGTCGCCAAGACCGGCGGCGGTGACTGTACCTTTGGTCAGAACCTCGAAAGGGTCGGCGCCCGCCCCGACATGATTGGCGCCGATGAACATAACGGCCGCATCATCGGAAAAATCCGGCAGGGCTGGGATGGCGGCGGCAAAGCTTTCGGCCCCGAACTGCGCCAGTTGGGCAACCAGATCGATTGCAAAATCCACGCCCTGCCCATCCGCGCGATCCGGATTGGCCGCGATACAGGGCGCCAATAGGGGGGGGACCAAAGCGCACCAGACCGAATAGACGCCGCGTTGTCGGCGGCTCTGTGGACAGGGCCGTTCCTGCAGCCACAGCATAGTTCACGGCCTTATTGCCCAAAAGCTGTGTTGTGAAGCAGGAATGGGTGACCCCGTCACTGACAGCGCCAGCCGTGCCGAAATTGGGTGGCCGGACCGGGATCAGATTGAACAATTGCTGGGCGAAATTGCCCAGACCGCCGGGCTGTTGGGCGCCGTCGGTCAGGCTTGCTAAAGAAATACAGGGGTGTTGGGGGCTGTCGCCCCGCGCAGGTCTGGCCGTCTGCGCGTGCCGCGCATTCGGCGGCTGGGGGCGCTGCCCCCATGGCTGGCCTGCGGCCCGCCATCCCCCGGGGTATTTCTAAAGCGGAGAAACAGCCTGTTGGCGCAGGCTGCGGGCCGAAGTGCCAAAGGCGCGGCGGAAGGCGCGGGCGAAGCTGGATTGTGCGGCGAAACCGGTGGCGAGCGCGATATCGGTGAGCGGCAGGTCGGTTTCCGCCACGAGGCGGCGGGCCTCGGACAGGCGCAGGTCGAGGTAATGGGCCTGCGCGGTCATGCCGAGCGCCTGTTGGAATTGCATTTGCAGGCTGCGCGGGGACAGGCCGAGATGGCGGGCGAGGTCGGCGATGGGCAGGGGGGTGGCGAGGGTTTGCTCCATCATGCGCTGGGCGCGGGCGGTGAGCGGGCTGTGGGTGAGCGGGAGGCCGGTCCGGCTTTGTGGGCGGGTTGGGTCGGGGGCGGCGTCATAGAGGAAGAGGCCCGCCACCTGTCCGGCAAAGCGGGGGCTGTGATGGGTGGCGATGATCTGCAGCATCATTTCGATCGCTGGGCTGGCGCCGCCGCTGGTCCAGATCCGGCCGGATTGGCAGACGCGGTCGCGGCGTGTGTCGATCTGGGGGAAGCGGGTCGCAAAGGCGTCGAGATCTTCCCAATGGGTGGTGGCGCGGTGGCCGTCGAGCAGGCCTGCTTCGGCCAGAAGCCAGGGCCCGCCATCAATCGCTGCGATGGTGGGCCCGGTGGCCGCGAGGCGGCGCAGGCTGGCGCGGAGTTGGCTTGTACTGTGGCGCGCGAGGTCGAAGCCGGCCACGATGATCAGCAGATCGCAGGTCGTGAGGCGGGGCAGGGGGGTGCCGGGCACCTCGATCCCGCTGGTGAGGCGGGCGGGCTGTGCGCTGGCGGTGAGGTAGTGCCAGTCAAAGAGTTTGCGCCCGGCCAGCCGGTTGGCGGCGCGCATCGGGTCCACGGCGGCGGCGAAGCTGAGCGTGTTGCAGGCGTCGAGCACCAGAAGGCCGGTGGTCAAGGTTTTTGCGGATTGTGCCATGTTTGATTCGTTTCTTGGCAAGTCTTGCCAGGGAGATTGCGGCAGAGTGTCCTGAGATGCAACGGGAGAACGCCATGCCATTGGCCATGAATCGTGAGGTTTTCATCACCTGTGCCGTGACCGGATCGGGCGGCACGCAGGATCGCAGCCCGCATGTGCCGCGCTCTGCGCAGCAGATTGCCGAGAGTGCGATTGCGGCGGGGAAGGCGGGGGCGGCGGTGGTGCATTGCCATGTGCGTGATCCCGAAACGGGCGCGCCGTCGCGCGATCTGGGCTATTACCGCGAGGTGACCGAGCGCATCCGGGAGGCGGATGTGGATGTGGTGCTGAACCTGACCGCCGGGATGGGCGGCGATATGGTGTTTGGCGGGGTGGAGAGCCCGCTGCCGGTAGCGGATGGCACGGATATGATTGGGGCCAGCGCGCGTGTGGCGCATGTGGCCGAGTGTCTGCCCGAGATCTGCACGCTGGACTGCGGGACGATGAATTTCGCCGAAGCCGATTATGTCATGACCAACACGCCGGGCATGCTGACCGCAATGGGGCAGATGATGACGGATCTGGGCGTGAAGCCCGAGATCGAGGCCTTTGACACCGGGCATCTTTGGTATGCCAAGCAGCTGGTGGCGGATGGGGTGCTGGCGCCGGATGCGCTGGTGCAGCTGTGCATGGGCGTGCCTTGGGGCGCGCCGGATGACCTCAATACATTCATGGCGATGGTCAATAATGTGCCACCTGAATGGACGTTCAGCGCGTTTTCGCTGGGGCGCAATCAGATGGCTTATGTCGCAGCTGCAGTGCTGGCAGGAGGCAATGTCCGCGTCGGGCTGGAGGATAATCTGTGGCTCGACAAGGGCGTGCTGGCTGAAAACTGGCAGTTGGTGGAGCGTGCTGGCACGATCATCGAGAACATGGGCGCGCGGGTGATTGGGGCCGCAGAGGTGCGCGAGAAGCTGGGTCTGGTGAAGCGGGCACCGGTCGCGCGGTGAGCTTTGGCTGGGTGGGCCCCGCCCACCCACCCCTTTGGGGGCTCTGCCCCCGCCCTGCGGGCGCCCCCGGGGTATTTTGAAAGCGGAGACAAGGGGGCTGATTTGCCCGATATTCTGTGTTTTGGAGACAGTAACACGCATGGCTCGGCCCCTTTGGCGGAGCTTGGGGTGGTGCGCCGCTATAAGCGGGCGCGGCGCTGGCCCTGGGTGATGGCGCGGGCGTTGGGGGCCGGGTGGCATGTGATTGAAGAGGGTCATCCGGGGCGGACGACGGTGCGGGATGATCCATTGGTCGGGGAGCATCGTAACGGAGCACGGGTGCTGCCGTCGATGCTGGAGAGTCACAAGCCCGATCTGCTGGTGGTGATGCTGGGGACGAATGATCTTAAGGCGCAGTTTGCGATGACGGCGCAGGATGTTGCGCTGGGCGCAGGGCGTTTGGTGGATATGGCGCAGGGCAGCGGGTTTGTGGGGCAGATCTTGCTGATCGCGCCCGTTTTGGTCGAGGAGCGGGGATGTCTGGCTGAGATGTTCACCGGCGCGGCGGCGAAATCGTGCGCGATGGGGGCACATTTTGCCCAAGTGGCGCAGATGCGTGGCGTGGCGTTTCTGGATGCGGCGGAGCATGTCGCGCCGGATCCGTTGGATGGGGTGCATCTGAGCGCGGCATCGCACGAGGTTTTGGGGCTGGCAGTGGCGGCCAAGCTACAGGAGATAGTGGCATGAGGTGGGTTTGGGCAACGCTTTTGGCGGTGTGTCTGGCAGGGTCGGCGACAGCTGAGGTCTATCGCGACCGTTCGGTCCCGATCTCCACAGTCACGGTGTTCGATGTCGAACGCTATCAGGGGCTTTGGTACGAGATCGCGCGCTTTCCGATCTGGTTTGAAAAAGGCTGTTACGGTGTCACGGCCAGCTATGCCTTGCGGACGGATGGCGAGGTGGATGTCGTTAATACCTGCCGTGATGGGTCTTTGGCGGCAGAGCCGCGCGGCTCGACCGGGCGGGCGCGGGTGGAGGCGGGCGGCAAGCTGTCGGTCACGTTTACACCTTGGCTGCCTTTCATTCGGGGCGATTACTGGGTGCTGGGGCTGCGGTCGGATTATTCGGTGGCCGTGATTGGCAATCCGCGCGGGCGCAGTGGCTGGATTCTGGCGCGTGACCCGCAGATCAGCGACGCAGATCGCGCCTGGGCCGAAGCGGTTCTGGCGCGCAATGGCTATGACATTGGCAAGCTTTACAGCACGCCGCAGAGATCGGAGTGAGGAGGGGATCATGACTCAGGTGGCAGCCATCATTGGTGGCGGGGTGATTGGTGGCGGCTGGGCCGCGCGGTTCCTGCTGAACGGGTGGGACGTGCGGGTCTTTGATCCCGATCCGGAGGCCGAGCGCAAGATCGGCGAGGTGCTGTCCAATGCGCGGCGCGCGCTGCCCAGCCTGTCGGATGTGCCCTTGCCCGAGGAGGGCGTGCTGAGCTTTCATGCCAGCATCTCGGAGGCTGTCGCGGGCGCGTCTTGGGTGCAGGAAAGTGTGCCGGAGAGGCTGGATCTGAAGCAGCGCGTCTATGCCGAGCTGATGCAGCATGTCGGCGCGGGGGCGGTCATCGGCTCGTCCACCTCGGGCTATAAACCGTCGGAATTGCAGGACGGGCTGGCGCGGCCGGGGCAGGTGGTGGTCACACATCCGTTCAACCCGGTCTATCTGCTGCCGCTGGTCGAACTGGTCACGACGCAGGCCAATTCGGCGGACTTCGTCGCGCAGGCAAAGGAGATCATCACCCGGATCGGGATGTATCCGCTGCATGTGAAGAAAGAGATCGACGCGCATATTGCCGATCGCTTCCTTGAGGCCGTCTGGCGCGAGGCGCTTTGGCTGGTCAAGGACGGGATCGCCACAACCGAAGAGATCGACGATGCCATCCGTTACGGCTTTGGCCTGCGCTGGGCGCAGATGGGGCTTTTTGACACCTATCGCGTCGCCGGGGGCGAGGCCGGGATGCGGCATTTCATGGCGCAATTCGGACCCTGTCTGGACCTGCCATGGACCAAGCTGATGGAGGTGCCGGAGTTCACCGATGAGCTGGTCGACCTGATTGCGGACCAGTCGGATGCGCAATCGGGCCATATGAGTATCCGCGAGATGGAGCGTATTCGTGACACCAACCTTGTGGCCATGATGCGCGCGCTCAAATGGGCTGATTTCGGAGCCGGAGCGCTGCTGACGGCGCAAGACAAACGCGTGCGGGACGGCACCGCTCTTGGGGCGCCGCTTGCCGGGCGGGATCTGGCTGCGCCGATTCTGGTGTTGGACCGGGCGGTGCCGCTCGATTGGACCGATTATAACGGGCACATGACCGAAAGCCGCTATCTGGACGCGTTTGCGCAATCGACGGATCGCTTCATGGAGCTGATCGGCTGTGATGCCGATTACATCGCGGCCGGTGGCAGCTATTTCACGGCTGAAACCCATATCCGCCATCTGGACGAAGCCCATGCCGGCGATCGTATCCGGGTGACCAGTGACATGCTCGTGGGGCAGGGCAAGAAGCTTCATCTGTTCCACACGATGTGGAAAGGTGATGTCGCGGTGGCCACAGGCGAACATTTCCTGCTGCATGTTGATCTGGCCACGCGCCGTCCCACACCGGCAGGCGACGGGGTTGAGGCTGCGATGACGGCGATTCGCGAGGCGCGGGCCGGGTTGCCTTTGCCCGAGGGCGCCGGCGCTTTCATCCGGTCCCCGTCATGAGCCGGGTTCTGATCACAGCGGGTGCCTCGGGCATCGGGCGCGCGATGGCAGACGGTTTTGCCAAGGCCGGCGCACAGGTCTGGGTTGCGGATGTGGACGGGGCGGCGCTGGCTGACTGTCCCGAAAACTGGGGCCGCAGCGTGCTGGACGTGACCGATGAGGCTGCGGTTGCCACGCTGATGACCGAGATCATGGGGGCATGGGGCGGGCTGGATGTGCTGTGCCTGAATGCAGGCATCGCCGGGCCAACGGCGCGGGTGCAGGACATTGCCCTGACGGATTGGCGGGCCTGTGTGGCCGTCAATCTGGACGGAAGCTTTCTGACTGCAAAACATGCGATCCCGCTCATGGGGTCGGGCGGCTCGATCATCGTGACATCCTCTACGGCCGGGCAGTATGGCTACCCGAATCGGGCCCCTTACGCGGCGGCGAAATGGGCGGTGATCGGGTTCATGAAGACCTTGGCGATGGAGCTGGGGCCGCAGGGTATCCGGGCCAATGCGATCTGCCCCGGTGCCGTTGAAGGCCCGCGAATGGAGGGCGTTCTGGCCCGCGAAGCCGCGGCCAAGGGCATGACGCGAGATCAGGTCTATCACGGCTATGCCAGCGGTACGTCTATGCAAAGCTGGGTCACGGCCGACGATATCGCAGCTATGGCGGTCTTTTTGGGCTCGGACGCGGCGCGGCTGGTGTCGGGGCAGATCATCGCTGTGGATGGTCATACGGTGAACCCGGACCCAAAGCTTTGATGGTCGCTATGATTTTTCCTTGCGCCCGGCACTGCAGCACGTAAAAGCTGCAATCGCGCACGGTAAATATCTCGAACCCCTGTCTCCTGACTGGCTTCAGACTCGAATGGATTGACTGTTGCCGTTTTGCTCACAGATTGTGGGTCACAATTGTATAAGGAGAAAGCGGATGGCCACTGGCACCGTGAAATGGTTCAACACCGACAAAGGTTATGGGTTCATCCAGCCGGATGAAGGCGGCAAGGATGTGTTCGTGCACATCTCGGCTGTGGAACGTTCGGGTCTGACGGGGCTGAAAGACGGGCAGAAAGTGTCCTATGAAATGCAGGCCGGACGCGACGGGCGCGAATCGGCAGCGGATCTGCAGGCGCTGTGAGGCCAAACGCGCCCTGAGCGGGGCGCAGGTTTCATAATGACAATCAAGCGGCGCGAGCTTGCGCGCCGTTTTTATACGTGTGGCGCGGCTCAGTCTGTGCCGCCATCGCCTTGGGCTGCGTAAGCCTGGGCAGCGTTCCACCCGCGCGAGGCGTCACCCTTGAGGTCGGGGACAAGTTCCCATTCTTCCCAGCCATGGATTTCAAGCGGGTTGCCTGTGGTCGCATCATGGCCCGTGAAGGCCCAGAGATACAGGACATGTGAGCCCGAGGCGCGCAGGTCAGCGACAGATCGGGCACATCGCAGAAAAACTCGGCGGCCATGTCGCCGATGGCCGTGCAGTCCATGTGATCTATCCCATGCGCTGCGCGGTGATACCCGTCGAATAGTAGGTTGAGAGCGAGCCTGCTTCAAATTCTGTGACCGGGCTTTGGGGCGGATGGCCCCAAAGCCCTTTCGATCTTGTGGCCCTGGCGTAAGAAAAATGCCCGCCGACAGGGCGTCAGCGGGTGGCCCGTGCGGTCGCGGTCAGCCAGCAGGCTGGGCGCAGGGGGTGAAGGTCACAAAGCTTTGGCCCGCACGGGCTTGCGCATTGGCATCGGCGCAGACCGAGCCGCCATTCAGTTCATGCGCGATTTTGGCGTCAGTGATGGAGAAGGAGATTCCTTTCGCCGTTGCATAATCGCGCGCGGTGATGACGTCGCTGCCCAGAATGGTGCGGGTCGTGTTCCAAGTGGTGTAGGGTTCATTGATTGAACTGTCGATGATCTGCTACGAGACCGAAGCGCCGCTGTCATAGAGGGTCTGGATCGCACCAAGCGCTTCCATCTTGGACATGCCTTCAAGCGACACATTAGCATTGAGCCAGGTCAGGCGCAGGTGGCGGCTGGCCGAAGAGATGTCAGAAGGC
>JABSSB010000169.1 GCA_013214715.1 Paracoccaceae bacterium | reverse complement strand
GCATCACAACCACCGTTGCCGCGCCCTCTGGCCAACCGTATTCGCGCAATCTGCGTCCGGTTGTTACAATGACAGAGCCGTTCACCGTGTTGAAAGGAATGGCATGCGCGGCCGTCAAAGCCTGCAACGCAGTTATGCCAGGAACAACGCGCAGGCGCGGGCTTGGGCTTAGGCGTGCAGCGATGCGAAGAGTACTGTCATAAAGGCTTGGATCCCCCCAAACCAAGACCGCCACAGGTCCCTCCGGCGCGTTTTCAAGCGTATTTTGCCAACATTTAGCAATCTCGTCATGCCACGCCTCGACGCGCTCCAGATACGGCAGGGTTTCGTCGCGAACGGGCATTTCAAACGACAGAACCATGGCATCTGTGTTCGCAGCCTCAAGCATGGCAAGCCGCAGGTGGGCCAAATCCTCTTTGCCAGTTCCCTTGCGTGGCAACAGGACGGCAGATGCCTCACGCAAGGCCCGCTGACCCTCGAGTGTGAGATGCGCGGGATGCCCAGTGCCTATGCCAACCAGCCATAGCTCAGTCATCAAAACCGGTCCCGATCTCGGCCAAAGGGCCATATAGAACCAGCGCGGGCTTATTGCCGATCTCGCCTTCCAGCTGATCAGCCAAAGCCTTTACGGTGGTGCGCTGCACCGATTGCTGCGGGGTCGAGACCGCCTCAGCAAGGATCGCGGGCGTGGTATCGGGCAAACCCCGCGCACGGAGGGCCGTCAAAAGGGCCGGAAAGGTGCGTTTGCCCATGAAAACGACGGTGCAGGCGGTTGGATCAGCCAGGGCATCAATATCCAGGTCTTCCGGCAACTGGCCCCGCGCATCATGCCCGGTGACAAATTGCACCCGCCGCGCTGTCAACCGGCGCGTCAACGGAATTCCACATTGCGCAGCAGCTGCCATGGCCGAGGGCACGCCGGGGATAATCTCGTAGGCGATGCCTGCTGCGCGGAGGGCAACAAGCTCCTCCTCTAGACGACCAAAAAGGCCGCTATCGCCCGATTTCAACCGGACAACATGCTGGCCGGTCTTGGCATAGTCCACGAGCAGCCGGCTGACATGGTCCTGACGGGGGGATGCCCGGCCCGCACGTTTGCCGACACCAACCAGATCCGCATCCGCGCGCGCATGCTCAAGGATCGGGCCCGAAGACAGATCATCAAACAGGATCGCATCCGCTTTGCCCAGCCGATCCACAGCTTTCAGTGTCAGCAGTTCCGGATCGCCGGGGCCCGAGCCAACAAAGCTGACAAATCCAGTCATGCGCTGCTGCCCTCGGTTGAAATCAGGTGGAAAAAGGTGCCCGTGACGTTGCCCTTGATCGACCCGGTTTCAGGTACCGGGTTGCCATCGGCATCAGACACCTCGGCCAACGGTGCGTCGGGTTCATCCAGAATGGTCGTATAGTGGAACTCATGCCCGCGCAGCGCGCTGCCCGGAGCAACACCCGGCATGGCAGCCTTGAGCACAATGCGCCGATAGCCCAGATGGAATTTGCGTTTTTCAAAGCTGGTCACAAGACCCAAGAGCCCCGCCATTTCGTGGCGGTTACCCTCTTTGTCTATCAGAGCCTGACCCAGCATCATGTAACCGCCGCATTCCCCATGCACCGGTCGTGTCTGTGCATGTTTGCGCAGGCCGGTCAGAAAGCGCTCTGCGGCGGAGAGTGTGCCTGCATGCAACTCGGGATAGCCGCCGGGCAGCCAGACCAGATCAGCGCTTGGATCCGGAGCTTCATCCGCAAGCGGCGAAAAGGGCACAATCTCTGCCCCCGCGTCGCGCCAGCCCTGCAGCAGATGCGGATAGGTAAAGGAAAACGCCGCGTCCTGAGCCAGCGCAATTCTTTGCGCGGGTGGTGTGGGAAGCATTCCTCCGGAAGCCAGTGCTCCCCCCTTTGCAGCGGCCTTGATGGCATCAAGATCCACATGCGCTCGCAGGAACTCCGCATAGTCGGTGATCGCATTTTCCAGATCGGGATGCTCCACCGCCTGGATAAGACCAAGATGCCGTTCCGGAAGGCTTAGATCGCCCCGGCGTGGCAGAACACCCAACACCGGCAGGCCAGCGCGCTCCATCCCCAGGCGGGTGAGCCGTTCATGACGCGGGGACGCCACGCGATTCAGAATTACACCGGCAAAGGGCAAATCAGGGAGATACTCGCGAAATCCAAGCGCCGTGGCCGCAGCGCTTTGCGCCTGCCCGCCCACATCCAGCACAAGAATAACAGGCCAGCCCATGCGCTGTGCAGTTTCTGCGCTTGACCCAAAACCAGCCTGCCCACGGGTTGCGACCCCATCAAACAGACCCATTGACCCTTCGGCCACGCAGATATCTGCTCCCGCCGCCTGCGCCGAGATCGCCGAGAGCAGCCCATCATCCATCGCCCAAGTATCTAGGTTGAACGACGCGCGCCCGCTGGCTGCCCGGTGAAAGGCCGGATCAATATAGTCGGGCCCGGATTTGAAAGGCTGAACAACCAGCCCATCGTCTTTCAAGGCCCGCAAAAGCCCCAGCATGACAGTGGTTTTGCCAGTGCCAGATGACGGCGCAGAAATCAGAATTCCGGTCATGGATTACTCCTCCGGCGTCCAGCCCGACCAAGGGCTGTCGGCGCTTTGAGGTCGGTAGCGTCGGTCATAATCTGCTGCATAGAGGCAACTGTCGTCGAACCCCTCTCCGGCCAAGGCCGGCCCGACAAGAATAATCGCCGTGCGTTGAATGGTGTCACTGAGCTGTGTTTCGATGGTGTTCAGCGTGCCGCGCAGGATCGTCTCGTCGGGCCAACTCGCACGGTAGATCACGGCCACGGGACATTCGGCGCCATAGGCGGGCGTGAGATCTTGGACCACTTTGGACAGGTTTTGAATGGAAAGATGAATGGCCAGCGTGGCGCCTGTGGCGGCAAAATTCGTCAGGCTTTCGCCCTCGGGCATTGAGGACGCTCTGCCCGGTGTCCGCGTCAGTACAACCGATTGTGACAGTCCCGGCAATGTCAGCTCGGTGCCCAAAGCGGCCGCGGCGGCGGCAAAGGACGGCACACCCGGGGTCACCGAAACCGGGATGCCTTCGTCACGCAGGCGGCGCATTTGCTCGCCCATTGCAGACCAGACAGACAGATCGCCCGAATGCAGTCTCGCGACGTCTTGGCCTTTGGCGTGCGCGGCACGAATTTCCACGATGATCTGCTCTAGATCCATTGCAGCGGTATTGACCACGCGGGCTCCGTCCGGGCAATGGGCCAGGATCGCCTTGGGCACCAGCGAGCCTGCATAAAGGCATACCGGGCAGGACGCGATGATATCACGTCCGCGTAGCGTAAGAAGATCAGGCGCGCCGGGGCCTGCGCCGATGAAATGCACTGTCATCTCTGTTCTGCTTTCCGACTTGCCTGCGCCAAGGCGCATGTCGCCATACGATCCGCGGACACGACGCGCGTTTGGATCAGCTTGGCGCCCGGGCCAGCTGCTGCCAAAGCTGTCGCTTCGGCGACGCTGCTGAGCTGACGTGCCATGCGTGACGCGCGGCTGTCCGTTGCCGTTGCAACCGGTTGTGCTGCAACGTCTGACACCCCCAAAATGGGAAGTTTGCGCGCGCGCGCAAATGCCTGAAAAGCCGGATGATCGGCCTTGTCTTCAAGCGTTGCCAAGCTGCTGATCAAGGCATCTTCACCCGCGCGCTCAAAAGCGTCCTGAAAGCTGTCAGCATTGGCTGCCGAACGAAACCCGAACCCGGCCACGATCATAGCGTGACGCTCCACTGCACAATGGGGTAGCTGCTTTTCCAACCGCGCTTGCGGCCCAAGGGAGCATTTTGCGCCAATTCGATCCGAAGCAAGTCGCCGCCATGAATGGCCTGCGCGCTTGCCAGCAACGCCTCTGCTTCCAGTGTGACGGCATTGGCCACGATCCGCGTACCGGGTCGAAGAGTGGTCAAATATGCAAGCATCTCGTTCGACAATCCTCCCCCGACAAACACGACATCGGGATGTTCAAGATCGTCCAATACCTTTGGCGCAACTCCGATAGCAAGGCGCAACCGGTCAACGCCCAGTCCCACGGCGTTTTTGGTGATCCGATTTGCTCGGGCCGGGTCGGCCTCGATACATGTGGCGTGCAAGGATGGATCGGCCAGCAGCCATTCAATGGCGATGGAGCCCGACCCGCCGCCAATATCCCAAAGATGCTCGCCATGTCGCGGGGCAAGGGCCGACAGGGTCAACGCGCGCACCGGACGTTTGGTGATCTGGCCGTCATGGGCGAACCATGCATCGCTGCGCCCGCTTGTCTTTGGCAGGCTTTCACCCGCGCCTTGAACATCAATGGCCACACATACCGGATGCGCAAAATCCGTATTGGGCGCTTCATCCGCTTTGAACTTCGAAATCCGCTCCCGCGGACCTGCGAGCGCTTCCATCACGTGCAGGATGCTGTCACCAAATCCGAGCTGGGTCAGATAGGCATGCAAGTCATCAACAGCTGCACCGTCCCGCAGCGTCACCATCAGACGCGTCCCTCGCGCCAAGTAAGGGCGCAGGCGGCTTAAAGGAGCGGCATGCAGGCCAAGGCAGGGCGTTGTGTCCAAGGGCCACCCCAGACGCGCGGCAGCGATGGAAAAGCAAGACAAGCCAGGAAGGGCGACCCATTCGATTGGGTCGAAGTCCCGCGCCAACACGCTGCCCGCACCATACCAGAACGGGTCGCCAGAGGCCAAAACGACAACACGCCGCCCCCGCAAACTGCGCAAGATCTCTAACCCATCAGAGAACGGCACCGGCCAGTCGATCGTCTGCTGCGGCACATCGCCCAACAAAGACAGATGCCGCACTGGCCCCATGACGATTTCTGCGCATTTCAGTGCATCAAGGCTTGCAGCCGGCAGGCCATCCAGCCCATCTTCGCCAAACCCGATGATTGTTAGCCATGGACCCTTAGCCATAGACCCGACCCTTTTGATCCTTGGCGGCACGACAGAGGCCACGGCGTTGTGTCAGCGACTGGCCGAGACAGGTACGCGCGCCACATTGTCTTTGGCGGGCCGCGTTGCGCGACCAAAGCGCCAGCCGCTTCCCATGCGCGTGGGCGGTTTTGGCGGCGTTTGCGGGCTGCAAGCCTATCTCCGCGACAACGGCATCACGCATGTCGTCGACGCCACGCATCCTTTTGCAAGCCAGATGAGCCACAACGCGACAGCTGCCTGCCGCAAGCTTGGCATACCGCATATCGGGTTGGTGCGGCCCGCTTGGGCGCCAGAGCCCGGCGACAGATGGCAAACTGTGCGTGACATTGCCGAAGCGGTGGCCGCTTTGGATCGCCCTGCATCGCGTGTGTTGCTGGCGGTCGGTCGGATGCATCTGTTGGCCTTCGCGCCCAACCCGCAGCACCATTACCTTTTGCGCCTTGTCGATCCACCAAAGGACGCGTTGCCGTTTCCCAAAGCCCAGGTGCTCGTTGATCGGGGACCATTCCGTGTGGACAGCGACCTGGCCCTGATGCGCGATCACGGGATCGACCTTGTCGTGTCCAAAAACTCCGGCGGGTCTGGCGCAAAGGCCAAAATCATCGCTGCGCGCCAATTGGGTCTGCCGGTCATCATGATTGAACGTCCCCCGATGCCAGAACGCGAAGAGGCCAGCAGCGTTGAGGCCGTTCTGAGCTGGCTTGCAGGTCATGGTGCCGACCTAGGCGTGTAGACGAATGGCGGTCCATCACGCGATATGATCCGTGTTTGAGACGACCCGACAATGACCATTGTGCGCATATCCGCCATCTCTGGCCGACAGTCGGGCAACGGGACGACGCGCAGCTCTTCTTGCGGGGTCGAAACCGCGCGCGCAAAGATCACCGGGCGGGTGTCCGCGCAGCAGGCTTTGAGAATGTCGAGCGTTTTTGCAAACCCTTCGGGCCGGGCTTTGGACCGCGGGTTGTAAAAGGCCATGGCAAAATCTGCCTCAACCGCCAGCCTTAACCGATGTTCGATCACGGACCAGGGCTTGAGATTGTCGCTGAGGTTTATGGCGCAGAAATCATGCCCCAAAGGCGCGCCAGCCCGGGCGGCGGCGGCCAGCATGGCGGTAATCCCCGGCAAGACGCGGATATCAAGCATGCGCCAGTCTGGCGGTCCGGCCTCGACCGCTTCAAACACCGCGGACGCCATCGCAAAGACACCAGGATCCCCCGAGGACACGACAACAACGCGGCGCCCGGTTGACGCCATGTCCAGCGCGTGGCGCGCGCGGTCAAGCTCAACCCGGTTGTCGGTTGCGTGTTTGGTCAATCCGGCGCGCTCCGGCACTCGGGCGACATAGGGAATGTAGCCCACAATATCGCTGGCATCCTCCAATGCGGATTTGACCTCGGGCGTGACGAGCGCATCGTCGCCCGGGCCCAGCCCGGCAATCACCAACGACCCGGTCATGGCCTGCGTCCCTGACCATGCACCACGATGATCGAGAAATAGGGCGTTACCTTGCCTTCCGCCTCTGCCAAGCGCTGAACGGTTTGTCCCGCCATCGACGCGAATTCGATCAGATAGGCGTCTTGATACTTGCCCGCTGTTTTCAGGGCCTGGCGTATTTTCTCGATGTTGCGCCCGACTTTCATGATCACCAGCGCATCGCTATTCGCCGCTCGTTTGGACAGGTCGTCTTCGGGCAAAGTGCCCATCAAGACGGTCAGCACATCGTCGCCCCATGTGATCGGCATATTGGTCGCGGTCCAAGCTGCCGACATGCCCGTGATGGCCGGGACAATTTCAACCGGGACATCGGCGGATAAGCGACTGTGGAGATGCATGAACGACCCGTAGAAAAAGGGATCGCCCTCGCACAAAACGACAACATCCTCTCCCTCTTGCGACAGCGCCCGCAGATGGGTGGAGCATGTTTCGTAAAACTCTGACAGGATACGATTATATTCGGGGTCGGTGAACGGGATTTCGGTTGTAACAGGGTATTCCATCGGAAATTCTGTCACGCCGTCGGGCAACATGCCTTCGACGATCTGCCGCGCCTGACCTTTGCGGCCTGCTTTGCGAAAAAAGGCAACATGCCGGGCTTGCCGCAACAGCCGGTCGGCCCGGACGCTCATCAGGTCGGGGTCGCCCGGACCAAGACCCAGGCAATAGATCGTGCCTACGCGGGATACATCTGTCATTCGGCGCGGCTCGCAATCGCGTTGATGGCTGCCACCGTGATCGCAGACCCGCCAAGGCGCCCATCGACGATACAGCAGGGCACAGGCTGATCGGCCCATAGTGCCTCTTTGCTTTCGCGCGCACCGACAAAGCCCACGGGGCAGCCGATGATAGCCGCGGGACGGGGGCAATCGGGGTCTTCCAGCATGTTGAGCAAATGGAACAAGGCGGTGGGCGCGTTGCCAATGGCAACCAATGCGCCCGCCAAACGGGGGCGCCACAGCTCTAGGGCCGCGGCAGAGCGCGTGGTGCCCATCGCACGCGCGAGCTCGGGCACAGCGGCGTCCCGCAGCGTACAGATCACGTCATTATTGGCTGGCAGGCGCGGCCGTGTGACGCCTTCGGACACCATATGGGCGTCACAAAAGATCGGGGCGCCGTCATTCAACGCAGCGCGCGCGGTCTGCGCAAACGCGGTTGAGAACCGAATGTGCTGTTCCAGACCGACCATGCCAGCAGCATGGATCATGCGCACGGCGATCTGTTCTTCGTCGGGCGTAAAACGCGCCAGCTCCGCCTCGTTGCGGATTGTGGCAAAGCTTTCCGCATAAATGGCAGCACCATCTTTTTCGTACGTGTAAGGCATCAGCCAAGGTCACCCATCGTCTTCACTTCATCCGGGCCCAGCCCGCTTTGGCAGGGCTCATCCCATGGCCGTCCCTGCCTGACAAGATCAAACCTGCCATCGCGCCCCACCAGCGTTGTCATCGCGGCCTTTGGATAGGCGCACCCTTTGGAGCATCCCGAGACATGCAAGCTGCCAACTGTCAGAGGCGCCAAAGCAAGCGCAAGAGGCATGGTCTCGACGCTGGCCGCGGCGCAATAAGGCGCACCGGGACAAGCATGGACATCCATCAGACGCGATGGCGCCGTCACGAATCCGCTGGCTTTGCGCACAAACGCCCCACGCAGCAAAAGCGTGCGCCCCAACATCAGCCGAAGGCTTGCAACCTCGGTCTGACGCAGCACGGCACGCAAATCCGCTGACGCGATCTTGCCAAACGGGGCACCCAGCACCGTGCCACGCTGCGTCGGCCCGATATCGAGGCTTTTGTCCTCTGGCCTGGGCGTGGCGGTGTCCCACCCCTCTGGCAAGCTTGCCCTTTCGAGGTGCCGGGCCATCCGGCCTGCAGCCGAACCGCCGCTTTGCACAAACCAAAGGGCCAGCTCCGTCAATGCGCGCATGGCCTCGGCGCGGGGGATCACGCGCCCGCCTTGCGCACCATCCGCCCGGAGCATCACATGCCCCTGCGTGGTAAGTTCAAACCGAAAATCAGCAGAGCCTGAGGACAGGCAAGCCACGGCGCCCGTGTCGATTGCAAAGCCCATCTTCTCGGGCAGGTCCGGCAAGTCCGGCAGGGTTTGCAGTACATCGCGACACAGCTGATGCGTCAGATCGCCTTCCTCCCAATGCGGCGCTATCAGGATGTTGCGGCGGCCTTCCGCGGCGGGATTGCTGTCAATAAGCTCAAGATCGTCCAGCGCCTTCAAAAGCGTCGCTTGATCCTTTTCGCACACGCCACGAATTTGCAGGTTCGCGCGAGAGGTCAGGTCCAGAATCCCATTGCCAAACCGATCCGCCAAATCGCAGAGGCCAAAGGCCTGGTCTACGCTCAATTCACCAAAGAAAGGTCGGACACGAAAGACAAGACCGTCGCCCGACATCATTGGGCGATGCGCTCCGGGGCACCAGCCTTTTATCTCTGGTTTGGGTGCGGCGGGCTTTGTCATGGCCGCGTTGCCATATCCGCAAGAATGGAGTTGCGCCGTGTTTGCCACAGGCCAGCCTCGGTCAACGCCCGAAATCGGTCACACATGGCCCGATAGGCTTGCGGGTTCTCGCGCTCGAGAAACGCGCAGGTTTCCGCGTCGCCCAAAGTCGCGTCGTGATACAGGTCAAACAAATGCGGCCCGACGGCGTTGGCCAGATGCGCAAAGGCGGCCATATGGTCCAGCGTCGCCGCGATTTCTGCGGCGCCCCTGAACCCGTGATCGCGCATGGACGCGATCCAGTTTGGGTTGGCCGCGCGGGCCTGAACCACTCGGGCGATCTCTTCGGGCAGAGACCGGGCGCGCGGTGTATTTGGGTCAGTATTGTCCAAATGCCAAAGCTTGGCGTCGCCGCCGGTCACGAATTGCGCAGCCGCGAACCCTGCTTCATGGGCGGCGTAATCAGAGGCCAGAAGCAGATCGGTTTCGGGCAAATCCTGCAAATGCACGAAACTGTCTGCCGCGGCCACCCTTGCGCGCATGGCGTCGGCCTCATGACGGGCCGTATCGCCGTCAAGCGCCCAGGCCGAGGCGGCCAGCCACGCCTCGCCCGCGGCTTTGCGACCGGTGTCCGAGTAATCGTCAAGCGCTGCGCCGAGGCCAAGCCCAAAGGTCCCCGGTTGCGGGCCGAAGACGCGCAAGTTGTCTGCGCGGCCTGCAAATGGATTCCAATCCGGCGCCTCGTCGCGATCACACAGGGCGCGGACAGCCTGGGAATAAAGTGCCGAGAGCGTCGGAAAAACGTCCCGAAACAGCCCCGACACACGCAGGGTCACATCGATGCGCGGGCGATCAAGCTCTGTGATCGGGAGCACCTCGACCCCAGACACACGCTCGGACCCGGGGTCCCAGATCGGACGCACACCTAGCAAGTGCAGGGCCATGGCGAATTCCTCGCCCGCTGTGCGCATCGTGGCGGACCCCCAAAGATCAACGATCAATGCACGCGGCCAATCTCCTTCGTCCTGCAAGTGACGCCGGACCAATTCCTCGGCCAGGGCCACGCCTTGGGCATAAGCTGCCCGCGTCGGGACCGAGCGGGGATCCGTAGTGAACATATTGCGCCCAGTGGGCAGAACATCCGTCCGGCCCCGATACGGGCTGCCGGAG
>JABSSB010000168.1 GCA_013214715.1 Paracoccaceae bacterium | reverse complement strand
GAACCGCGCCATGTTTGGCTGCTCCCGTGAATTGGTGTTCAAACGACTGCCCGCGCGATCTATTTCCGGGGATCACGCCCCACAAAAAGCCGCAGCATCACGGGGTTTCATGTTAGCAGGATTCGCCACCAATAGGCAAGAGAACCGCAAGATGCTGTTGCGGCCCTTTATGATCATGACAAGGTCTTGTGGGTTAGTCGGCGCTGGGAACCAGTGGCACGAGCGGCGTGTCATCACCCTGTGATGGCGGCAGCAACGCGTCGCCAGACGGCAAACCCTGTGAAATCGGCTCGGCCGGAACGCCTTCGGATGAAGAGGTGCCCAGGCGATCCACAACCGACGCGCCCGCAGATTTCTGCGCTGCGATGATCGTCAGTGTCAGCGATGTGCAAAAGAAAGCCACGGCGAGCACCCAGGTCAGTTTGCCCAATGCCGTAGCGGCAGATCGCCCCGACATGACGCCACCACCTCCGCCACCGCCGCCCATGCCCAGACCGCCGCCTTCGGACCGCTGCAGCAGCACGACACCAACAAGGCCAAGGGCCAGCAGCAGATGAATGATGAGAACAACGTTTTCCATGGGGTCCCGGGGGCGGTTTCGACTATCGGGCGGTATCTATGCCAAGCCTGCGGTCTGCGCAACCCCGCGAAATTGACTCTGGACATCAATGACGCAACGGGCGCACCGTAACCCCATGCAGCATGATGCCCCTGATCACCCGCATTCGCATTTGCCGTCCGAGCCCGCCCTGCGGGTCAAGGCTCTGGAAACCCTGCTCACCGAAAAGGGGTTGATCGATCCTGCGGCTCTGGATGAGATCATCGATACCTATGAAAACAAGGTCGGACCGCGTAACGGCGCGGCGGTGGTGGCCAGGGCCTGGAGCGATCCGGCGTATTTGCAGCGCCTACGTGATGATGCCACGGCCGCCATTGCCGAGATGGGGTTTGGCGGGCGTCAGGGTGAGCATATGGTGGTGGTCGAAAACACGCCTGAGACCCACAACATGGTCGTGTGCACGTTGTGCTCGTGCTACCCTTGGCCGGTCCTGGGCATTCCGCCGGGCTGGTATAAATCTGACGCCTACCGCGCCCGCGCCGTGCGCGAGCCGCGCAAGGTGCTGGCCGAATTTGGCGTGACCCTGCCTGATGGGCAGGCAGTCCGTGTCTGGGACTCGACGGCGGAGGTGCGGTATCTCGTCTTGCCCGTGCGGCCCGAGGGCACCGAGGGGTTTGACACAGAGGCTCTGGCAGCCCTTGTGACCCGCGACAGCATGATCGGCACAGGGCTTCCTCTGTCACCGGAGGCCACATGACCCGCCTGCATGATATGGGGGGCCGCTTTGGCGACGGCCCGGTGATCCCCGAAGCAGAAACCGGCCCGGTTTTCCCTGAAGACTGGCATGGTCGGGCTTTGGCCGTGACACTGGCCTGCGGGTCGTTGGGGCTGTGGAATATCGATATTTCACGCCATGCGCGTGAAAAGCTGAACCCGAAGGATTACAGCCGCTTCACTTACTACGAAAAGTGGGTGTCTGCCTTGGCCGATCTGCTGACCGAGACAGGCGCCGTGACGCGTGACGAATTGGCGGGCGGCGCTTCTGTGCGCGCACCCTTGGCCGACAAAGCTCTGACTGCCGACAAAGTGCCAGGGGTCCTCGCAGCGGGTGGCCCGGCGGATCGCGATGCAGGCCCGGCACCGTGTTTTTCGGTTGGTCAAGTCGTCCGGACCCGGCGCGCTGCCGAAAGCATATTGGTGAATGGTGGGCATACCCGCCTGCCTGCCTATGCTGCCGGTGCCACAGGGCGCATCCTGCGGCTGCATGGCAGTCATGTATTACCCGACAGTGCCGCGCACAGTCTTGGAGACGCGCCAGAGCCGCTTTATGCCGTGGCCTTTGCGGCCTCCGAGCTCTGGGCCAACCCCGAACACCCGAATGATGACGTCATTTTGGACTTGTGGCAAAGCTATCTGGCCCCCGCATGACCCGGCCTGACCCCGTTTTCGACGCCCCTTGGCATGCGCAGGTTTTCGCGCTGACCGTGCATC
Source organism: Paracoccaceae bacterium (assembly GCA_013214715.1). Taxonomy (GTDB): domain Bacteria; phylum Pseudomonadota; class Alphaproteobacteria; order Rhodobacterales; family Rhodobacteraceae; genus JABSSB01. The sequence goes on along the minus strand of JABSSB010000168.1, from coordinate 9,118 downwards.
TGAATGAAACAGGGGCCTTTGACTGGCCCGATTGGGCCGCGCGCTTTGGCGCAACGCTTAAACGCCATGGGGTGAACCGCAACCTCAATGGCGGCGAGGATTATTTTGTCGCCTGGTTGGAAACGCTTGAGGGGTTTCTGGCTGATCTGGCCCTGGCCGACCCTGCCGACGCTGCGCGGCTGAAGGCCGCTTGGGAAGCTGCTTATCGCGCCACACCGCACGGGCAACCGGTGAGGCTTTCGTAGGGCGGGGTTTACCCCGCTGCCACCAGCACAAAACAGCGGGGTACACCCCGCCCTACGCAAAACACCAGATTTTGGTTTCCCCCGCTCTCCGGCATCGCTATACGGGCGCGGGTTTGCATTCCGAACACAGGCAAAAAGGACCGGTCATGGCCAATGTGGTGGTAGTCGGCGCTCAGTGGGGCGACGAGGGAAAAGGCAAGATCGTGGACTGGCTTTCGGAACGTGCGGATGTGATCGCGCGGTTTCAGGGCGGACATAATGCGGGCCACACACTGGTAATCGATGGCGCGGTCTACAAACTCCACGCGCTGCCATCTGGCGTTGTCCGTGGTGGCAAGTTGTCAGTGATCGGCAACGGCGTGGTGCTCGATCCCTGGCATCTCGTCAATGAGATCGAAACCGTGCGCGCGCAGGGCGTGGAAATCACGCCCGACACCCTGATGATCGCCGAAAACACCCCACTGATCTTGCCCATTCATGGCGAGTTGGATCGCGCCCGGGAAGAAGCCGCCTCTAAAGGCACAAAGATCGGGACCACCGGGCGCGGCATCGGTCCGGCCTATGAAGACAAGGTAGGCCGCCGGTCGGTTCGGGTAGCCGATCTTGCCGATGACGCGACGCTTGAGGCGCGGGTGGACCGCGCGCTGCAGCATCACGACCCGCTGCGACGCGGTCTGGGGATCGAACCTGTGGACCGCGATGCGCTGCTACAGCAATTGCGCGATGTCGCGCCGAAAATTCTGGCCTATGCCGGGCCGGTCTGGAAGGTGATGAATGAAAAACGCAAAGCCGGGAAACGCATCCTGTTCGAAGGCGCGCAGGGCGCATTGCTGGATATCGATTTCGGTACTTACCCCTTTGTCACGTCATCCAATGTGATCGCCGGCCAGGCGGCCACTGGCGTGGGCATCGGCCCCGGCGCCATCGATTTCGTGCTGGGCATCGTCAAGGCCTACACCACTCGCGTCGGGGAAGGCCCGTTTCCGACCGAGTTGGAAGATGCCGACGGTCAGCGCCTTGGCGAACGCGGGCATGAGTTCGGCACCACCACCGGGCGCAAACGCCGCTGCGGCTGGTTCGATGCGGTGCTGGTGCGCCAGACCTGCGCGACCTCGGGCGTGAATGGCATTTCCCTGACCAAGCTGGACGTGCTGGACGGTTTTGAAACGCTCAAAATCTGCACCAGCTACGAGCTGGATGGAAAAGTTCTGGATTACCTGCCCACAGCCGCCGATCAACAAGCCCGCTGCATGCCAATATATGAAGAATTGCCTGGCTGGTCAGAAAGCACCGAAGGCGCTCGCAGCTGGGCTGACCTGCCCGCCAACGCCATCAAATATGTCCGCCGCGTCGAAGAATTGATCAACTGCCCTGTCGCCCTATTGTCCACTTCACCGGAACGGGATGACACGATCCTTGTGACCGATCCGTTCTCTGATTGAGGGGAGCAGTATGGCACTCAGCTACAAGGCCCGGCGCAGATGGGCATTGGTGATTCTGCTGGTTGGACTACCGGCCTATGTGGTGGCCGTGATTACGGTCCTTTCCTTTCTGGATCGCCCGCCGATATGGTTGGAATTTATGGTCTATGTGCTGCTCGGGATCCTGTGGGCCTTGCCGTTTCGCTTCATTTTTCGCGGTGTCGGGCAGGATGACCCCGACGCTCCGGGCAACTGACCACCCCTGACTTGCACCTGCAGCATTTTCCCGTCACGCTTGGTTCGATTGATACGCTGCCGCTTTGATCGACCGAGGATGACGTGAACGCACGAGTTCAAAAAACACTTCTGGCCTCGCATCGTCCGGTCACCCTCATCGGTGGCGGGGCAGTAGACCCGGATGACATCGATCTTGCGCTGCGACATGCGCCGGATCTCGTTGCCGCCGATGGCGGCGCGGATATCGCCATGGCGGCAGGCCATATGCCGAAGCTGGTTGTGGGAGATCTGGATTCGGTGTCGCAAAGCGCGCTGGATCAGATGCCGCCCGAAGCCGTTTTCGAAATGACGGATCAGGACAGCACCGATTTCGACAAGGCACTGAGCAGCATCAGCGCCCCTGTAGTGCTGGCCATCGGTTTCGGCGGGGCGCGACTGGATCACCAACTGGCCACGTTGAACGCATTGATCCGCTTGCATGATCGCCCCTGCATTCTGATTACCCAAGATGAGCTGGTTTTCTCTATCCCCCGCATATTTTCGCTGAAGCTGGAGCCGGGGGATGTTGTGTCGCTCTTCCCGCTCAGCCGAGTGTCGGGGCGCTCCAAAGGGTTGCAATGGCCGATTGACGGACTGGTGCTAGCGCCTGACGGGCGCGTGGGGACCTCGAACCGGGCGACGGGCGAGATCCAACTGCGCCTCGATCGCACAGGCTTGATCGGGATCATCCCGCGACACGCTTTGCAGCCATTGATGAGGGCGCTGGCGGGCAAACCGCTCTAGGCCATTTGCTGTCGACGCCGCTCAAAAAGGATGATCGACAGACCAGCTGCGATGGTGACGAGGATGCCAAGCGCGGCCATCCCATTGGGCAGATCGTGAAACACCAGCCAGCCGATCAGCGTTGCGATGGGGATCTCCAGATATTGCATTGGTGCAAGAACAGTGGAGGGCGCATAGCGCAGCGACCATGTCATCGCCAGATGGCCAAACGTGCCCAAGAGCCCCAACGCAACCACCGCCCCCCAATCCGAACGTGCAAAGCCCTGCCATTCCAACGCTTCGATCCCAACCGCATGGCCCAGCGCTAGACAGAGAAGCAGAACAAAGCTCATTGCAGCGCCAGTAACGGCCTGGAGGCCGACCGGATCGGTTTCCCGCGCGATCTGCCGTGTGATCAGCATGAAGAGCGAAAAGATCACCGCCACGGCCAAAGGCAAAAGAGCGGGCCAACCGACCTCGGCAAAGGTCGGTTGCACCACCATCAGCGTCCCAAGAAACCCAACGGCACAAGCCGTGATACGACGCGGGCCAACCGGTTCTCCCAACACGGCCCAGCCAAGAGCAAGCATGATGAAAGGCATCACAAAAGCAATTGCGATCGCTTCAGCCAAAGGCAGATATTGCAGCGCTGCGAACATGGTGAAGATGCCTGCGACATGCAGCAGCCCGCGCAGCATGGCCAGACGCAAAACACGCCCCTGCAGGCGCCATTGGCCACCCGTTGCCCATGTCACCGGTCCCAGAACCAGCGCCTGTGTGGCAAAACGCACCAACACCAGCATGCCAAGTGCATACTGCGCCGCCAGAAGCTTTGCCACCGCATCTCCCAGCGGTGCAAACGCGCAAAACAATAGCATCAGTCCGATGCCGAGAAGGGGCCGATCTGGTGTCATGCCGCGCAGGCTATGCCTGTGCCCACCCCACCGCAACCCAGTGAAGCATGGCCCCGTTGAGCTTTCTTTTGTAAGCTTTCCCCGTCAGTTATGAGGGTCATCATCCCGCGCCTGTCGCGAATTCTTGTCTGTGCCGCCCTGTTTGCCGCAGGCGGCGCGACCGGATCGTCCGTGCCGCGCCCGACGGCCACCGACTCGGCGGTTGCGCATCAGATTTTCGCCGAAGACCATGCGCGCGGCGCCCGCACGACCCAAGGCTCTTGAACCACCAAGGCGCGGATGAACCGTGTCAAAGCCCGCGTCGCACCAGTTGCAGAACACTATTGCCGTAACGTGGCCCACGGGTTGAATTGCAATGTGGTCATTGAGCTTGACGATGTATCCACCGTGCGCAACGCCTATCAGTTCTACCGCGAAGGCCAGCCCATTGTGCGGATCACTCTGCCTTTGGCGCGCGATCTTCGCAATGATGACGACCTGGCTTTCGTGATGGGCCATGAATACGGCCACCACATCGCAGATCACATCGACACACGGCAGCAGGCGGCCAATATCGGGGTGTTGATCGGAGCGGCCGCCGGAACCGCCATTGCCGCCAATAATGACGGCAACCAGGCAACGGCCGTTTTGACGGGGGCCGCTCTTGGCACTTTCGTCGGACAGCGCGCCTGTTCGCAAGCGCACGAACCAGAGACCGACACGCTGGCCACTTACATCACGCGGGACGCGGGGTATGACCCGATCAAGGGCGCGCGTTACTTTGCCCGGCCCGCCGATGTGCGGCAAGCCAATGGGGCGCTGTCGTTTTGGGGCAGGTACCCGCCCAATGATCAGCGTCTGGCCACGGTCATTGCAGTGCAACCTTGGCCTTTGTCCGCCGGGTCGCGACAAGCGTCAATCGGGGTAGTTTGGGTTTAAAAAGCTGACCCGAAGCGCGTCAGCCGCCGCTTGATCTATTTCGCCCTGCACGTTCCGCCGGACGATGTCAGCCACGGTTTTTATGGCATGCAGATCGGCCCAGCCGAAATCGCCCATGGTTTTGCGGTTGAGGAACTCTTTCGTCATGACGGGATTTCACAGGATATGGCGGAACGCGTGTTTGGCAATCGCATTCATCAACGTCGTCCCGATGATCGACGGATCGCGCAAACCGATCCGCACGGAAAAAATGTCTTCAGGCAGTTCAGCGTTAATGCCGACCGCATAATCCACGCGGTCCACGTCATTGTTGTAAAGCGGTCGCAGCTGTTCGCGATAGGCCGGATCGAAAGTTCAGAAATTATCCCTGTCGAGCCCCAACGCCTTGCGATGTGCATTGAACGGTCCAAGCGCCGCCCGCGCCTTGTCGAGCGTCGCTTTTTCAGCTGCGATCAGATCAGGATGAGTATTGCCCAGCCCGACCTTTGCAGCGCCCTGTGATGATGCCGTTTCAAAGATTTTGCCAAGCCCAAGCTCCATCACCAGCCCGTTGCGCTGCAACAATGCGTCAAAGCCCTGATCCTCATAACCTTTCAACGTGTCCGGCATCATTGCATGCAGGCGGTAGAGGATATTGAAATGATAGGGCAGCGGCGTTTCCCGGCACCAACATTTGGCCTCATGGAAAAAGCTTTCGGTGTCGAGCATGAAGATTTTCTGCCCGGCAAAGGCGTTGATGTAATCCTCCAGAACAACCTTCATATAGGCGGTGATGTTGGCCTGTTACGCGATCCGAAAGACGGTTTCGTCATCCACCGGCAAGCCTTTGGCCCGACGCTCCGTGATGATCCCATCACAGAGGCGGTTATGTTCGCGTAACATCAACGCCGTGATCGCGAAGTTGCCCAACGTCATGTTGCCCTGAAACAGACCGGTGGCGCAGATCTCGCCTTCGCGCCCGGCATAAACCTCGCGCAGGCGGTCTTCCTTGCCGGGCTTTTGCAGATAGGACAGCGCCTTATAGCGATCCTTGACCGTCCAACCGCCGCTGTCTTCGTCCATCAGCGCATCCGGGTAGTCCGTTGGCCAGCCCGGCAGTTCGCGCGTCTGGACCATCAGCTTGCCATCAGTCTTGGACCTTAACGCGGCCTCATCTTCGGGCGTATTGCCATAGATCTGGTTCAGGATGATCTCATGCGGGGCATCGGTTTTGAAATCGGCGTCACTTTGAAACACGGCATCGGTCAGATGCTGGGCAAAAAGCGGCAGCAGGAGCGATATGCGGCTCTCTTCGCAGGGACCATCGCGCACAAAGAGCTTTGCCAATTCCGCGGTGTCCGGCAAATCGGCAAGGTCGTCTGCCTCGGGCTTTGGCACGGCAAGGGCAAAGTGTTCCTTGTGTAGCAATTCCCACAGTGATGTCCGCCCCGGCCCTTTGGTCGAATAAAGCCCCGGCAACACGCCTTTGTCGGCATATTTCGACACCATGCGTTTGTTGATGGCCCGATGCAGCCCCGGAAAGTCTGTTGTGAATTTTACAAAAACATCGCCCAGAACGCTCGGCATGGCGCCCTCCCAAACACAACCCCAACTTAATACGGACGGGGTTTACTCAGCAAATACCTGTGCAAAGTGTTGCCGGATGATGCCGGGTTTGGGGAAGGGATTTTGTCGGATCAGCAGTTCGGGACATTCACCGCCAAACCGCCAAGGGAAGTTTCCTTGTATTTTGCGTGCATATCCTCGCCCGTCTGGCGCATGGTTTCGATGCAGGCATCCAGCGGCACAAAATGCTGCCCATCCCCGCGCAAGGCCAGACTGGCCGCACTGATCGCTTTGATCGCGCCCAAACCGTTGCGTTCAATACAAGGAACCTGCACCAGCCCTTTGACGGGATCGCAGGTCATGCCCAGATGATGCTCCAACGCAATTTCTGCCGCGTTTTCCACCTGTTCCGGCGTGCCACCCATCACCGCGCACAGACCCGCCGCCGCCATGGCCGAGGCGCTGCCAACTTCAGCCTGACAGCCCGCTTCAGCGCCTGAGATCGACGCGTTCCATTTCACCAATCCGCCAATGGCTGCGGCCGTCAGCAGGAAGTCTTCGACTTGGCTGGGTGAGGCACCCGGCACATGATCAAGGTAATAGCGCAACGTTGCGGGCAGCACCCCGGCTGCACCGTTGGTGGGGGCCGTGACCACTTGCCCTCCGGCGGCGTTTTCTTCGTTCACGGCCATGGCATAAACGCTCATCCAGTCATTGATCGTATGCGGCGCGGTCAGGTTCATGCCGCGTTCGGCTATCAGCGCGTCGTGGATGCCCTTGGCGCGGCGACGTACGGACAGGCCGCCGGGCAGGATTCCATCTGTGGTCAGCCCACGGTCGATGCACTCATTCATGACCTGCCAGATGCGGGCTGTCCCGGCCTCCACATCCGCGCGCGGGCGGCGGGAATGTTCGTTGGCGCGTTTCATTCCGGCAATGGTCAAACCAGAGGTTTTGGCCATCTCGAGCATCTCGGCAGCAGAATGGAAGGGATAGGGCACCGGGGCGCCTTCATCGGTGGCCTTGCCTTGCACCAATTCGTCCTCGGTCAGGACAAAGCCGCCGCCGATGGAATAATAAACCTCCTGCAGGATCACATCACCCTGCGCGTCTGTGGCCATAAGGATCATCCCGTTGGCATGACCCGGCAAGGTGCGGTCATAATCAAAGATCAGGTCTTTTTCCGGGTCAAATCGCAGCGCCCCCAAACCTTCGGGCGTGACCTCATGATCCGCTTTGATCCGCGCCATTGCGGCTTCGGCCTTGTCATGGTCATAGGCTTCGGGCGTGAACCCGGCCAGCCCCAGAATGACCGCGCGATCGGTGGCATGGCCCACCCCGGTAAAGGCCAATGACCCATGCAGAGACGCGCGCAGCCCCGCCGCGTGAAATGGCGACCGGCGCAGCATGTCCAGAAACCGCGCGGCGGCCACCATTGGCCCCATCGTGTGGGACGACGACGGGCCGATGCCCACCTTGAACATTTCGAAAACAGACAGAAACATCAGACAGCGCTTCCTTCGGGCGGAGTGGGATGCCGGGGGCGGGTAAAGGGATGTGGTCCCAGACCTTCGGCAGCAATGGCAGCTTCGGTCGCGGGGCGCAGATCCATCAGGCTGTGCAATTCTTGCAAGCCTGCATAATCAGACAGCTTGAACCATGCAGGCCCATCGGCGGGATAGAGCATCAGCCAGCGCGACAAGCAGGCAATATAATAGCTCAGCACCGAGGGCGGGCTGTCAGGCGCCTGCCAATCCGGCTTGTCGAGTGTCAGAGCATCCAGCAGCTTGAAATGGCGTTTCAGCCGCTCCCGCACTTGATTTCGCAGGCCGTCTTGGGCCGCCGGGTCGGCGCCGACAAAATAGTGCGGGTAAAAGATCATCCGCGCATCGGCATGGACGGTGTTGGACACGAAAAACAGCCATTTCAGAAATGGCGCGCGCTGCGGGTGATCGGGGGCAGGCGCCATTTTCTGATGCCGGTCGGCGAGCCACAGCAGGATCGCCCCGGTTTCAAAGATTGGCCCATCGGGTGTTTCCAGACAGGGAATCAACCCAGTGGGTGACAGCACTTTATAGGCCGCGCTGTCCTGCGCGCGGGTTCTGCGGTCAACCAGCACGGTCTCAAAGGGCTGCTGCATCTCGTGCAGGCACAGCCGCACGACCAGCGACGCATTGTCGGGCGCATAGTGAAGAACATAGCTCATACGGTGCAATTTAGGCAGGCTTTGCCCGGACGAAAGCCCGAAAACGACAGCGACCGGCACAAAGCGGCACCGCCCCCTGTCACTACCGGACAAAGCTGCTTATATGGCGACGACGACAAGACAGGAGTGCCCCCCATGAGTGATGACCTTTCCCCGCAGGACCGGGCCAAGAAGGTCTGCGCCGACCGGGCCGCGGCACTGGTGCAAAACGGCATGAAAGTTGGCCTTGGCACCGGTTCGACAGCTGTTTTCCTTGTCAGCCGATTGGGTGAACGTGTGCGCGAGGAAGGCTTGGACATCACCGCCACGGCCACATCGACCCGCACTGCCGATCAGGCGCGCGCAGAAGGCATCAAGGTGGTGTCCCTGAACGAGGCCGGTTGGCTTGACCTCACAATTGACGGTGCCGACGAATTTGACGCCGATCTGCGGCTGATCAAAGGCGGCGGCGGCGCGCATCTTCAGGAGAAAGTTGTGGCGCTGGCCTCGGACCGGATGGTGGTGATCGCGGATGATACCAAACGGGTAGGCACACTTGGAGCTTTTCCTTTGCCGGTCGAAGTGCTGGGATTTGGCATGACCGCCACCGAAAAGCGCATTCAGGATGTGCTGGCCAAGATGGATGTGGACGCGCGCCGGATCACGCCGCGCATGGCCGGGGACGCGCTGTTTGTAACAGATGAAGGCAACCATGTTCTGGACCTGCATCTGGACCGGATCGGTGATCCGGCCTCGCTGTCGCTCACACTGAATCAAGTGCCCGGCGTCGTGGAAAACGGTCTGTTTCTGGACATCGCCGATCAGGTCATCATTGGCTATGCCGATGGCCGGATCGAGGTGCAGGACCGCAACGGCATCACGGAAGAACCC
>JABSSB010000167.1 GCA_013214715.1 Paracoccaceae bacterium | reverse complement strand
GGGGCCAGCCTGCCCCCGGAATCGGAGCTGCCAGTTGTCCGACACATCCTCCTTTGATGGCCCGCGCCTTCCCGCGCATCCTTTTGATTTCGACGCGTTCCAGCCGGACGTGGCCGATAAAGACAAGCTGAAAGAAGAATGTGGGATCTTTGGCGTCATCGGCGTCAAAGACGCATCCAGCTTCGTCGCTCTTGGCTTGCACGCGCTGCAACACCGCGGCCAGGAAGCGGGCGGGATTGTCACCCATGATGCGATGCAGGGTTTCAACTCGGCCCGTCGCTTCGGCTATGTCCGCGACAACTTCACCTCGCAAGATATCATGGAGGCGCTGCCCGGCCCGCTGGGGATCGGGCATGTGCGCTATTCCACCGCCGGGTCGAAAGGCCAGACCGCAATCCGCGATGTGCAGCCGTTTTTTGGCGAGTTTTCGATGGGCGGCGCGGCGATTGCGCATAATGGCAACATCACCAATGCCAACGCGTTGCGGCGCGAGCTGATCGAACGCGGGTCGATCTTCCAAAGCTCGTCCGACAGCGAATGTATCATCCACCTGATGGCGCGGTCCCTGCAGCGCAACATCCCTGAGCGGATGGAAGACGCGCTGCGCAGGGTCGAAGGCGCCTTTTCCATCGTCGCGATGACCCGCACCAAGCTGATCGGCGTGCGCGACCCGCTGGGTGTGCGCCCGCTGGTTCTGGGCCGCATTGGCGAAGGCTGGGCGCTGGCCTCGGAAACCTGTGCGCTGGACATCATCGGGGCCGAGTTCATCCGCGAGATCGAACCCGGTGAGATGGTCGTGATCACCGCTGAAGAGGGCGTGCAAAGCCATTTCCCCTTCCGCCCGCAGCCGTCGAAATTCTGCATTTTCGAGCATGTCTATTTCTCGCGCCCTGACAGCATCCTTGGCGGTCAGTCGGTCTATACAACACGCGAAAACATTGGGCGGGAACTGGCCAAGGAAGCGCCGGTGGAGGCCGATCTGGTCTGCCCCGTCCCCGATAGTGGCACACCCGCGGCGATCGGCTTTTCGCTGCAATCCGGCATCCCTTACGCGATGGGCATCATCCGTAACCAATATATGGGCCGGACATTCATTGAGCCGACCGAACAGATCCGCAACATGGGCGTGCGGCTGAAGCTGAACGTCAACCGCGCGCTGATCCGCGGCAAGCGGGTGGTGCTGGTTGATGACTCGGTCGTGCGTGGCACAACGTCGCGCAAGATCAAGGAAATGATCCTCGATGCCGGCGCGAAAGAGGTGCATTTCCGCATCGCGTCGCCGCCCACCACATGGCCGTGTTTTTATGGCGTGGATACGCCGCAGCGCGAAAAGCTGCTGGCGGCCACCATGTCTGAAGAAGAGATGTGCAAGCATCTGGGCGTGGACAGTCTGAAATTCATCTCTCTCGACGGGCTCTATCGCGCGGTGGGTCAGGCCATGGGCCGCGATGCCGCCTGCCCGCAATATTGCGATGCCTGTTTCTCGGGTGAATACCCGGTCGCCCCGTCGGACATGATCGACCAGGGCTTTGAGGTGAAAGCAGCCGAGTGAGCGCGCCACTGAAATTCCGCCCGCATCATTTCCTCTGTGCGCTGGGCTTTGAAGGCAAAGGCTATTCCAGCGGCTTTATCGCCAATATGTCCGGTATCGTGGATGGGCAATTGCGTGGGCCGCAAGGCGATGAGACCGTGATCGAAGTGGTGCGCGACGCCGACGCCATCTGCGCCCCCTGCCCCCAACGTATCGGCGCGGGCTGCGCCAAGCAGGACCGCATCACCGCGCTGGATGACGCTCATGCCGATGCCTTGCGTCTGACAGGCGGAGACCGGCTGACCTGGGGCGAGGCGCAGGCCCGGATCAAAGAGCATGTCACGCCGGAAGTGATGGAGCGTATTTGCGGCGGCTGCGGCTGGCTGGAACAAGGCATGTGCCGCCGGGCGTTGGCGCGGTTAAGGGCGGATGGGTCGGACTGACGCTTGCGTGCACAAGTCGCAAGTCACGTCCGCTTTGAAAATGCATAATACTGAGTTTGCGAATTGAGCGGCGCTGCCCGGACACCTATAGTGGGTCTATGTCGATGGTGTTGCAGGCAATTTTCTATGTTTTGTTTGTGAACGCGGTTTTGGCGTTTTTTGTTGCCTTGTTTTGGCAAGCGAGAGTTCTTTACGTGATCTTCCGTGACGCTGATTGGCGGGATATGGGCGTGCCGTGGAAGGCTTTGGCCAACCAAAACAGCCCGACCCACTTATTCGGACGCTTTTTTGCGGGCGAGTTGTATCCAGACCTCAGACCCAAATGGGCAAAGGCTGTAACCTACGTTGCACACAGCTACATCGCGTTATTTGTGTTTTCGGCGTTCCGGTGAGCGGCTGTTCCAAGGACGTTGGGTGAAGAGAGCCGTCCTCTGCCAACAAACTGAAACGCACCACGACAACAAAAAAGGCTTGCCAAGCATATGCCTGACAAGCCTCAACTCTCCCGGCGCGGCGATCAAATCCGCCGCGCCCGGTCTGACGCCCGGCATTACGCCTTGCGCTTGTTCCACCAGCTCAGACCGCCGGTCACAATCAGCGCGGCCAGCACCGATTTGATCGCGTCACCCAGCAGGAAGGGCGAGACCCAGTAGGTCCAGATCGACGCCGCGGTCGAGCCGACCCAGCTGCCTTCGATGCCAAAGGCGCCTGCAACAGCCATCGGCCAGGCCACGCCGGGCAGATACAACGCGGCCGAAGCCACGATGCAGGTCAGCGCCGCGCCAAAGATGCCGCGCGTCATGCCGCGATCGGCCGCCTGGCCCACGATCCAGACCATGAGCACAAAGCCAAAGAGGAAGCCAGCCGTCGGCCCCATCAGCGCCAGCGCCGAGCCGCCGCCGGCAAAGACCGGCAGGCCCATCGCGCCTTGCGTCAGGTAGGCCACCAGCGTCGCAACGCCAAGGCGCGCGCCAAAGCTGAGGCCAACGATCAGGATGGCGAGGGTTTGCAGAGTGATCGGCACGGGCCACATCGGAACGCTCACCTGCGCAGCCAGCGCGATCAGCAATGTCCCTCCGAGCACCAGACCGGCCTGCTGCAGCAGCTTGTCGGAACCGCTGTAGATTTGGCTAAGGGTCATGTGGGGTCTCCTTGTTTTTTTCTGTCCTTGCAGCGGTTTTTCTTTGCTGCGACGCAGAAGTCAAGCGCCGCGCAGGCAGGTTAGCGCCAGCGGTGCCATTTATCGCTGCGTTGCGGCACCTGTGCGGCTGGCAGGAACCCGCCGATCATCGCGCGACGTGCCGTTACGGGGCGGTATTGCCTCTGGCGAATCCCTGACGCATTGCGTTTCTTTCCCGGCGGTGCGAAGGGGTTCGCATCCGAGCAGAGTGACCGCACCGACCCGGTGCCAAAAGCAAAAAAGAGCCAAGAATGGCAGATAGCCGTTATTCCAAGGGTCAGCTGAAAGCAGGCCAGATCGCCACGCAAAAAGGCGCCATCGACACATCGCGCACCTATATTCTGGGCGTCTTTGGTCCGAAAAATGCCCTCAAGGCGATGATCCAGGATCGCGGTGGGCGGCCACGCGTTGTATCGGTGGGTGACCGCATTTCACTGGGTCCGATCAAGGGCATCGACCAGAAAGGCATTCTGGTGCAACAGGGCGGCCAGACCCGCCGTTTGCCGCTGGCGAATTAGGCGCAGGTCTTGACCTTGGCGCGCGCAGAGGTCAGGTGGGCACCATGACACAGATTGCCCTGATCACTGGCGCCTCTCGCGGGCTGGGTTTTGCCCTGGCCACGGCGCTTTGCCCGACCCATCATATCGTGGCCGTGGCGCGCACCTCTGGCGCGCTGGAAGACCTGGACGATGCGATTCAGGCCAAGGGCGGCAGCGCCACGCTGGCCCCGATGGACATTACCGAAGCCGGCGCCATGGCGACGCTGTGCCGTGGCATCTATGATCGCTGGGGCAAGCTGGATCTGTGGCTGCATCCGGCGGTTCATGCCGCTCCGCTGGCGCCCACAGCGCTGATGGATGAAAAGGATTGGGGCAAATCGGTTGATATCAACGCTCATGCCACGCAGCGCCTGATCACCTATGTCGCGCCGCTCTTGGGCGCGGACGGGCGCGCGGTGTTTTTTGACGATCCGCGCGCGGGTGAAAAATTCTTTGGCGCCTATGGGGCCACAAAGGCCACGCAGATTGCACTGGCCCGCAGTTGGCAGGCGGAAACGACCAACACCGGCCCGCACGTGTCGATCCTGACGCCCGCGCCGATGCGCACCGCCACGCGTGGTCGGTTTTTCCCGGGCGAAGACCGCGAGGCGCTGGCCGCCCCCGCCGATGAGGCCGACCGTCTGCTGGCCACGTTGGGATAACGCGCTGAGCCTTCGCGGCCACAGCCCGGATTGACAACGAATCGCCCGTCTTGCCCGAGCTTGTCCCCGCGTCTATGTCAGGATCAAAGGGGACCATCATGCGCATTTTGATCACCAATGATGACGGTATCGCCGCCCCGGGGCTGGCGGTGCTGGAGGCGATTGCCAATGATCTGGCCGGACCCGATGGGGAGGTCTGGATCGTGGCGCCGGCTTTTGAGCAATCCGGCGTCGCGCATTGCATCAGCTATACCCATCCGATGTTGGTCACAAAACTGGGCGAACGGCGCTTTTCCATCGAAGGATCGCCCGCCGATTGCGTGATTGCCGGGCTACATGATGTCATGGTCGACACCCCACCCGATCTGGTGCTGTCAGGCGTCAACCGAGGCAACAATTCGGCCGAGAATGCGCTCTATTCCGGGACGCTCGGCGGCGCGATGGAGGCGGCTTTGCAGGGTGTGACCGCGCTGGCGCTGTCGCAATATTACGGGCCGCGCAATCTGGGGATCGACACTCCGTTTGAAGCCTCGGCCCAGCATGGGGCGGATGTGATCCGCAAGGTTCTGGCCGCAGCCCCACCGCCCGAGCAGGACTACCGTCTGTTCTACAATGTGAATTTTCCACCTGTACCGGGGGATGAGGTTCTGGGCATCAAGATCACCACGCAAGGCTTCCGGCGCGGGACGCATTTCGGCGCGTCGCCGCATAACTCCCCGTCTGGAAAGCGTTTTTTGTGGATCAAGGGCGGCAATCAGCAGCTGTCGACCCTGCCGGGATCGGATGCGGCGGCCAATCTGGAGGGCTATATCTCGGTCACGCCGATGCGCGCCGATCTGACTGCGCATGATATGATCGACCAGTTCCGGGCGCTTGAGGGATGAGCCCCGCCGACGCTGAAACACGGATGCAGTTTGTGTTCGCCCTGCGCTCGCAAGGGGTGACGGATCGCGCCGTGCTTGAGGCGATGGAAGCGGTGGACCGCGCCGATTATGTCCAAGGCGTGTTTGAACAGCGCGCCTATGAGGATACCCCGCTGCCGATTGCCTGCGGGCAGACAATCTCGCAACCTTCTGTTGTGGCGATTATGACGCAGGCGTTGCAGCTTACCGGACGCGACAAAGTGTTGGAGATCGGGACCGGCTCGGGCTATCAGGCGGCGGTTCTGGCGCGGCTGGCGCGGCGGGTTTACACCGTGGAGCGCCATGCCCGCCTGACCCGCGCGGCCCGCGATAGGTTCGAGGCCGCGCAGATCCCCAACATCATCCCGATGACGGGCGATGGCAGCCATGGCCTGCCTGACTTGGCGCCGTTTGACCGCATTCTCGTGACCGCTGCCGCCGAAGACCCGCCAAGCCCGCTCTTGGCCCAGTTGCGCGTCGGCGGTATCATGGTCTTACCGGTGGGCCAGTCGGATGCGGTGCAAACCCTGATCCGCGTGCATCGCACCGAAAGCGGTTTCGACTATGAGGAGCTGCGTCCGGTGCGGTTTGTACCCCTTGTGGAAGGGCTGGGCCGGGACGAGTGACAGACGCCTGATCAACAGGCGCAGGACCATGAAAGTTGAGGTAAGGGATGCAGAAATCTGGGTCCGAGTTGCGCCATAAAGGGCGTCTGAATGCTGCAATCGGCGGAATGGCGCTGCTTCTAGGCGCGTGCTCGCAGCCGATCGATTATGATTTACGCAATCGGGTTGGCGGGTTTTCGACCTCGGTCGCCGCACAGACCGCCACGGGCCGCCTGCCGGCACCCGATAGCCGGGGCGTGATCAGCTATCCGACCTATCAGGTGGCCGTGGCCCGCAGCGGCGACACGATTGCGGATGTGGCCGCGCGCGTTGGCTTGCCAGCGGATGAATTGGCCGAATTCAACGTGATCGACCCCAACCGTGCCTTGCGGCAGGGGGAGGTCATCGCCCTGCCCCGCCGCGTGTCGGAGCCGCAATCCACCCTCGACATTGCCGCGGTCGCGGGCGCGGCCATCGACAGCGCCCCGTCCGGCACACCCACGGTCGAAAGCAGCACGCTGACACCTGCGCCGGGCACGACCAGCCTCTCATCTTCTGCCACCCCAGCCGCAACAGCCACGCCCGTGGCGCTGGATGGGCGCGAACCGATCCGCCACAAGGTCGCGCGCGGCGAGACCGCCTATACCATCGCGCGTCTTTACGATGTGCCGGTGCGGGCTTTGGCAGAGTGGAACGGGCTGGGGACAGATTTCGCCGTGCGCGAAGGGCAGTTTCTGCTGATCCCGCTGACCGTGCCGGGCGGCGCGCCTGTGACTGAGACCGCCGCTGTCACGCAACCGGGTCAGGGCTCGCCTACGCCGACCCCGCCCAGCGCGACCCAGCCTTTGCCAGAAGAGCAGGTGGCCCCGGCCTCGACCCCGGCGCCCGAGGTCACTGGCACCGGAGGCGTCGCCACAAGCGCGAGCCAAAGCGGCGTGCTGTCGCTGCCCGTTCAGGGCCGGATCGTGCGCGATTTTGAGCGCGGGCGGAACAATGGCATATCCATCGCCGGCGGCGCGAAGGCCCCTGTGAAGGCCGCCGCAGATGGCACTGTGGCGGGTGTGACGCAGGACACAAACCGCGTGTCCATCGTGATCTTGGAACATTCCGGTGGGTTGTTGACGATTTATGTCGGGCTGGATGAGATTTCGGTGGCGAAGGGGGACCGGGTCAGCCGAGGGCAGACCATCGCTGCCCTGCCCGACGACAACAGCGCCACATTGCATTTCGAGGTCCGCGAAGGGATCGACAACGTGGTTGACCCCAACAGGTACCTGAACTGATCCGGCCTAGCCGACGGCCACACCGTGCCGTCCGGCCAGATCGGTGAAGAACTGCCACGCCACCCGGCCAGAGCGCGCGCCGCGTGTGGCCTGCCATTCAATCGCCTCGGCCCGCAGCGTGTCGGCGTCAACTGACACCCCATACGCCGCGCAATAGCCGTCAATCATAGCAAGGAACGCATCCTGATCGCAGGGATGAAAGCCAAGCCACAACCCGAACCGATCCGAGAGCGACACTTTCTCTTCCACCGCCTCGGACGGGTTGATCGCAGATGAGCGTTCGTTTTCGATCATGTCGCGCGGCATCAGGTGGCGGCGGTTAGATGTGGCGTAGAACACCACATTCTCGGGCCGCCCTTCGACGCCACCGTCCAAAACCGCTTTGAGCGATTTGTAATGCTGGTCATCATGGCTGAACGAGAGGTCATCGCAAAACAGGATGAACCGTTGCGAGGCGCCCCGCAGATGACCCAAAAGCCGCCCGACGGAGGGCAGATCTTCGCGCTGCAATTCGACCAGTTTCAGATCGGGATGCGCAGCAACAAGATCGCCGTGCACCGCTTTGACAAGGCTGGATTTTCCCATGCCCCGCGCACCCCAAAGCAGCGCGTTATTGGCGGCAAAACCTTCGGCAAAGCGCCGGGTGTTGTCGCGCAGCGTATCGCGGGCGCGGTCGATGCCCACCAGAAGATCAAGCCCGACGCGATTGACCTGTGCCACGGACGCCAGCCGGTCGGGATCAACATGCCAGACAAAGGCTTCTGCCGCCGAGAAATCCGGAGCGGCCAGCGGCGCTGGTGCCATCCGCTCCAGCGCCGCGGCGATCCGCGTCAGCGTGTCGTCAGTCACTTGGGCTCTTCCTGTTGGGCCAAGTCTTCGTCTTCATCGTCGTAATAGCCATCGGCACGCAGTTGATCTTCGCGCTTTTTCTCGACCCGACCGACAAGGAAGATCGACACTTCGTAAAGACCATAGACCACCACAAAGAGGATCACCTGCGTGATCACATCAGGCGGGGTCACGAGCGCGGCCAGCACCAGAATGGCCACCACGGCATATTTGCGGACAGACCCCAGACCTTCGGCGCTGACCAGACCGGCCTTGCCCATCAGGGTCAACAGCACTGGCAGCTGAAAACACAGACCAAAGGCCATGATGAATTTCAGCGTGATATCGAGCGATTCATTGACCTTGCCGAAGAAGGTGATTTTCACGCCTTCAGCCGTTTCCGGCACGATCAGCACCTCGACATCGACGGGCAGTTCACCTGTTGCAGCGCCCAGCAGGTTGGCAAAGACCGAACTGACATCGACAAAGCCCAGGAAGAACTGCATCGCCAGCGGGGTCACCACGAATTGCGCAAAGCTGGCACCGGCGATGAACATCAAGGGCGAGGCAATCAGGAAGGGTAGAAATGCGCCTTTCTCGGACTTGTAAAGCCCTGGCGCCACAAAGCGCCACATCTGGAACCCGATCACCGGGAAGGCCAGGGCAAAGCCGAACACGAAAGAGATCCGGAACAGCACAAACAGATATTCCTGCGGCGAGGTGTATTGCAGCGTTGGCGACGGATCGCCCATCGCGCGCAGGGTTTCTTCGATCGGCGCCATCAGGAATTGCAGGATCGGCTCGGCCACGGTGAAGGCCAGCACGACGCCGACCAGAAGCGCCAGAACCGACCGGATCAGGCGCGTGCGCAGTTCGGCCAGGTGTTCGATCAGGGGCGCTGTGCTCTCGTCGATCTCTTCGGGATTGCTCATGTCTTGCTCTCAGGGGGCGGAGTGTCGGCCTGCAGCGCGGCTAGATCGGCCTCGGCGGCTTCGGCCTTTTTCAGCATTTCAGCCGCCTCGGCGGCCTTTTTCTCGGCCGCGCGGCGCATGGTTGTGGCCTGGATCTTCTTGGTATCCTCGGCACGTTTGGTAGCCAGCTTGCCGGTTTCGGATGTGGCGTCAAGCTTGGTGGGGTCAAAGCTGGATTTGAAATCCTTCGCGGCGTCGCGCACCCCATCCATGGCAGACCCGACCGGGTTGGTCGCGGTTTTCAGCGTTTTTTGAATGTCGCTGACACCGGCATCATCAGCCGCTTCGTTCATGGCGTTCGAAAACTCGCGCGCCATACCCCGTGCCTTGCCTACGAACCGACCGATATTGCGGAACATGACCGGCAGGTCTTTTGGCCCCACGACAATAAGCGCGACCACCCCGATGATCAGGAGCTCGCTCCAACCCAGATCGAACATGCCGGCTTAGACCTTGTCTTTCTCGGCCTCGGGCGTGATGTCCTTGGCGGTTTCGCCGGCATCGGCCTCTTGAATTTCTTTGGTGCCGTCATCGACGCCTTTCTTGAAGGCGGTGATGCCTTTGCCCACTTCGCCCATCATCGCGCTGATCTTGCCGCGCCCGAAAAGCACCAGAACCACAACCGCGATCAGCAGCAGGCCGGGAAGTCCGATATTGTTCAGCATGTCATTATCTCCATTGCAGGGCGCAGATGACGCGCGCCCTCTTCTCGGGTTTGAGTTCTAGGCAGAGCCGCGGGGCGCGGAAAGTCCAAGCGCGGGCCAAAATCGTGTGAGGCCATGCGGCGGAGCATTTTTTCGCGCTGGCCAAAACACTCCTGACAGGTTTATGTCAGTTGTGACCCGTTAGACCGATCCCATCGCATGACCAAACACAGGAGAGAGACATGCAGATGAGCCAAACCGGCCCCGTGGCCGAGATCGTGCGCTTTCGGTTGAAAGACGGGGTGGACAGCGCGGGTTTTGTCGCAGATGCAAAAGGCACCAAGGGCTTTATGGACCGCATCGGCGGCTGCCTGTCGCGGCAGCTGAGCTGCGGGGACGATGGGATCTGGACCGATCATGTGATCTGGGCCTCGATGGATCAGGCCCAGACCGCGCAGGCGGCCGCGATGAAAGAGCCCAGCTTTGCCCCCTTCATGACCCATATCGACCCGACCAGCGTCGAAATGCGCCATGCGTATCTGTGCTGGTCCACGCAGATGGAGTGACCCTTGCGCCGCACCGACCGCCTGTTTGACATCATCCAGATCCTGCGCGACGGCAAGCTGCACCGCGCGCAGGACATCGCGGATCGTCTGGAAGTGTCGGTGCGGACGATCTATCGCGATATGGACACGCTGATCGCCTCGGGCGTGCCGGTGCAGGGCGAACGCGGCGTGGGCTATATGGCGGTGGACGCGATCACCCTGCCGCCGCTAACCTTGACCACCGCCGAATTAGAGGCGCTGAATCTGGGCATGGCCATTGTCGCAGAGGCCGCAGACCCCGACCTGAAAGCCGCGGCGCTGTCGCTGGCGGATAAGCTCGATGCGGTGCTGCCGTCGCAGGTTGTGGCAGAGGCGGATCAATGGAAATTCGCTGTCTACCCCTTTGCCGATGCGGCGCGGGGTTTTGGCCATATGGCGCCGCTGCGCGCGGCGATCAAAGGGCGGCAAAAACTGCGGCTCAGCTATCGTCGGATTGACGGCACGCTGACGGACCGCATCGTGCGCCCGTTGCATATGGAATATTGGGGCCGGGTCTGGACGCTGACCGCATGGTGCGAATTGCGCGATGATTTCCGCGTGTTTCGCGTCGATCTGATCGAAGCCGCCACGCCTTTGCCTGAGCTGTTCGTGGATGAGCCGGGCCGGACACTGGACGATTACATGGCCCGGCGAGAGGCTCAGCCCAATTCATAGCTTGTGACACCATAGATCAGCGATAGATCCACCTGCGGCACGGGGCCTTTATACATGCGCGCGGTTTCAAAGACCGGCACAAGCCCCAAGCCTTCGGCCAGCGCCACGGCGTCCCGATTGGCGGTGGGCAGATCGAGGAAGATCTGCGGTGTAGCCTCTCCGGTCGCGTGGGCCAACCCGTGCAGCAGCGCGTCCGCAATCTCGGGTGTTTGGGCGACCAATGGCCCGATTTTCCACCCGTCGCGGCAAGGACGGATCACGCCAAAGCCCTGCATCTGCCCCTCGCTATGCGCCGCCAGCGCATGATGCCCCGGTGCGGACAGCCAGGATTGCCAGAAGGCCGGGCGCGGGGTGGGAAAGACCTTTGCGTCCAATGCCTCGAGCGCGGCATCGGGGGCCGTGATCGGGCGCAGATCGACACTGGGCGCCGCCGGGGTGACGACGCCGCCAAAACGGCTGTTCTGCCAGGCCAGCACAAAGCCGGATTTGCGGTAATTCTCCTGCTCGTCCGGGACACCATCGAGGCCCACGATTCGCGTGCCCGCATGGGCCAGGGCCGCCTGCCACAGCGCATAGCCATATCCCTGGCCACGATAGGCGGGCTGGGTGATATAGAACCCCAGAAAGGCGAAATCGGCATCGTAGTTCACGACCGAGATGCAGGCG
>JABSSB010000166.1 GCA_013214715.1 Paracoccaceae bacterium | reverse complement strand
CCTTATGAGGCCGCGCGGCTGCCGCGTCTGACGCAGATGATCCAGAAAACGCGAATATCCTTGCCGTCACGGATGGGCTGTCCATTGGCGTCCCGACCGGCGATGTAATCTTCATTGTGCAAGGTCGCATTGGACACGACCACGCCGCCCACCGTGACAGGATGCAGCCGCGCCACCGGGCTGAGTGCTCCGGTGCGGCCAACCTGAATGTCGATGCCTTCAAGCCGCGTCCAGGCCAGTTCTGCCGGGAATTTATGGGCAATGGCCCAGCGGGGCGTCGTGGATCGCAGACCCAACCTGCTCTGAAGCGCCAGATCATCAACCTTGTAGACGACCCCGTCAATATCATAGCCCAGCGTCGCGCGCTGGCTTTCGATCAGGCGGTAATGGGCCAGCAACGCCTCCAGATCTTCGAAGCGGGCTGTCAACGGGTTGGTTTGAAACCCAAGCTGCGCCAGACGGTGTACCGCCCCGATCTGGGTCTCGGCCAGCGGCGCGCTGAGCTCTCCCCAGGCATAGGCGAAGAATTTCAAAGGTCGGGCGCGTGTGATTTCTGCATCAAGCTGGCGAAGCGAGCCAGCAGCAGCATTGCGCGGGTTGGCAAAAGTTTTTTCTTTGCGGGCCGCCTGACGAGAGTTCAGCGCGTCGAAATCGGCATGGCTCATATAGACTTCGCCGCGCACCTCAAGGATATCGGGCGCATCATCAAGAACCTGAGGAATATCAGCTATCGTGCGCGCATTGGCCGTCACGTTTTCGCCTACGCTACCATCGCCACGTGTGGCGGCCTGCACCAGACGCCCCTTTTCATACCGCAGCGACAAAGACAGACCGTCAATTTTCGGCTCGGCAGAATAGGCGATCGGCGCTTCGGCAGGCAGTCCAAGGTAATTGCGGATCGATTTGTCAAAATCCGCCACATCTTCAGCCTCAAAGGCATTGCCCAAAGACAGCATTCTTTGGGCATGAGTGATCTTGCCAAACCCTTCGGCGGGTTTTGATCCGACCTGCTCTGACGGGCTGTCATCCCGTTTCAGCTTTGGGAACCGTGCTTCTATGGCGCTGTTGCAACGACGCAGCACGTCATATGCGGCATCGCTGATATTGGGAGCATCCTGTTCGTGATAGGCAGCATTCGCGTCTGAAATGGCTGAGGCCAACTGTGCCAGCCAGAGTGTCGCCTCAGCCTCTGTCAGTTGGGCGACATCCAGTGCAGCGACCTGCGTCGCCAGATCATCGGCCGGCACCTTGCTGTGACGTAACGCAGTGGATGGCTGCGTCTGCTCCGACATCTCGCTCACCTGTGTGCTCCTCTACCTCATGGGGGTGCATGACCGCACCTGGCCCATGTGATAGAGCGCGCAACTGGTGGCGTCCAGCGATGCTCAGGCGCCGAGGGCCAATCTCTGCTCAGGTTCCGAAGCGCTTTGCGGATCGCGCAGCACGTAGCCGCGCCCCCAAACGGTTTCGATATAATTGTCGCCGCCCGTCGCTGTGCTCAGCTTCTTGCGCAGCTTGCAGATGAAGACGTCGATGATCTTCAATTCCGGCTCATCCATGCCGCCATAGAGATGATTCAGGAACATCTCTTTGGTCAGGGTGGTGCCCTTGCGCAGACTGAGCAACTCCAGCATCTGATACTCCTTGCCGGTCAGATGCAACGGCTCTCCTTTCACGTCGACCGTCTTGGCATCGAGGTTCACAGCGACCTTTCCGGTCTTGATCACCGATTGCGCATGACCTTTGGAGCGGCGAATAATCGCGTGTATCCGGGCGACCAGCTCTTCGCGGTGAAATGGCTTTGTCAGATAGTCATCTGCGCCAAACCCAAAGCCCCGCAATTTGTTTTCTGTGTCATCAGCGCCCGACAGGATCAGGATCGGCGTGTCGATGCGCGCCAAGCGGATCTGGCGCAGAACCTCATGCCCGTTCATGTCCGGCAGATTCAAATCCAACAGGATCAAATCGTAATCATATAACTTTGCCAGATCGATGCCTTCTTCGCCTAAATCAGTGGCATAGACGTTCAAATTTGCATGGGTCAGCATCAGTTCGATGCTTTTTGACGTGGCAGGATCGTCTTCAACCAGAAGAATTCGCATACTCGTTCCCAAGCCCCTTGCTTGTTACCTTACGGTGTCATTGTTCCGTGAAAAAGGTTAATCACAGGTTATCGGCTCGGTAAGTGTACTCGATTCTCGCTAAGGTAGACGAAATTTTTGCACATTGGTTGTCTTCAGGCCGTCTTCGCCATGAATCGCGGCTGCGGTGACCCAGCTTTGAAACTCTTCCTGGCTCAGCCCAAACCGCGTTAATGCCTGGTCTTTAGTGATCAATCCATAGAGCACGCCGCGCACCACGGCGATCTTGCGAGAGGCGACCCAGCGCGTGGTGTGAGGTTCTGGAAGGTCTGCCTGCGTCATGATAGTGCCATCGGGTAGCGTGACAGAGCGCACTCCTTCAATCTTTTTGAGATACATCGCCGAATTCCTTCTTGCGTGACTTGCCAATGACACTGCCCGCACAGGTTTAACGATGGGTGAAGCTGCCCCTTGTGAGTAATGAGGATTTTCTTATATTCATCAGTACCTCCATCAATTGCGCTGCAAGGACCCGCCGCCATGGCGTCTGACACCCTGTCTGATCTGAATTCGCTTGGCTTTGCCAAACCACCCGCACAAACCCGTGTCGTCGTCGCTATGTCCGGCGGCGTGGACAGCTCAGTCGTGGCCGCCAAGCTGGCCGATGAAGGCTATGACGTAGTGGGGGTGACGCTTCAGCTTTATGATCATGGGGCCGCGTTGGCCAAGAAAGGTGCCTGCTGTGCCGGGATCGATATACATGACGCCCGCCGCGTGGCCGAGGAAAAGGGCTTCCCGCATTATGTTCTGGATTACGAGAATATCTTCAAAGATGCAGTGATCGATGAATTTGCCGACAGCTATCTGGCTGGCGCCACGCCGGTGCCCTGCATTCGTTGCAATGAACGGGTGAAGTTCAAGGACCTGCTCGAAACCGCCAAGGATCTTGACGCGGATTGCATGGCCACTGGCCACTACATCCAGCGCAAGATGGGCGCCAAGGGTCCGGAATTGCATTCCGCAGAAGATGCCAATCGCGATCAGTCGTATTTTCTGTTCTCCACCACGCCCGAGCAGTTGGAGTATCTGCGTTTCCCGCTGGGACATTTGCCCAACAAGGACGCGACGCGGGCGCTGGCGGGGGAATACGGGTTGGCCGTGGCAGACAAGCCTGACAGTCAGGATATCTGTTTCGTGCCCAACGGCAATTACGCACAGGTGATCGAAAAGCTGCGCCCCGGCGCTGCCGAGCCCGGAGAGATTGTCCATGCCGATGGCCGCGTTCTGGGTCGGCATGAGGGGGTGATCCATTACACGATCGGCCAGCGACGCGGGCTTGGCATCGGTGGGCTGAGTGAACCGCTTTATGTCGTCAAGCTCGATGTCGACCGCAAAGAGGTCGTGGTCGGTCCGAAAGACATGCTATCGACCCGAACCGTGCCCGTGCGGGAGATCAATTGGCTAGGGGATGAGGCTTTCACTTCCCGCAAGGAATGGCACGTCTCGGTCAAGGTGCGTTCCACTCGCCCCCCGCGTGAGGCGGTGCTTCGACCGCTTGGGCCGGACATCGCCGAGGTTGAACTGTTGTCGCCCGAAGAAGGGATCTCTCCCGGTCAGGCCTGTGTGTTTTACGAAACCGGGGGCAGCCGGATCTTTGGCGGCGGGTGGATCTGGCGCGGTTATTGAACCACGTCGGTGGCGCTGTTGACGAAGATATAAAGTCCGATCCCGATCATCAGCCAGGGCGCGGCGCGGTCCAGCAGATGTGACAGGTATTCATAGCGGGCTAGCTCGGTCGCCATCAGGCCCATGAATATGCCCGTGGAAATTGCCGAAAGCAAAACGGCCCATTGCAGCCCCGGCGCCGTGTCGGCGAGAAGCGAGGCGAAGACGGCAAAGCTGTCCCCTGTCAGCAACAGGAACACGGCCACAGCGGCGAACCAGCTGCCGGTGCCGCGCGCGCTGTCACCCTTTTGCCCCCGCGACACCAACCGCCAAAGCCCAATGCAGATGGGAAGCAAAGCCACAATCGGTCCGGGATCTGCAATCTGCGCTGACAGACCTGCCGCGGCGGCCAGCGCCACGGTCAAGGTCAGCCCCTGCGCCAACCAGAAGGCCGTCACGGCCCGCAACCGTCCCATGACCGGGATCAGCGTCACGAGAAGCGCCAGATTGTCAAAATTGGTCAGCGCGAACCCGACGATGCCCAGACCAAAGAGCACCAGCACCTCATCCAGCATGGCGTTCATCCGTCGACGCTGCCGGGTAAGCGCGCCAACACGGCGCGTGCGGCGCGCAGGCCGGGGTCTTCTGCGCCGCGGCCCAAACGCTCCATCGTCAGGCGCATGGCCTCATGCTGGGCGGTCGGGTTTGCCATCACCTCGGTCATGGCCGCAGCGATCTGGTCCGGGGTGCAGTCCGCGCCAAGGCATTCGGGCACGCTGCGCGTCTCTGATACCAGATTGACCAGCGTCACGGTATCGATGCGGATCATGCGTTTCATGATTTGCAAGGTGAGCCAGTTGAACGTATAGGCAATCACCATGGGCGTATCGCTGGCTGCGAGTTCCAGCGATACCGTGCCAGAGGCCGCCAGAGCAGCTTTGGCCCCTTTGAATGCCGCCAGTTTCATATTGCCGTCCGGATCGTCACTGGCGCTGACTAAGGTCACGCGAACAGGCCAGTTTGCCACCGACTCGTTGATCAAATCGGTCACCGGTGTGGCCACGGGCAGGACAAACCGCAAATCGGGGTGGGTTTTGGCAATCTGGTGTAACGCCAGTCCGAAGATCGGGGCGAGGCGTGCGACTTCGGACCGGCGCGAGCCCGGAAGGACCAAAAGATAGGGCGCGTCGTCCAAACCCAGCCTCGCGCGCATGTCTGCAACGTCCTTGTCACGCGCCACCGGCTTGGCCGCGATGGGATGGCCGACGAAGTCACAGTCCATTCCTTCAGCGGTCATATAGGGCGGCTCGAAAGGGAGCAGGGCAAGCACATGATCAATAACCTTGGCCATCTTGGCGGCGCGCCCGGCCCGCCAGGCCCAGACCGATGGCGCCACATAATGCACCGTGCGAATATCAGAGCCTGCTTTGACCAGCTTGGCGACGCGCAGAGAAAAATCCGGGCTATCGATTGTGATCAGTACATCGGGCTGCATGTCGATCACGGCCTGCGCTGTTTCTGCGATCCGGCGTTTGAGGTGAAAATATTTGGGCAGTACCTCGGCGAGGCCCATGACGGAGAGTTCCTCCATCGGGAAACGGCTGGTGAGACCCTGGGCCTGCATGGCTGCGCCACCAATGCCTTCAAAGCTTATATCCGGGCATAACTGCTTCAGCCCGGACATCAATGCCCCGCCCAGAAGATCGCCCGAGACTTCGCCGGCCAGAATGAAGACGCGCATCACCTGGCCTTTCTGATCCAAAGGAACAGACCCGCCGCGTCGCAATCGGCAATGGTTTTGGCGGCCTCCATCACGATCACCCCGCCAGCCTCGATCACGATCCCGTCCAGACCGGCAGCCACCGCGCCCGCAACCGTCGTCGGGCCTATGGCCGGCAGGTCAACGCGCCGCTCTTGCCCCGGTTTCGGGGTTTTGTAGAGTAAGCCGCCCTGCCCCGCAGCCTTTGGCCGCGCCGTCAGGGACGCCAGCATCCAATCCGTGCCAAAGACCGATTCAATTGCCAGAGCCTGACCGGACTGCACCACGCAGGCCTGCCCGACATCCGCTGCGGCCATCGCTGCCACGATTTGAGCTGCCCTGTCGGCATCCGCCTGCGCTGCCTTGTCGGGGTGAACTTTGGTCGGGATGCCTGGCTCTATCACAAGATCGGGCAACAGCTCATGCGCGCCGACCACGGTAAAACCGGCATTCTCGAACACAGCGACCACCGCCCGCAACGCCCCGTCATCGCCCATCCGCATCGCCTTGCGCATCAAAGGCAGCAGCCGCAGGGTCGAAAGACTGAGTTTCGAAAGCTCCAACCGCGGACGCGTGACGCTGCCCGCCATGCAGATCCGGGTTACGCCGCGCTGTTTGAGGGTGCGCAGAAACTCCCCCAATCGTTCAAGGCGAAAGGTGATCTCGGGCACCAGCCTTTCCGGCATGGCCCCGTCCATCGCGCAGACCAGCACCGGCCCGGCCTCGGCCGCGATCCGGTCGGGAAGATCACCACGCCCGGCGATCAGCGCCAGCATGGGTCAGCCCCCCGGCGTGAGGAAATGAC
Source organism: Paracoccaceae bacterium (assembly GCA_013214715.1). Taxonomy (GTDB): domain Bacteria; phylum Pseudomonadota; class Alphaproteobacteria; order Rhodobacterales; family Rhodobacteraceae; genus JABSSB01. Next base: position 5,244 of record JABSSB010000166.1, on the reverse strand, counting down.
GGTCACTGTCGCCCATGACAAAAGCCACGATCTCGCGCACATATTCGCTTTCGGTTTCCTCGCCCAAACGTTCTGCGCGCTGATGAAAAGTGCCCTCACCATCACCCAGCATCTGAAACGCGGCACGCAACGCCGTGATATCCGAGCGCGTCACGCCGCGGCGCTTCAACCCGATGAGGTTCAACCCATCGAGCCGACCGCGCGACGCCTGCACAAGCCCGTAGGGGATCACATCCTGCGCCACCATGCTGAGCGCGCCGATCATTGCTCCGCGCCCGACACGCACGAATTGATGCACGCCCGACAGACCGCCGACAATCACCTCATCCTCAAGGATCACATGGCCCGCGATGGCCGATTGGTTCACCACGATCACCCGATTGCCGATCTGCGCGTCATGCGCGATGTGGCATCCGGCCATGAACAGCCCATCATCGCCCACCCGCGTCACACCCCCACCGCCTTCGGTGCCGGGGTTCATGGTGACATGCTCTCGGATGCGATTGCGCTGCCCGATGATCAGTCGCACATCCTCACCCTTGAATTTCAGATCCTGCGGAATTTCGCCGATCACTGCAAAAGAGAAGATCACGGTGTCCGAGCCGATCTCGGTCTTGCCGGTCACGACGACATGGCTTTTCAACTCGACCCTATCATGCAAAACGACCTCGGGGCCGATGACGCAGAATGGCCCGATCGTGCAGCCTTCACCGATCTGGGCGCCGGGCTCAATCACGGCAGAGGGATGGATGCCATGCATCCGTTTACGCCCCGCCCGACAGATCGATCATCGCTGTCAGTTCAGCCTCGGCCGCCATTTCGCCTTCGACGCTGGCCACGCCCTTGAATTTCCAGACCTTACCGCCGGGTTTGCCGCGCAGGGTGGTCACCTCCATCCGCAGAACATCACCAGGCACGACCTTGCGGCGGAACTTGGCCCCGTCAATCGACATGAAATAAATCAAAGCCCCCTTGCCCGCGAGGTCGAGAGCTGAGCCGACCACAACGCCAGCCGTCTGCGCCAGCGCTTCAAGGATCAAGACGCCTGGCATCACGGGAACGTCCGGGAAATGGCCGGTGAAATGCGGCTCATTCATGGTCACATTCTTGATGCCCACGCCCGAGCTGTAACCATCCATATCAACCACCTTGTCCACCAGCAGGAACGGGTAGCGATGCGGCAGGATCTGCTGGATCACGTGAATATCTGCGGTGGTGACGGCGTCGCTCATTCTGGATATCCTTGGTCGTCTGACTTGGGTGATGTGGTAGCAATCTGACCTGCAAGGGGCAAGGCGCAGTTCCTCGCGCCACTGTAACCGACACTCAGCGCTAATCTTCGCTGCCATCTCCCAGCGTCTGGTCGATACGCTGGATGGCCAGATCGGTGATATCCGTGGCATTGGAGCTCATGAGAACGGTGGCCCGCTCAAGGATCACACCGGCCCCGGTTTCCTGCATGATCTGGACAAGGATAGGACGCGCGGCTTCCAGAAACTGAATCTGACCCAGATCCTGCGCTTCGGTCACGGCGCGGGCTTTGGCTTCCTGCTCGCGGCGGATGTTTTGCACCTTGTCGTCAAACGCATCTGCCAGAACGCGAAAGTCCTCGGGTGACATGTCTGCGCGCTTTTGAGTCAGGTCCTGCTCTTCCAGAACCAGTTCACTTTCGATACGCCGATTTTCGGCGGCGAGAACGGCGGTCTGCGCTGCAATTTCCCGTGCGACCCGTTGCCCGAACAGGGAGTCTGTGAACATGCGATCCGAAGAGATCGTCAAAATCGCGCCAACCGGTGGGGCCACCGGCTGGCCCATTTGCAACCCGTTCTGCTGCGCCAATACGGGACCAGTCAGCGCCATGCCCGCGATCAATGACACAAGCCACAGGCGCAGACGCCGCCCCCACATCGGATCAGAACTGCGCCTGAACAGTCAGGTCAAAGGCCTGCGAGCGGTCAAAATCTTCTTTGATCAGCGGGCGAGCAAAGTTGAAGCGCAGCGGGCCGATGGGCGTGGTCCAAAGGATGGAGACACCCACTACATGCCGCAGAGATCCGCCTTCGCCCACGACATTCGCACCGCTCAAATTCGCATTTTTGAGATCCCACAGGTTGCCCACGTCATAGAAAACCCCACCGCGCATGCCGATTTCTTCCGGAATTGGCAGCGGGAATTCGGCCTCAAGCCGGGCCACCGTAAACACATTGCCACCCAGCGGTTCGTTCACACCATTGGATATTTCGCGGGGACCAATGCCGCCAGGTTCGAACCCGCGCAGTCGGGATGGCGTGGTGAAAAAGCGGTCAACCGAACGCGTCGGAGTGTTGCTTTGCCACAGCAGATAGCCCGTTTCAAAGGAGGCCCGCAACGTCACCTCTTCGTTCAGAACACGCGACTGTGCGATCACCCGCGCCTCGGGTTTGATATAGGTATTGTCGCCGCCCAAGCCGGAAAAATCCGCTCCGACTTCAACCAGAACCCCGGCATTGGGGTTCAAACCGGTAAGCCTGCTGTCATAGGTATAGCGCAAGCCCAGCCCCACGTCCGTGCGTTTTCCAAATGCAATCTCGCGCGCCACGACCACACCCGGGTTGACACCATTGCGCTCCTGCATTTCACGCGCATTATAGAACAGGTTGGTGCGCAGACGCGCATTTTCACCGACCGGGAATGTGAGCGATGGCGTGATGAAATCCCGCGATGTGTTATAGGACACGAAGCTCGACGTCCGCCCCTGCACCCCGATGTCAAAATCAAACCGCAGGTCACGACCCAGCAGGTATGGCTCGCTGAAGCCAATCGAATAGGCTTCTGATTCCTGAGCGGTTTGCACATTCAACGCCAGTCGTTGCCCGCGTCCGAGGAAATTGCTCTCCTGCAAACCGATGGCGATCCCAAACCCGTCGGTGACCGAGAATGACCCGCCAAGGTTCAGCGATCCTGTTGGGGCTTCGACGACATCCACATCCACGATCCGCTGATCCGGAGATGTGCCTTCACGCGTGTCCACGAGCACATCTTCAAAGAACCCCAGGGCGCGGATCCTGTCTGCACTGTTCGCGATTTCGCGCGGGTTCAGCGGATCGCCTTCGACGACGCGGAATTGCTGCCTGACAACCCGGTCCAGCGTGGTGGTGTTACCTTCGATATCGATGCGTTCAATGAAAAGACGCGGGCCCTGTTCCAGAACAAACACCACATCCAGCGTTTGCGTTTCCGCGTTACGCGTCACTTCAGGCCGCACGCGCAGGAAATCGAGACCCTGCTGAATGGCCAACCGTTCTTGCCGCGCCACCGACTCCTCGATCAAGGTCGGGGAATACACAACGCCCGGACGCACGCGCAGCGCTTCTTGATACGCCACCCCATCGACGCCGTTGATTTCACTGCGGGTAGAAATATTGCCGAATTTAAACTGCTGCCCTTCTTGGACGTTGAATACGATGAAAAACCCATCGCGTTCGCGCGACAGCGCCACATTTGTGCTGAGGATGCGGAAATCAATATAGCCGCGCGAGGCATAGAAGTCCGACAGCAACTGCTGATCGACTTCGATCCTGTCTTCAATCAACGTGTCCTGACCAATGAAGGTGCGCAGGAAGTTGGCTTGCTTGGTTGCGAGCACCCGGCGCAGGCGGCGCTCTGAATAGGCTTCGTTGCCCACGATGGTGATGCGTTCGACTTCTATGGTCGTGCCTTCGGCGATCTCGTAAATCAGATCGACGCGATTGTCATCGCGACGAATGATGCGTGGCGTGACGGTCGCGGCAATCCGGCCCTGCTGAGCATAAGCGGCGGCAATCGCCGCAGAATCGGCTTCCGCCTGAGCCGGGCTGAAGACCCGCCGCGAGGAGGATTCGATCAACTCGCCAAGCACGTCGTCGGAAATCCGGCGATTGCCTTCGAAACTGACCCTGTTGACGGTTGGAAATTCTTGCACGGTCACGACCAAGGTGTTGCCGCGCGGGTCAATCTCGACCGTTTCGAACACGCCGCTCTGCTGCAAACGCTGCAAGGCATCGTTGATTTCGCCCGCTGTGACGGCCTGCCCCGCCTGAATGCCCAGCGTGTTTTGCACCGTGGCGCTTTCGATGCGTTGGTTGCCCTGAACCGCAATCGTGTCAAAGGTGAAAGTACGCCCCTGCGCCTCAAGCTGTAGCGGCAAGAGTGATGTGACCACTAAGGCCAACAGAATGATCAGCCCCCGGAGATTGAATTGTACCGCTATGCGCTGCCGGCCTACCGGTTGCTGAACCCCACCGATCATATCGCCTCTGTCTCCCTGCTCGCCTCGTCCCACCAATCGGGCGTTGCTCACGTTGCTATCGACTGGCTTTCGCTTTGTCAAAGCAGTGAAGGCTCAACCCGAGACGGAATATCATGTGTTGCGCAAACACCCGCCTACAGGGTGTAGAGCGGGCAGAGGAGAGGGTCAAAACCGGTCCGAAGGTTACAAGCCCAGAAGGAACACGCAGATATTGAGGATCACAAGCGTCATACCCAGGGCCAGAAGACTGTCCCCGGTCAGTCGTAACAGCCACTGAAGGCTGCGGTAATTTCGGCGAAGCGTCTGCATAACTGCATCCTCGACTGATACCACGGATCACCTGCCATACAACTGCGGCCCATCATGGCCCTCATTGCGGCACAATTGCGGCGATCGCGTCAGCAGAAAATGTCGTTGCTCAAGGCGAACAGCATCAAGGAAAGCACAATCGCAACGCCACCAGTCATCAGCGCTCGGAGCCATTTTTCCGATGGCGGGCGGCCGGTCACGGCCTCATAGGCATAAAACACCAGATGCCCTCCATCGAGGGCCGGGATCGGAAACAGATTGAGCAAGCCGACAGCCGTGGACAGTACAGCAATGAACCAGATGAAATTGTCCGCGCCCTGACTGGCCATCGCGCCAGATGTTTCTGCAATCCCAATCGGCCCGGCCATGTTGCAGGTGCTGATCGCGCCAGTAATCATATGATAAAGACCGGACAGAGAGTTTTGCACAATCGCAAAGGTCTGAGAGACGGCCGCCCTCAAAGACGTGCCGAAGCCGACCGCTTCGCGCGCAGGCTCAAATGCCAGTGACGATGCCACACCGATGCGCCATTGCGTCTGAAAGCCGCCTTCGGGCAAGGGCTCATCCGTGCGGCGCGGGGTCAATTGCACGGTTTCAACCGTCCCATCGCGCCATAGTGTCAGGTCAAGCGTCGCACCATCCGAGGCTTCAACCGCTTCGCGCAACTG
>JABSSB010000165.1 GCA_013214715.1 Paracoccaceae bacterium | reverse complement strand
CCATCGATCCGCTGCTGGGCGGGTTCACGCAGCCTGTCGCCGCCATTTGGGACGGGGTGCTGGGCACGACTTTTGCCGACAGCATGAATATCGCGACGATGAATTACGACTTTCTGATCGCGTCGATGTTTCTTTCGTCCTCCTTGGCACAATGATCATCGAATGGGTCGTAGAGCCGCATTTGGGTCGCTACGCCCCGCCGAACGGATCGGATGTTCCAGACATGCCTCGGGCACTGGCCGCCGTGGAACTGCGCGGGCTACGGCGTGTCGGTCGCGCGGCTTTGATTTATGCCGGACTCGTGATCTGGATGGCTGTGCCCTTTGACAGCCAAGTGTCGCATTAGGGTGTTCTGTCCAGCGCCAGCCTGCCCGAGGCGCAGATTGATGCGCTGATGGCGCGATATGGGTCCGTAGGTTTCACCTATGCCCCGCAATTTGGCACGCAGGTGATTGTGTCGCTGTTGTTCTTTTTCTTTCTGATCCCGGGCATCGTGTATGGTCGGGCTGTGGGCCTGTTTCAAACCGGCGTCGATGTGGTGCGTCAGATGGAAAAGGCGGCTGTGGCGATGGCGAGCTTCATCGTGATGGTGTTTTGCATGGCGCAGTCCATCGCCTGTTACAACAACTCCAACATGGGGGGGCTGATCGCGGTCCAAGGGGCGGCCTTGTTGGAACTCTTGCCCGCATAAAGCACCAGCGGTATGGCCATCTTGGTCGTGGGCTTTGTGCTGGCGTCGGGGTTCATCAATCTGTTCATGGGGTCGTCTTCAGCCAAATGGGTCATTCTGGAGCCGATTTCCGTGCCGGTGATGATGACCGTGGGCATCACACTCGCGGCCACTCCGACGCCTTATCGGATCGGAGATTCCAGCACCAATAGCATCACACCCCTGATGACCTATTTTGCCTTTGTCATCACGATCGGGGCCAAGTATCCTTCGGGCTTTGGGATTGAGTCTTTGGTGTCGCTGATGCTGTCAATATAGGTCAGTTTCCTGATCGGATGGACGTTTTTTGTTCATGGGCTGGGCTGTATTGGGACTGCCATTGGGACCGGGGTCAGAGATGTTTTTCATTCTGCCCACACAATAGGAAGGGGCGGGCCATGAGCGGCGCGATAGTGAACTGGGGCATTCTGGGGGCGGCGAAATTCGCGCGCGAATATATGGGGCCGGCGATCCATGCGGCCAAAGGGGCCAGGCTGGTGGCGCTGGCGACGTCCAATGTGGAAAAGGCGGCTGGGTTTCAGGCGTTCTGCCCGGATTTGGCTGTGCATGACAGCTATGACGCTTTGTTGGCCGATCCGCGCATCGATGCTGTCTATGTCCCCTTGCCGAACCATTTGCATGTGGACTGGACGTTGAAGGCCTTGAGCGCGGGCAAGCATGTGCTGTGCGAAAAGCCGATCACGATGCAGAGTGCCGAGTTCGACGCCCTAATCGCCAAGCGCGACGCAACCGGGTTGCTCGCGGCCGAAGCCTATATGATCGTACATCACCCGCAATGGCACCTGGCGCGCGAACTGGTGCAGGATGGTGCGATTGGGGACTTGGTGCATGTCTCTGGCGCGTTTTCCTTCGATAACCGGGCCGATACAGGCAATATCCGCAACAAGGCCGACACTGGCGGCGGTGCCTTGCGCGATATTGGCGTCTACACCATCGGCTCGGCCCGCTTTGTCACAAGGGCAGAGCCCGACGTTGTGGACGCATCCATCCGCTGGGAGGATGGCATTGATGTGTTTTCCGATGTGCGCGCGCAATTTCCGGGCTTTACTTATGGGGCCTATGTTTCGATCCGCGCGCATCTGCATCAGGAGATGGTGTTTCACGGCGCCAAAGGGCTGGTGCGGTTGACGGCGCCCTTCAATGCGCGCGTTTTTGGAGAAGCTCGGGTTGAATTGCATCGGCCGGGCCTTGAGCTGCTGGTCACGCGCTTCCCATCGGTCAATCAGTATGAATTGCAGGTGGAGGCGTTTGGCCGGTCGGTTCTGGATGGGGCGGCCTATCCCTGTCCGTTGGAGTTTTCGCGCGGTACGCAGGCGATGATGGACGCGGCTTTTGCTGCGTCACCCGAGGGCTAGGCCCATCCTCGGCAAGCGCCCCGCCCACCCACCCGCGCTTGCCGGGGATGGGCGGTGACGATCAGGCTTTGAGGCGCGGCAGGTTGGCCAGGATCAGCCACGCTGCCAGCGCGGCTTCGATGCCGCCGAAGATCAGCACCTTGGTCACAGGTGGATTGTCCAGCGCCAGCGACACAACCCGCCCCAGCGCGGCCCCGGCATAGGCAAAGCCCAGCATCGCCCATGCCGCCGGATGGTTGAGCCAAATCCCTGCAATTGCGGCAATCACGAAAAGTCCGCCGACTGAGGCGCGCAATTCGGAATAGCCCATCGTGGAATTGGTCGGCGCGAGATCCAACGCAGCGGCGGTATAGGCTGGCGCGATAAAGCCGAATGCCCCGAAGGCAATGGTCAGTAGGGCGGCTATAACGTTCAAAATGTCAATCATACCAGCCAAGCTATTGCGACAGCCGCCTGCGTCAATCGCGCGCAGCACGTGCTGCAAAAACACCGGCTGCGATTTTGCGGGTTTCACTTTCCAGCGCGCTCAGGCCTTGCGTTGTTTCCACGACATCGCGCGCTTCGAGCGCATCTGCAATCCCGGTATGCAAGGCCACAATCGTCTCGCGCGAGCGGGCTGTGAAGGTGATCATGTTCATCAGCGGTTGCATGGCTTCGACCGCGCCAGCCAGTTGATAAGACAGGACCGGATTGCCCGCCCCATCGACCAGCGCCCGGTGAAACGCGACATCCGAGGCGCAAAAGGCTTCATCGGTGAGGCCGGGCTGGGCCTGTCGGTGAATTTCGGCCCGCATTGTGGCCAAGTGATCCGGGCTGCGGCGTTGCGACGATAAAGGCGCACAGGCGCGCTCAAGAGCAAAGCGGGCCTCACAGGCCGTATCAAAACTGACCGCGTTCATCGATAGCAGCAGCGTCGACGTCGTGATCTGCTGCGCATAGGCATTCTCAAAACTGAGCCGGTTCACAAAGGCGCCGCCTGCCGCCCCGCGTTGGGTTCGGATCAGCGATTGCGCGGCCAGCCGTTTCAATGCCTCGCGTACAGTGGGGCGCGAGACGGAGAATTGGTCGGCCAGTTCTGCCTCGGACGGAAGCCGCTCTTCGACGCGCAGACGCCCATCGACAATGGCGTCACGGATGGCGCTGGCGATCTGGGCCGAGAGGTCGGCAGGGCGGGGCGGGGCGTTTTCCATTTGTCAGACATTTAAAAAAGTGACATGCAGTTTGGCAAGCATCGAGTCGCGGGGAGGAGAGATGTCGCGGATCGTCTGGCGCAATGTCGGCTGGCTGGGCTTTTTTGGCCTGATACTGTGGGCTTGGTGGGTGATGTATTCCATGTCGACGGGCATGGGGCTGGATCTGATCGGGCGCCCTGATGCAATGGCACAGCGCATGGCCGCAATGGATCCGCGTATGGACATGTATATGCCCATGGCCGAATTTGGGCCGCTGTTTTCCATGTGGGCGATCATGATGGCGGCGATGATGCTGCCAACGCTTGTGCCAACGTTAAGCAGCTATGAAGACCTGATCACCTCGGCAACCGGAAGCCGCGCAGGCTGGTTTGGTGTACTTGCGGGCTATGCCTTCATCTGGGTTGCGTTTGCAGCCGTGATCGCCGCTGTGCAACTTGCACTTCTTTTTGGCGGTGTGATCGACATGCTGGGTATAGCGAAATCGCCCTGGGTGTCCGGGATCCTGCTGATCATCGTCGGCGGCTTTCAGTTCACCCGCGCGAAAGAGGTCTGCCACGGTGTCTGCCATTCTCCAATGATGTATTTCATCGGCAATTGGCGCACGGGCTTTGCCGGTGGCCTGCGCATGGGGCTTGGCCTTGGCGCGTTTTGCGTCGGCTGCTGCTGGGGGTTTATGGTGCTTGGCTTTGTCGGAGGCGTGATGAGCCTTTTGTGGATGGGGCTGGCAACCCTGTTCATGGTCTTGGAGAAACTGCCCCAGATTGGGCATGTGATAACAAAACCGATGGGCGTGGTGCTGATCTTGGGCGGGATCGCCGTCTGCGCTGCGCCCATTGTGATGGGAGGATAAGATGAGCCTGACACGGAAACCCAATGCCGACCGCTTGCCCGTCAGCCAGCGGATCGACAGCCGGATGCCTAATCCCAAACGGCGTCGCATGATCCCGACTGAATGGGAGATCAAGGGCGAGTTGTTCATGAACTGTTCCTGCGAAGTGGTGTGCCCATGTGGGATTTCACTGGGCAAACATCCCCCTACCTACGGCTATTGCCAGACGTGGTTTGCGATGCAGATCGACGAGGGTCATTTCGAAGGTGAAAGCCTGTCTGGTTTGAACGTGGCTTTGTTGATCGACATTCCCGGACGCATGGCGGAAGGCAATTGGAAGGTTGCGGCCTATGTGGACGAGGCCGCGTCGGGCAAGGCCTATAACGGGGTGCTGGAAATCCTGTCGGGCACGGCGGGCGGCAATACTGGCGTTTTCAGCTTGCTCGTGTCTGAAATTCTGGGTGCTGAGCGGGAAAAGGTGATCATCGAAAAGGACGGACGCCGTCGCCGGATCACCGTCGGTCGCAAGATCCAGGGTGAGATCGAGATGATCCCTGGCAAGGACCCCAACACGCCGGTGTCGATGGAAAATACTCAATATTGGATGGGACCGACGATTTATCCGGCGGTAGGTCTGAAATCGAAGGTGCGCGATTATGGCCGGGTCTGGGATTTCGAAGGCAAGTCCGCAGATATTATCCCAATCCATTGGACCGGTCCGGGGCGGACATGATTTCGGCCGCCTATTGCCAGACGATGGCGCGCTATAACGCGTGGCAAAACAAGCGGCTATCTGAAAGTCTTCAAGCTTTGCCTGGAGCGGCGTTGACAGAAGATCAGGGGGCCTTCTTTGGCTCTATCATGGCGACGTTGAGCCATTTGGCATGGGGGGATGCCATGTGGCTGTCGCGGTTGGGCGCCGGAGATCCGCCGCAAGGAGGCGGGATCGAGGATAGTGTAGATATGATCCCGGACCGTGCGACTTGGCTGGAAATGCGTCCAAAGCTTGACCAACAAATCACCGATTGGGCCGCCGCCGTGTCGGACGAACAACTGGCCGGTGATCTCAGCTGGTATTCCGGCGCGTTGCAGAAAGGCATGGTGACGCCGATCGCTTTGTGCGTGGCGCATCTGTTCAATCACCAGACGCATCATCGGGGTCAGGTGCACGCCATGCTGACCCGTGCCGGGGTCCATGCGCCTGTTACAGATTTGGCCTTTATGCCGGGAGGGATGTGATGGCCTTAATCTCACCGTCGCGCCGGTTGCGACGCACACCGTTTTCCAAAGGGGTCGAAGCCGCTGGTGTCAAATCCTACACGGTCTATAACCGTATGCTTTTGCCAACGGTATTCGAAAGCCCGGAAGCCGATTACCACCACTTGAAGAACCATGTGCAGATCTGGGATGTCTCCTGCGAACGGCAGGTTGAACTGCGGGGCCCGGATGCCGGGCGGTTGATGCAGATGCTGACCCCGCGCGATCTGCGGCGGATGCTGCCGGGGCAATGCTATTATGTCCCCATTGTCGATGAGACCGGCGGGATGCTGAATGACCCGGTGGCGGTCAAGCTGGCCGAAGACCGGTGGTGGATTTCCATTGCCGACAGTGACTTGCTGCTTTGGGTCAAGGGCATTGCCAATGGCTATCGGCTGGATGTGCTGGTCGATGAGCCTGATGTCTCACCGCTGGCGGTACAGGGGCCGAAGGCGGAAGACCTTGTGGCCAAAGTTTTTGGCCCGCGCGTGCGTGACATCCGCTTTTTCCGCTTTGACTGGTTCCAGTTTCAAGGGATGGATCTGCCCATCGCGCGGTCGGGTTATTCCAAGCAGGGCGGGTTCGAGATTTACGTGACCGATAAGCGCATGGGCATGAAGCTTTGGGATGCGCTGATGGAGGCCGGGGCAGATATGGATGTGCGGGCCGGCTGTCCAAACGTAATCGAACGGATCGAAGGCGGCTTGCTGAGCTATGGCAATGACATGACCGAAGACAACACTCCGCATGAATGCGGGTTGGGTCGGTTTTGCGACACGGCCACGGCGATTGGCTGTATCGGGCGTGACGCGCTGTTGCGTGTGGCCAAAGAAGGCCCGGTGCAGCAAATCCGCCCGATTGAAATTCACGGCGAGAAACTGCCTCCGGTCGATTATGCATGGCCTGTGATGGCGGGGACAATACGCGTGGGTCAGATCACATCGGCGGCTTATTCCCCGGATTTTGGTGTCCATGTGGCGATTGGCATGGTCAAGATCACGCATTGGGACGCAGGCACTGAGTTGGAAGTGAACACGCCTGACGGGCCACGCAAAGCCGTGGTGCGCGAGGCATTCTGGGCGTGATCACGTCCGCAAATTTCGATGGAAACGGGGCCAAAGGCCCGGGTGAGGGAGATGACAATGTTTAACGCGCTGATCATGGAGCGTGACGAGGACAGCGGGCTGGCCAGCGGCTCGATTCAACAGATCACAGAAGATCGCCTGCCAGCGGGTGATGTGACCGTGGCGGTCGAATATTCGACCGTGAACTACAAGGACGGGCTGTGCCTGTCGCCCAAGGGCGGCGGGTTGGTGCGTAACTACCCGCATGTGCCGGGGATCGACTTTGCCGGGGTGGTCGAGGCCTCGGATGATGATCGCTATAAGCTGGGTGACCGCGTGGTTCTGACCGGCTGGCGCGTGGGTGAAGCGCATTGGGGCGGCTATGCACAAAAAGCACGTGTGAAGGCTGATTGGCTGGTGCCGTTGCCTGACGGGCTCAGCGCGCAGCAAGCCATGGCCGTGGGCACAGCCGGGTTCACCTCCATGCTGGCTGTGATGGCGCTGGAAGATCACGGGCTGAAAACTGGTGACGGTCCGGTTCTGGTCACCGGGGCCGCGGGCGGTGTTGGATCGGTCGCAACGGCCATTCTGGCCAATCTGGGGCATGAGGTGGCAGCTGTTACCGGGAGGCCCGAGACGGCAGATTATCTGACCGGCCTCGGCGCGACGCAGATCGTGGCGCGCGACGAGATCAACGAAACCGTCAAGCGTCCGCTGGAGACCGAAACCTGGGCAGGCTGTGTCGATGCCGTTGGCGGCGCAATGCTGGCGCGGGTGTTGGGGCAGATGAAATACGGTGCCTCTGTTTCGGCCGTGGGTCTGGCGGGTGGTGCGGGGCTGCCTGCGACGGTGATCCCCTTCCTTCTGCGCGGTGTGAACCTGCTGGGCATCGACAGCGTGATGCAGCCCTATGACAACCGCCTGCGCGCCTGGCAGCGCATCGCGGCGGACCTGCCGATGGACAAGCTTGAGGCTATGGTGGTCCCTGCGACATTGTCGGATCTGCCCAAGCTGGGCGCCGATATCCTGGCCGGTCAGGTCAAGGGACGCGTCGTGGTTGATGTAAACGCCTGACGGGTCAAAAAAATTGCGGGCAGGGTTCTTGCGCTGCCCGCATCTCTTCGCTTTTGTAGCGCCGGACAGAGGTGAAGGAGATGCGCGATGGCGCTTGATATCGATTTTGTGCGGTCCCAGTTTCCGGCCTTTTCTGAACCCAGTCTTCAGGGGCAGGCCTTCTTTGAAAATGCCGGGGGCAGCTACACCTGCAGTCAGGTGATCGACCGTCTGACCCGATTCTATACCCAGCGCAAAGTGCAGCCCTATGCCCCGTATGATGCCAGCCGTCTGGGTGGCGAAGAGATGGACGAAGCCCGCACCCGGCTATCGGCCATGTTGGGCGTCTTACCCGAGGAGCTGAGCTTTGGTCCGTCAACCACGCAGAACACTTACGTTCTGGCGCAGGCTTTTCGCAGTTTCATGCAACCCGGTGAGTCGATCATCGTCACCGATCAGGATCACGAGGCCAATTCTGGCCCGTGGCGGCGTCTGGCTGAGGCCGGGATCGAAATACGCGAATGGAAGATCAACCCGCAATCCGGCGCGCTGGATCTGGACGCGCTAGAGGATTTGCTGGACACTTCGGTCCGGTTGGTATGCTTTCCGCATTGCTCCAACGTGGTGGGTGAGATCAATCCGGTGGTCGACATCGCGGCTCTGGCGCATGCGGCGGGGGCCTTTGTCTGTGTGGATGGCGTGTCCTATGCCCCGCATGGCTTTCCGAATGTTGGCGATATTGGCGCCGATATCTATCTGTTTTCCAGCTATAAAACCTATGGCCCACATCAGGGGATTATGGTGATGCGCAAGGAATTGGGCGCATTGCTTCCCAATCAGGGGCACTATTTTAACGGGGGTACGCTTTACAAACGCTTCACCCCCGCTGGGCCGGATCATGCGCAAGTGGCAGCGAGCGCAGGCATGGCCGATTACATAGATGATCTGGCTGCGCATCATGGCATTGGTGGCGATCCCGCTGCGCGGGCGGCGGGTGTGCATGACCTGATGCGCGCGCGCGAAGTTGCCCTGCTGCAACCACTGCTGGATGCGGTTGCAGATCGCAACGCCGTGCGTTTGCTTGGCCCCGCAACGGCCGAGACGCGTGCGCCCACCGTCGCGCTGGCGTTGCATCGTCCGGGCGAGGCGGTGGCAGCTGATCTTGCGCCGATGGGCATCATGGCGGGGGGCGGCGATTTTTACGCCAACCGGGCCCTGCTGGCACAGGGGATCGATCCAGGGCAGGGTGTTTTGCGGCTCAGTTTCACGCATTACACGCATGAAGACGAAATCACGAAGTTGATCGAGGCGTTGGACCGGGTTTTGTGATCTGTCTGTCGGGCTGTGACGTAATGCTAGTACCACTCAAGACCGAGGCCCGACATTGCAGACGACATCCCCGATCATAGTTTGGTTCCGCCGGGATCTAAGGCTGTCAGACCACCCCGCCTTACATGCGGCCGCCCGTTTGGGGCGACCGGTGATCCCTGTGTTTGTGGCCGATGCGCTGGTCGACGATCTTGGGGCGGCGCCGTCTTTGCGACTGGAGATGTCGCTGGACGCGCTGGCCAAAAGCCTTGAGGCAGTGGGCTCTCGTCTCGTATTGCGCCAAGGCCAGGCAGCGGAAGAACTGGACCATCTGATCGCCGTGACCGGCGCGCAGTCGGTCTATTGGACCCGCGCTTATGATCCGGGCTCGGTCGCCCGTGACACGGCAATCAAAGCCGATCTAAAGGCGCGCGGGATCGAGGCGCGGTCCTTCGGCGGCGCGTTGATGTTTGAACCTTGGACCGTGACGACCAAGGCCGGCACGCCGCACAAGGTTTATACGCCATTTTGGAAAACCGTGCGCGACCGGGCCGTGGATGCGCCGCTTCCTGCGCCCGAACGGCTTGTCCCGCCGGAAGTCTGGCCAGCAAGTGACCGCTTGTCTCAGTGGGCGTTGTCGGCACGGATGCAGCGTGGTGCAGGCGTGGTTCGGGCACGCGTCAGAGCCGGGGAAGAGGCGGCTTTGCGCAAGCTCTCTGCCTTCGTGTCTGGCCCGATTGAACAGTATAAGGATCTGCGCGACTTTCCGGCGGAAAACGTGACATCTGCTCTGTCGGATCATTTGGCCACGGGTGAAATCAGCCCGCATCAATGCTGGCATGCCGGGCAACGCGCGCTGGCCGATGGAGCCGCCGGGGCCGAGCATTTCTTGAAAGAGGTCGTCTGGCGTGAATTTGCCTATCACTTGATGCACCACACCCCGCATATCCTGACCGGAAACTGGCGTCCGGAATGGGACAGTTTTCCCTGGCAGGTCGATGATGACAGCGACGAAGTGCGCGCCTGGAAACAAGGCCGCACCGGGATCGAGATGATCGATGCGGCCATGCGCGAACTCTATGTCACTGGACGAATGCACAACCGGGGGCGGATGCTAGTGGCGAGCTATCTGACCAAACATCTTATGACGCATTGGCAGATTGGCCTGCGCTGGTTTGAGGATTGTCTGGTGGATTGGGATCCCGCCTCCAATGCAATGGGGTGGCAATGGGCGGCAGGGTCAGGCCCCGATGCGGCACCTTACTTCCGGGTGTTCAATCCTGAGCTGCAGGGGCAAAAATTTGATCCGGACAAACGGTATATCCGGCACTGGGTCGCCGAAGGGCAGGGCGCGCCAGGCGCAGATGCACTGGCCTTTTTTGACGCGGTGCCGCGCAGTTGGGCATTGTCTCCGCATGATGCCTATCCCGCGCCCATCATCACAAGCGCTGCGGGTCGTGCACGGGCTCTTGCGGCCTATCAGGCGCGCAAATCCGCACAAAATGTTGCCTGACGCAACATCGCGCCCTAGCATGCTGAACTACAAGACAAACAGGGAGGGCTGCATGGTCCTGACATCCATCGAGGGGCAGGAAAACCTGCCACGTTATTTTGCGAGCGCCTGGAACATGATCTCGCAGATAGAAGTGGGTCGCTTGGATATCCATTTCCCCGATGGCCGCATTTTTCGGGCGCAAGGTGCCAAGCCTGGCCCCGTTGGCGAAGTGCACGTCCACAACAATGACCTTTGGGCCCGTCTGATCCGCGAAGGCGATCTGGGCTTTGGCGATGCCTATCTAGAAGAATGGTGGAGCACGCCGGATCTCCAGGGCTTTATGGATTTTGCCCATTGTGGCGCGAATACCGTTTATGACGGCTTCCCCGGCATGGCGCTGGTGCGTGGCTTTGAAAAGGTGCTGTTCTGGTTTCAGCGCAATCACAAGGCGCAGGCGCGAAAGAACATCTCGTACCATTACGATCTTGGAAATGATTTTTACGGTCTGTGGCTGGATGACACGATGACCTATTCCTCGGCCCTGTTTGAAACCGGTCAGGAAAGCCTCGAAAAAGCGCAGACGGCAAAATATGCGTCGATGGTCGACCAGATGGGTGTGCAACCGGGGGATCATGTGCTTGAAATCGGCTGCGGCTGGGGTGGTTTTGCCGAATATGCCGCGAAAGAGCGTGGGCTGAAGGTTACCGGGCTGACCATTTCCAAGGAACAGTTGGCCTATGCGCAAAAGCGGATCGCGGAAGCGGGTCTTTCAGACCAGGTGGAGTTGAAGCTGCAGGATTACCGCGATGAGCGCGGCAGCTATGACGGCATCGCCTCGATCGAGATGTTTGAAGCGGTCGGAGAAAAATACTGGCCGGTCTATTTCGATTCGGTGCGTGACCGCCTGAAACCGGGCCGTCAGGCCACTTTGCAGATCATTACTGTGGCAGATCGGCGTTGGAAAAGTTACAAACGCGGGGTTGATTTTATCCAAAAACACATCTTCCCCGGTGGCATGCTCCCCAGCCCAACCAAATTGCGGCAGGAAGTGGAACGCGCGGGTCTGAGCATTGTCGGGTCGATGGAATTTGGGCAAAGCTATGACCAAACACTGCGGCGCTGGCACACGACCTTCAATGAAAAATGGGATCAGATCAACGCAATGGGCTTTGACGATCGGTTCCGGCGGATGTGGAACTATTATCTGACCTCTTGCGCGTCAGCATTTGAGTCTGCCACAGTGGATGTCACTCAGATAACGATCTCGCGTCCCGGGTGAAGCTCCGGTAGAGAACGGCGGGGTCGGCAGAGCAGGAGTGGCACATGCCGAGGTCGCAAAAACTGGTTGCAGCGCTGGGATTGGCGATTGTCGCCTATCTGGTGTCAATTCAGGTGCTTCCGCAGCTTCCAG
>JABSSB010000164.1 GCA_013214715.1 Paracoccaceae bacterium | reverse complement strand
CGTTTCCGGTTAGGTTAACGATCACGATGGGAAATTCCGAGAAATTGATCTCGGTGATCGAATATTGTTCCGCTCCGAGACGGTGCCCAGCTCAACTTATGGGTGCCAAAAGCTAAGCCTATCTTTCACTTCCTATAACGACCTGAACCTTGGTCGCCATGTCCCGAGAAACTGAATGCGTCGATATCCATGGGCCGGGGTTTTGTTTCGCCCTTTGCAAGGCTTGGGGTTGGACAGGACCCCCTGTTCGGGGTGATTCAAAGATTGGGCCGGTTGTTCTGGCGGTGATAGCTGAGAAGCTCTTGATTTTGTCATAAGCCTAATCCTTTCTCGGAGTTTGTGGCATCCGGCATCCTCCGCCTTCTGAAATGAATCTGGGGCGTCACAGAAGAAAGAAATTGCGATGTGAGACCAAGAATTTTGAATTCCCGCCAATCTGTCGGATTGGGTCGGCATATATCGTGATCAGTCACCGGTGAGTTCCTTTCGAAACAGGCCAAGGGCCGCGCCAGCCGCGCGGCTGAAACCCACCGCACATTATGGGTAACCGGGTCTGAGGACAGACCAGTGCAGACCGCCCCATGACCACCACCATCGCCACAGATCGCAGCGCCAATCTCGCCGGGGCCGCCTGGATGACCGGGGCGATGGCGCTGTTTGCGGTGGAGGATGCCCTGCTGAAAGCTTCGGCCAGTGGGATGCCCGTGGGGCAGGTGCTGATCCTGTTCGGGTTGGGCGGCGGGGCGATCTTTGCGGGGCTGGCCAAATCGCGCGGTGAGGCGCTGTTCCCGCGCGAGGTTTTATCACCGCCCATGCTGATCCGGGCCATATTCGAGATCTTTGGCCGGTTGTTTTTCACGCTGGCCTATGTGCTGACGCCGCTGTCATCCGTGACGGTGATCCTGCAGGCTGCGCCTTTGGTCGTCGTGGCGGCCGCAGCAGTTTTGTTCAACGAACGCGTCGGCTGGCGCCGGTGGGGCGCGATTGGTATCGGCATGATCGGCGTGCTTGTGGTGTTGCAACCCGGCATGGACAGTTTTTCCGCGCTGTCCTTGCTGGCCTTGGCGGGGATGATCGGCTTTGCCGGGCGCGATCTCGCCAGCCGTGTGGCGCCTGCCTCTCTGAGTGTGGCAGTTCTGGGCTTTCATGGGTTTCTGGCGATGGTGGTTGCGGGCAGCCTGATTTCGCTGTGATGGGCGCAACCGCTGGTGCTGCCGGAACCGCGCAACGGGATGCTGGTCGCACTGGCCTGTATCATCGGGGTGATCGCCTATGGCTGTTTGATGAAGGCGATGCGCTCGGGCGAGGTGTCGGCTGTGGCGCCGTTTCGCTATAGCCGACTTTTGTTTGGCGTGGGTTTGGGCGTGTTGGTGTTTGGTGAGGCACTGACATGGCCGATGATCGCAGGATCAAGCCTGATTGTGCTGGCCGGGCTGTTCATCCTGTGGCGCGGGCGGCAGGTCTGAGAGGCGCCATCAACATAGGCCCGACCGTAAAGCCGAACCCAAAGACAATTTTTGCGAGGCTTGCGGGCTCAAATCCGCGATATTGAAATTGCTGGTCCGAGTAAAGCTGGTGGCAGTGTCGCCGCTGATCTGCGCCACAGCCACCTGATTGCTCGACCCGATGATCATAATGCCATTGCCAAAGCCCAGGCGCTGCATGTCCTGCTTCACGCCACAGGCGTTCCGGTCTCCGATGACGTCCAGTGTCGGGCTGTTGCCGAGCCCGAAATCTCGATACTGACGTTGTTCGCGCTGGGATCCGTGCCGATCATGTCCTACACCGCAGTACGATCGCGGTAATTGACGTTGTTTATGCCGATGCTCAGCATGGTCTTGACCGCGGGTTCGGCGCCGTCCGATGTCTGATGAATAACGTTGATCGACTGGCCTGTGCCGCTGTGGTCGATCAGGGCCGTGCTATTGTCGCCCTCTTGATCCAGGTCGGTCGATGATCACCAAGGACTGTGTCACGACCTGCAGCTGATTGCCATGACCCAGCAGCGATGACACACAGGGCGCGCGGGCGAAAGCCAATGCTCCACAAAAGCTTGCAAGGCCGGAGCTTTCCCAGCTTTGGCACAGGCAAAGCGCGCTCAGCAACCTACCGATCCAGGTGGGTCTGCGCAGCGCAAAATCGGCGGGGATGAAAACCGTGGCTCACATCGGCGCGGGTCTTTTGGTATGCACGGGCGACTCGCCCCCGGAGGCCCGCCATTTATGAGCTTTGATTTCGACCAGCGCCGCACGTGGCTTGTCCTGTTTGCCGCCTATTTCGCGGTCACCGGGCTGATGCGCCTGTGGTCGGGTCATGCGCTGGAGATCGATCAGGCCGAAATGCTGCGCTATGCGCAGGCGTTGCAATGGGGCTATGGCCCGCAGCCGCCGCTTTATGCGTGGATGCAATGGGGCGTGTTCCAGATTGTTGGGCCGGGCGTGCCGGGTCTGTTTCTGCTCAAGCAATTTCTGCTCTGGCTGACACCGGTTCTGATGCTGGTGTTGCTGTCACGCGCCTTTCCGGTGCGCGAGGCCGGGATTGCCGCGCTGTCGCTGGTGCTGCTGGTGTCGATCAGCTTTGACAGCCAGCGCACGCTGACCCATGCGGTGCTGGTTCTGGATGTGACGCTGGCCTTTGCGCTGGTGGCCTGGCTGGTGCTGCGCGAAGATGAGGCGCACCCGTCCGACTGGCTGGGGCTGGGCGTGTTGATGGGTTTCGGCTTTCTGTCGAAACCCAGCTTTGCGCTGGTGCCGGTGGCGATGCTGGCCGCCATTGTGACCCTGCCCGCGCTGCGCAAAGGGTTCAAGCCGCAGGGCATGGTGCTGGCGCTGGGGGTTGCGGTGCTGATCTGCCTAGGCCCGGCGATCTGGATGCTGATCAACCTGCATATCACGCTGGATTCAGTGCGGAAATTCGACATCGTGGCGCAAGCTGGTTTTGCCGAGACCCTGCCCGTATCCCTGCGTGAATATCTGTGGTCGACCGTCCTGTTTGTCGGTCCTGCCCTGATCGTGGTGGGGATTGCTGCGGCGCTGGGGCGGCTGCGCGGGCCCGCGCCCGAGATTGCCCGCACCGGCCCGGAAGAGCTGATGTCGAAATGGCTTTGGCGGTTCACGCTGATCGCCTGGGGTCTGTTCCTGCTGTTCACGCTGGCCGGGCAGGTCACCCATTTCAAGGAACGCTGGCTGCAAACCACGCTGGTCTTTTCCGCCCCGCTGCTGACGCTGTGGCTGCTGCCGCGTCTGACGCCCTTTGGGCAGCGGGTCTATGTGATCACTTTGCTGGTCTGTGTGGGGCTGGTCGGATCGGTCCTGTCGGTGCAGGACGCGCTGCGCGGATCACGCCGGGCGGCATCCTTTGACGTGCTGGCGCCTCAGGTCCGCGCGGTGTTGGAGGAGGGTGACATACTCCTTGGTGAAAACTGGATCGCGGGAAACCTGCTGAAGGTCATGCCGGATGTGCCGGTGCATCCGGAATATGCGCCGCTCGACCCCGAGCGCGGCTATATCTTTGTGTGGAACAACACGTTGGAACAGGGCGACGGGGCGGCACAGCTGGTGCGGCAGGCGGGGCCCGGCTGGGTGTTGGAACCGCTGGGCCGGATCGAGGCGCCCTATCACGTGGATCCCGACCGCGTGTTGGTGCTCAACCTCGCCCGTGTCCGGCCCGGGGGCTAAGCCATGCTGTCTTATCAACATGGGTTTCATGCCGGGAATGCGGCGGATGTGCATAAACACGCGATGCTCGCAGTGGCGCTGGACTATCTGACGCAGAAGCCCAAACCGCTGAGTTACATCGAAACCCATTCGGGCCGAGCGCTTTATGATCTGGGCAGCGCCAAGGCGCTGAAAACCGGAGAGGCCGCAAGGGGCATCGGGCGAATGGAGGCGATGCTGCCTGCCGATCACCCCTATTGTCGCGCCATTGCGGCGGCGCGTGCCAAAGCAGGGCCGCAGGCGTATCCCGGCTCTCCGCTAATTGCACAGACGCTGTTGCGGCCTGATGATCACATCACCTTGGCCGAGTTGCACCCGCAGGAGGTCACCGCGCTGCGCAAGGCGCTGCCGGGCGCGGATGTGCGGCAGGCAGATGGCCCGGCGCTGGCCTTGTCGCTGGCCCCGCCCACCCCCCGGCGCGGGCTGTGCCTGATTGATCCCTCTTACGAGATCAAAAGCGAATGGCGCGATATGGCCCCATTGGTGCGCAAACTGCATCGGGCGTGGAATGTGGGGGTGATCCTGCTGTGGTATCCGCTGCTGGCCAATGATGCGCATAAGGCTTTGCTGCAAGGGTTGGATGCGCTGAAGATCGAGGGCGCCATGCAGCACGAAGTGCGATTCCCCCCCGCGCGGCCGGGGCATGGGATGATCGGCTCGGGCCTTTATGTGGTGAACCCGCCTTGGGGGTTTGAGGCGGCCGCGCAGGCATTGGCGGCGATCTTTGATCAACGCACCTAAGTCAGCCGTTCCGCTTTTGAACCCAGAGCGGTCCCCGCCCATGGGGGCGGTCGGGGGCTGCCCGGCCTGCGGCCGGACGGGGCATATGATCTGATGATCAGCCCTAGACCTCGGCGCGCCAACCGTTAGGGTCAGCGCAAATGCGGGAGGATATCATGAAACTCTTTCACTCCGACGCCTCGCCCTATGTGCGCAAGGTCATGATTGTGCTGCATGAAACAGGGCAACTGGACGATGTGGAGGTGCTGCGCGTGACCACCACGACGCTGCAATCGGACCCCGATCTGGTTGCCGCCGGACCGCTGGCGCGGTTGCCCACCTTGGTGCTGGATGATGGCCAGGCGATCTATGACAGCCGGGTGATCAACCGATACCTGAATGACCGGGCAGGCGCGGATCTGTATCCGACGGACGGGCGGCAATGGAGCACATTGGTGCTAGAGGCGCTGGCCGATGGCATTTTGGATTCGGCGCTGGCGATGGTTTATGAAGGCCGGCTGCGCAGCGAGGACAAGCAAAGCCCCGATGTGGTTGAGGCGCATTGGGCCAAGGTCGCCCGCGGCGTGCAGGAGATCGAAGCCAATTGGCTGCCGCATCTGGCCGGACCGCTGGATATCGGCGTGATCGGCGTGGGCGCGATGCTGGGCTATCTGGATCTGCGACTGGATGCGCGAGGCTGGCGCGACAGAGCGCCGGGTCTGGCTGACTGGTTCCGCGACCATGCGACGCGCCCGGCCATGGTCGCCACCGCCCCGGCGTGACCTAAGATTCGCCTCAATCCTAGGCAGGGTCACCCGCCGTTAGCGTCAAAACTGTGCTTTGAGGGCCAGATAAGCCCGAAATGCGCCGCTTTGACCGCTGGACGAACGGGTCCTGCGGAGATAGACACCGCCGGTGAGACCCCGCCTTGACGGCGGGGCAGACCGATTTGCCCGTATGGGCGCAAACTTGGAGAGAACCTCGTGTCCCACGCAGATGACCACGAAGGCACCCGGAGAGATTTCCTCTACTTCGCCACAGCCGGCACCGGCGCCGTGGTGACAGGCGCGGCCGTTTGGCCGCTGGTGAACCAGATGAACCCGTCGGCCGATGTTCTGGCGCTGTCCTCGATCCGCGTGGACGTGTCCGGAGTCGAGGTTGGCACCCAGATCACGGTGTTATGGCTGGGCAAGCCCGTCTTTATCCGCCGCCGCACGCAGGAAGAGATCGACGAAGCCCGCGCGGTGAACCTTGAGGATCTGGTCGACAATAACGCGCGCAACGACAACCTGCCGGTTGGTGATGATGGCGCAGACCAGAACCGCGCGATGGATGAAGCGGGCGAGTGGCTGGTGATGATGGGCGTGTGCACGCATTTGGGCTGTGTGCCACTGGGCGACGGGGCCGGGGATTACGACGGCTGGTTCTGCCCCTGCCACGGCTCTCACTACGACACATCCGGACGGATCCGTAAAGGTCCGGCTCCGGCGAATCTACCTGTACCCGTGGCCGTCTTCGAAGACGAAACCACGATCAAACTGGGCTAAGGGAGGCAAAGACCGATGGGTGGAATTCCACACGATCACTATGAACCGAAGTCCGGCGGGGAAAAATGGCTGCATTCGCGCCTGCCCGTTGTCGGGCTGCTGTATGACACGATCATGATCCCCACACCCAAGAACCTGAACTGGATGTGGATCTGGGGCATTGTGCTGACTTTCTGTCTGGCGCTGCAGATCATCACCGGGATCGTTCTTGTGATGCATTACACGCCGCATGTGGATTTCGCTTTTTCCAGCGTTGAACACATCATGCGCAACGTGAATGGCGGCTATATGCTGCGCTACATGCACATGAACGGCGCCTCGCTGTTCTTTGTGGCGGTTTACGCGCATATCTTCCGCGGTCTCTACTATGGCTCGTACAAAGCCCCGCGTGAGATCACATGGATCATCGGTATGCTGATCTACCTGCTGATGATGGGCACCGCCTTCATGGGCTATGTGCTGCCCTGGGGTCAGATGTCCTTCTGGGGCGCGACCGTGATCACCGGCCTCTTTGGCGCCATCCCGTTCATCGGCGAAGGCATCCAGACCTGGCTGCTGGGCGGGCCTGCGGTGGACAATGCCACGCTGAACCGCTTCTTCTCGCTGCACTATCTGCTGCCCTTCGTGATTGCCGGTCTGGTGATCGTGCATATCTGGGCTTTCCACACCACGGGCAACAACAACCCCACCGGTGTTGAAGTGCGTCGCGGGTCGAAAGCAGAAGCCGAAAAAGACACCGTGCCGTTCTGGCCCTATTTCGTGATCAAGGACCTGTTCGCGCTGGGCGTGATCCTGGCGGTGTTCTTTGCCATCGTCGGCTTCATGCCGAACTATCTGGGCCACCCGGACAACTACATCGAAGCCAACCCACTGGC
The DNA here is from genome assembly GCA_013214715.1 of Paracoccaceae bacterium. GTDB lineage: Bacteria > Pseudomonadota > Alphaproteobacteria > Rhodobacterales > Rhodobacteraceae > JABSSB01. Next base: position 4,920 of record JABSSB010000164.1, on the reverse strand, counting down.
GACACCTGCGCATATCGTTCCTGAATGGTACTTCCTGCCCTTCTACGCGATCCTGCGGGCCTTCACCTCGGATGTGTGGATCGTGATGTTCTTTGAATGGATCACGGGCGGCATCATCGACGCGAAGTTCTTCGGCGTTCTGGCCATGTTTGGCGCGATTGCAGTGATGGCGCTGGCACCGTGGCTGGACACCTCCAAAGTGCGCTCGGGTCGGTATCGCCCGATGTTCAAATGGTGGTTCGCGCTGCTGGTTGTCGATTTCATCTTCCTGATGTGGCTGGGCGCCATGCCTGCGGAAGAGCCCTATGCGAGCCTCTCGCTGATCGGTTCGGCCTATTGGTTCGGCTATTTCCTGGTGATCCTGCCGCTTCTGGGTGTGATCGAAAAACCCGATCCGATCCCGGCGACGATCGAAGACGATTTCGACGCGCATTACCCGGCCAAATCCAGCGGCGATGCGGCCGCGGCGCCGGCGGAATAAGACAAGAAGGACGCATCTGATGTTTAAGAAACTTGTCCTTGGCGCCGCTTTGGCCCTGGCTCCGGCTGCCGGCTTTGCCGCCGGCGCCTATGAAACCCATGTCGAGAACATCCCGTTCTCGTTCGATGGGCCGTTCGGAGCATTTGACCAGAACCAACTGCAGCGTGGTCTTCAGGTTTACACCGAAGTCTGCGCCGCCTGCCACGGTCTGCAATATGTGCCGTTTCGCACCCTATCCAGTGAAAGCGGCCCTGGCCTGCCCGAAGATCAGGTCCGCGCCTATGCGGCTGACAATTTCGAGGTCTTCGACGTCGTACTGGACGATTTCCGCCCCGCGGTGGAAACCGACCATTTCCCCGGCTCGAACCTGGAAACCGCACCGGATCTGAGCCTGATGGCCAAAGCCCGCGCGGGCTTCCACGGGCCTTACGGCACCGGGATCAACCAGCTGCTCAAAGGCATTGGCGGCCCCGACTACATCGCATCCTTGCTGATGGGCTACACCGGCAAGGAGAAAGAAGAAGCGGGCGTCGTTCTTTATGAAAACACCGCCTTCCAAGGTGGCTGGATTTCAATGGCCCCGCCGCTGAGCGATGAGCTGGTCGAATTCGCCGATGGTCACGCCAATGACCTGCATCACATGGCGGTCGATGTCGCGTCCTTCCTGATGTGGACGGCAGAACCAAAAATGATGGCGCGTAAGCAGGCGGGCTTTGTCGGCGTGCTGATGCTGACGATCCTGTCGGTGTTGCTCTACCTGGTGAACAAGAAGCTTTGGGCGCCGATCAAGCGCAAAGAGGTCGATCTCTGATCACTTCGGAGCCTTTCCTAAATTCAAATCCCCGCATCGCTGATGCGGGGATTTCTTTTTCCCAAAAGCTCCCGCGCCTTTCGGGCTTGGGCCCGGCGCCGCTGCGCGGCGTATCCGGCGCGGGTGGGTATCTCCTGCGTCCAACAACCGTTGCGCTTCAGAGCAATGCAGGATTTGGTTCAAGGCAGAACGTACATGGGGGATGATAATGACCGGATTGGAGCATGGCGCGGCCTGGATGAAAGGCCGGATCATCCCGATTGCCGAAGCCACGCTGCCCATCACTGATTGGGGTCTGACCCATTCGGACATCACCTATGACGTGGTGCCAATCTGGGAGGGCGCATTCTTTCGCCTGCCCGATTACGTCGCCCGGTTCGAAGCCTCGATGGCCGCCTGCCGTCTGGATATCGGGATGGATCGCGACGCCATCATCGCCGCGCTACACGCAATGGTCGGGGCGGCAGGGCTGCAAAACGCCTATTGCGCGATGGTCGCGTCGCGCGGAGTGCCTCTGATCCACGGCAACCGTGACCCCCGCCACTGCGCCAATCATTTCTTCGCCTGGGTGGTGCCCTATGTCCATGTCATCAAACCTGACGTCATCGAGGCCGGCGCAAGCGTCTGGATCGCCAAAGACGTCCGCCGCATCCCCGCCGACAGCGTGAACCCGCGCGCCAAGAATTACCATTGGGGCGATTTCACCGCCGGACTGTTTGAAGCCAAGGATGCGGGCTTTGAAACCACGGTCCTGCTGGATCACGCGGGCAACGTGACCGAAGGGCCGGGGTTCAATATCTTCGCTGTCAAAGACGGGCGCATCGTCACGCCCAATGCCGGCGTGCTGGGCGGGATCACCCGTCAGACTGTGTTGGAGATGTGCGCCGAACTGGAGATCCAAACAACCGAACGAGCCCTGCCGCTGGAGGAGCTGATGGAGGCGGATGAGATCTTCCTCTCCAGCTCCGGCGGGGGCGTTCTGCCCATCACGCGCGTGGATGCGCGCATCTTCTCCAACGGCGTGCCGGGGCCCATCGGAAGCCGCCTGCGGACCCTATATTTCGATTGGGTCATGCGCGCCGAACACCGCCAGCCGATCGGAAAGCCCTGATCCGCCCCACGCGCCCATCCCGAGGGCAAGGGCCAAAGGCCCATGACCGAGATATCCTGTGCGTGGCCCAAGCCGCGCGCCGCATGATCACCCGGCGATCAACTGGCGGCCATCTTCGGCGCGGATCACCGCCTGCACGATCTCACCTTCGGGCTGCGGGCGGCTAAAACTGACTTCGGTAAACTGCTCGGTCCGGCCCATCAGCGGATTTTCCATCAGCACCGCATGGGTTTCTCCGACCCGTGCTGCCAAATGGTGCTGCACGGCCGCTGCACCCGCCGCGCGCAGACGCGCCGCGCGGGCTTTGATGTCGCGACCGTTGACCTGTGGCATGCGCGCGGCCGGTGTGCCCTGACGCGGGCTATAGGGGAAGACGTGCAGCCAGGTCAGGTCGCAGTCCTCAACCAACAGCAGCGAGTTTTCAAAATGCGCCTCTGTCTCGGTCGGGAAGCCCGCGATGATATCGGCGCCAAATGTCATATCGGGCCGCAGGCGTCGCGCCTCTTGCGTAAACCGGATCGCATCCTCGCGGCTGTGACGCCGCTTCATCCGTTTGAGGATCAGATTATCCCCATGCTGCAGCGACAGATGCAGATGCGGCATCAGGCGCGGCTCCGTCGCGATGGCCTGCATCAGGTTCTCATCCACCTCGATCGAATCGATCGAAGAAATCCGCAGCCGCGGCAGATCCGGCACCAACCGCAGAATCCGCATCACCAGATCGCCCAGCTTCGGCTGCATTGGCAGATCAGCACCCCACGAGGTCATATCGACCCCGGTCAGCACGACCTCATTGAACCCCTTATCCACCAGCCGCTTGATCTGATCCACGACAACGCCCGCCGGGACGGAGCGCGAATTGCCCCGGCCATAAGGGATAATGCAGAACGTGCAGCGATGATCGCAGCCATTCTGAACCTGCACATAAGCCCGCGACCGCGTGCCAAAGCCGTCAATCAGATGCCCGGCGGTTTCGCGCACGGACATGATGTCATCAACCTGCACGGCCTCTGTCTCACCGATGAAATCAGCGGCAAGCCCAGCCCAGGTCTCGGGTTGCATCTTTTCGACATTGCCGATGACGGCGTCGACCTCTTCCATCGCGGCAAAGGTCTGCGGCTCGGTCTGCGCGGCGCAACCGGTCACGATCAACCGCGCATCGGGGTTATCACGGCGCAAGCGGCGAATCTCCTGCCGGGCCTTGCGGACGGCTTCGGCCGTGACAGCACATGTATTGACCACCACGGCATCCGATAGACCCGCCTGCGTGCTGAGCGCTTTCATCGCCTCGGTCTCATAGGCGTTCAGGCGACAGCCCAAAGTGGTGAATTTCGGCGCGCTCATGCCAGCGCCTCCAGAAATTCAGGCGTCAGCACGCCGTCAAACACATGACGCGTTCGCCCGGTCATCCAGACGCCATCGTCGCGCCAGTCAACCTCCAGCGTGCCGCCATCCAGCACGATCTCGACCCGTCGTCCGGTCAGCCCGCGCCGCGCCGCAGCCACCGCCGTCGCGCAGGAAGACGACCCCGAGGCCAAGGTGATCCCAACCCCACGCTCCCACACGCGCATCCGCAACCGGTCCGGACCGATCACCTGCGCCACCTGCACATTGGTGCGCTGCGGATAAAGCGTGTGATGCTCATGCGCGGCGCCAAAGGCGGCCAGATCGACCGCTTCGGCATCCTCGACAAAAAAGGTACAATGCGGATTGCCCATGCCCGTGGCCGTCGGCGCGCCATCGATCGGCAGGGTGAGTGTGTCCATCTCATGTGCCAAAGGCACGTCTTCCCAACGCAGCTGTGGTTGGCCCATATTGACCGAGGTCACCCCATCACCGCGCTCCACAGCCTCCAACACGCCGCGTTCTGTCCGCAAGCGCAGTATCGGGCCCGCACCACCATCCATCAGATAGCGCGCGATGCAGCGTGTGGCATTTCCACAAGCCGCCGAGGTGGAGCCATCGGCATTATAGAAGGTCAGCGCCGCGTCCAGATTGCCGCCCGGTTCAATCACTGCAAGCTGATCGAAACCCACGCCGCGATGCCGATCCCCCAGCGCGCGCACCAAGGCATCGGGCAACGCCACAGAGGCGCGCCGCGCGTCGATGACGACAAAATCATTGCCCAGCCCATGCATCTTCATGAAGGGCAGGCCAGTGGGAATAGGGTTCGACATGCGCGCCATATACGTCTGCCTGTCACAGGAATCCAGAGCCGGGGCAAAAAACCGCGGTTTCGTGCTTGACCCCCTGTGGCACATCTCTTAAACGGCGGCTCTATCGCGACGCGCAGCGGCGGGTTCAGACCTGCACGAGACGCAATGCCGCGATGCTCAAAAAGCGGTTGCGGCATGGTCGCGATTTGCGTAGAGAGCGCCGGGTGACGTTCACGCGTTACCACAAAGAGAGTGGGCCGTTAGCTCAGTTGGTAGAGCAACTGACTTTTAATCAGTGGGTCGCAGGTTCGAATCCTGCACGGCTCACCACTCTTTTCAACACAAACCAATGCATAAAACG
>JABSSB010000163.1 GCA_013214715.1 Paracoccaceae bacterium | reverse complement strand
GGAATAGCCGCTATAGATGCAGCGATGCCGCCGCAGCGCGTCGCTGAACCCAACCTGCCATTCATCGCCAGTGGCGCGTTCCAGAATAATGCTGACGAAGGAGTTTTCGATATCGCCGGTTACGCGGGTCTGGTTGCCGCCCAACCGGGCCACAAGCGTGTCTTGTTCGGACAGGAGCACAAGTTGATTCTGATCGATATCCCAAGCTGTCACCTGATTGAGCATCGGGACACAATTGGACACGGTATGGGGCTGATCCTGGTCACCCATGATCTGGGCGTGGTGGCCAATATGGCCGAGCATGTGGTGGTCATGAACAAAGGCCGCGTGATGGAGGCTGGCAGCGCGCAGGATGTACTGACCGCCCCTGCGCATCCCTATACGCAGAAACTGTTCAACGCGGCCCCATCCATCCCGGATTATCAGGGGCTAGGCGACGACAAACCGCCCGAGGATGTGATCCTCGCGCTGCGCGACGTGAACAAGACCTTCACGCTCAAAGCCTCGTCGAAATGGAAAAAGGACATGATCGTCCATGCCGCCCGCGGGATCGACCTGACCCTGCCGCGCGGCAAGACGCTGGCCGTGGTGGGGGAAAGCGGCTCGGGCAAGACCACGGCGGCGCGGATCGCGCTGGGCGCGGACAAGCCAGATCCGGGCGGGGAGGTCTGGTTCAGCCCATTGCCCGGCAGTTCGCCCATCGCCGTGCATGACATGAGCCGTGCCGCGCGCATCGCCTTTCAGCGGCAGGCGCAGATGGTATTTCAGGACCCGTTTTCATCGCTCAGCCCGCGGATGCGCATCCTTGATACGCTCTGCGAACCGCTGGACATCCACAATATCGGCACCCAGCGCGAGCGGGAGGCCAGGGCCGCGCAGGCCGTGCGGCAGGTCGGGCTGAACCCCGACATGCTCAAACGCTACCCGCACGCCTTTTCCGGCGGGCAGCGCCAGCGTCTGTCGATTGCGCGGGCGCTGATGCTGGACCCGACGCTTCTGGTGCTGGATGAGCCGACCTCGGCGCTGGATGTGTCGGTGCAGGATCAGGTGCTGGAACTTTTGGAAGATATCCGCGACCGGATGAACCTGTCCTATCTGTTCATCAGCCATGATCTGGCCGTGGTGGCACGGATTGCGGATGAAGTGGCTGTGATGCGGCAGGGGCTTGTGGTGGAGCAGGCGAAACCCGATCTATTGTTCCACAACCCCCAGCATCCCTATACCAAAGCCTTGATTGCGGCCCAACCGGTGCCCGATATCAACCGGCCCGTGAACCTGAAGCTGGTAGCAGAAGGCGCGGGCGCGCCTGATAGCTGGCCAGATCAGTTCCGATTTACCGAAACCTCCGTCCCTGGACTGATGCAGTTCGAGGCCGGACATAAGGTGCGTTGCTATGTTTAACCTGACCCGACTAGTCCCTTCGATCGGCGCGTTTGTTGCGTTGGCCATGCCTGCCTGGGCGGAATTGCAGCTCGATCAGCTGCAGGAAAGCGCGTTCTGGAGCGAGGAGGTCGAAAGCGGCAGCCTGCCACCCGTGCAGGAGCGTGTGCCCGATACCCCTCTGTTCGTGGATGTCGAAGCCAAGGGCCGCACCCTTGGCACGCCCGGCGGAACGCTGAAAACCATGGTCACCCGGTCCAAGGATATCCGGCAGATGGTGGTCTATGGCTATGCCCGTCTGGTGGGCTATGCCGATGATTACACGCTGCGTCCCGACATTCTGCTGGATTTCGAAAACGAGGATAATCGCAAATTCACCCTGCGGCTACGGCCTGATCATCGCTGGTCGGATGGGCATCCGCTGACCTCGGAAGACTTCCGCTATTGGTGGGAGGACGTCGCCAATAACGAAGAGCTGCGGCCCTCGGGCCCGCCGGATTTCCTGCGGGTGAATGGGGCCTATCCGACGGTGAGCTTCCCGGATGATCAGACGATCGTCTATGAATGGGACGCGCCAAACCCGGCCTTCTTGCAGACGCTGGCGCAGGCCAGCCCGCCCTTCATCTATCGTCCGGCGCATTTCCTCAAGCAGTATCATCAGGACTACGCCAGCGCTGATGCCCTTGAGGAAGAGGTGCAGAATGCCCGCGTGCGCAGCTGGGCGGCGCTGCACAACAAGCTCGACAATATGTACAAGTTCGACAATCACGAATTGCCGACCTTGCAGCCCTGGATGAATGCCACCAGCGGCAAGAAGATCCGCCATCTGTTCGTGCGCAACCCCTATTACCACCGGGTTGATCAGAACGGGGTGCAGCTGCCCTATATCGATGTCGTTGAGATGGAGATCGTGGCGCCCGGCCTGGTCGCGGCGAAATCCAATGCGGGTGAAAGCGACCTGCAGGGCCGTGGGCTCGATTTCCGCGATGCCTCGATCCTGCGCAAGGGTGAGGTCGATAGCGGCGCCTACAAGACCCTGTTGTGGTCCACCGGCGTGGCCAGCCAGATCGCCATTTATCCCAACCTGAACGTGAACGATGATGTCTGGCGCGAGGCGTTTCGTGATGTGCGCCTGCGCCGTGCATTGTCACTGGCGATCGACCGGGATTCGATCAATCAGGCGCTTTATTTCAAACTGGCCAAACCCGGTGCGATGACGGTGCTGCCGGCGTCGCCTTTCTATGACGAAAAGAACCGTCAGTCCTGGGCCAGCTATGATCCGGCGCAGGCCAATGCGCTGCTGGATGAGGCCGGGTTTGAAATGGGGGAGGACGGCATCCGCCTGCTGCCCGATGGGCGCAAGATGGAGCTGATCATCGAAACCGCCGGGGAACGGCAGGAGGTTGAAAACGCGCTTCAGATCATCACCGATGACTGGGCCGCGATCGGCGTGAAGCTGGTGATGCGCCCGCTGGATCGCGACATCCTGCGCAACCGGCTATATGCCGGGGAAAGCATGGCCGGCGTCTGGTTCGGCTGGGACAATGGCCTGCCGCAGGTCTATACGTCTCCCGATTATCTGGCGCCGCGCTATCAGGAGTTCTTTGCCTGGCCGAAATGGGGGCAGCATTACCAGACCAATGGCAATGCAGGCGAAGCGCCCGACATGCCCGAGGCGCAGCGCCTGATGGAGTTGAGCCACGATTGGGAGGTCGCCAAATCCGACGAAGAACGCAGCGCGATCTGGCGTGAGATGCTGGCGATCCATGCCGATCAGGTCTACGCCATCGGCATCGTGTCCGAGGCGCCGCAGCCGATTGTCGTGTCCAACCGTTTGCAAAACGTGCCCAAGACCGGGCTGTGGGCCTGGGACCCCGGCGCGCATTTCGGGGTGCATCGCATGGATGAGTTCTTCTTTACGGATGCAGGAACCAACTGATGGACATCCTGCGCTACGCCATCTACCGCTTTGGCACCATGTTGCTGACGCTGCTGGTGGTGTCGGTGCTGGTGTTCACCATCATCAACCTGCCGCCCGGCGATTATCTGAGCAATCAGATCGCCGAGCTGCGGGCGACGGGGCAGGCCTCGGGCGTGGCGAAAGCGGAGTTTCTGCGCAAGGAATATGCGCTGGATCGGCCGTTATATCAGCAATATCTGATCTGGATGGGGTTCATTCCGGGTCCGCAAGGCTTTTCGGGGATGATCCAGGGCAATTTTGGCTGGTCGTTTGAATTCGACCGCCCGGTGGCCGAGATCGTGGGCGAAAGCCTGTGGCTGACAGTCGTTGTGAACCTTGCTGCCGTGCTGTTCGTCTATCTGGTGGCCCTGCCGCTGGGGATGCTGGCGGCGGCGCGGTCGCGGACCTGGATCGATTATTCGGCAGCCTTTCTGGGTTATATCGGGCTGGCGACGCCGAACTTCCTGCTGGCGCTGATCCTGTTTTATTACGGCCACAAATACTTCAACCTGCCCATCGGCGGCTTGATGGACCCGATCTATGAAGGCCAGCCGATGAGCTGGGAAAAGACCAAATCGATCCTGATCCATCTGATCGTGCCGACCTTTGTGATCGGCACCTCGGGCGCTGCGGCGATGATGCAGCGGCTGCGCGCCAATATGCTGGACGAACTGGGCAAACCTTACGTCGAAACCGCCATTGCAAAGGGCATGAGCGAGCGGCGGATGCTGACAAAATATCCGCTGCGCGTGGCGTTCAACCCGTTTGTGGCTGATATCGGCAACCTGCTGCCGGCGATGGTGTCAGGCTCGGTCCTGGTATCGGTGGTTCTGGGCTTGCAGACAATCGGGCCGACGCTTCTGACAGCGCTGAAGACGCAGGATATGTTCCTGTCAGGCTTTGTTTTGATGTTCGTGGCGCTGCTGACGCTGATTGGCACGATGATTTCTGATGTGTTGCTGGTCATCCTGGACCCGCGCATTCGCTATGAAGGGCGCGACCAATGAGCAGTCAGCACGAAAAGCATTATGTCGATCAGGAGCCGTTCGACCCCGATGCCAGCCTGCATCAGATGGAGCGTCAGGATCTTGACGCCTCGAACGCGGTTCTGGTCTGGCGCAAGTTCAAGACGCACAAGCTGGGCCTGATTTCGGGTATTTTCCTGCTGACCTGTTACTTGTTGCTTCCGGTGGTGGGCTTCATCGCGCCTTATGGCCCGAATGAGCGGTTTTCCGACAATCTCTATTCCCCGCCGCAATCCATTCATATGTGGCATGAGGGAGAGTTTCTGGGACCGTTCATCTATCCGCTTGTGGCGGAGGCCAACCTTGAGACCTTTCAATGGGAATTCAAACCCGATCTGGAAAACCCGGCCCGGCTGGAGTTTTTCTGTCAGGGGTCCGAATATCGGCTGGCCGGGTTGATCCCGGCGACCACGCGGCTTTTCTGTGCCCCGGCTGACGCACCTCTGTTCCTCTGGGGGTCGGACCGGCTGGGCCGCGATGTGTTTTCGCGCATCCTTTACGGCGCGCAGCTGTCCCTGACAGTGGGTCTGATCGGGATCACTGTGTCTTTCGTGCTGGGCATCTTCTTTGGCGCGATTGCGGGTTATTTCGGGGGGGTGCTGGATTGGGTGATCAACCGGATGATCGAGATCCTGCGCTCACTGCCGGAACTGCCGCTCTGGCTTGCGCTGTCGGCCGCGGTGCCGTCGAACTGGTCTCCGGTGGCGGTGTTCTTCATCATCTCGATCATATTGGGGCTTTTGGACTGGCCGGGATTGGCGAGGTCCGTCAGGGCGAAATTCCTATCGTTGCGCGAGGAAGAATATGTTCGCGCGGTTGAGATGATGGGCGCCTCGTCAGGTCGGGTGATCCGCAAACACCTGATCCCGAATTTCATGAGCCATCTGATCGCCTCGGCCACGCTGTCGATCCCGGCGATGATCCTTGGTGAAACTGCGCTCTCCTTCCTTGGCCTTGGCCTGCGGGCGCCTGCGGTCAGCTGGGGCGTGATGCTGAATGATGCGCAGAACCTTGCAAGCATCGAGATTTACCCGTGGACGGCGATCCCGATGCTGCCGATTGTGGTCGTGGTTCTGGCGTTCAATTTCCTTGGCGATGGGCTGCGGGACAGCCTGGATCCATATAGCTAATTTTGGCCGGGTCGTCCGAAGGACGGCCCGGCCAGCGCCCGCCCTGCCCGGATGGGCGGGCGCTTGAAGCGCCCGGGCTGTTCCAGCCATGCTCGGTTGAAACGCTCCCCCGGAGCGGGTGCTGGCCTCACGGTTCGAATGGTCGCCTACCACCCAGCCTCTTTCATCGCCGCGCCATAGCCCGCCGCCAAGCGCATCTGCGGGCCGATCCCTTTGGCCAGTAAGGCCCGATGCATCGAGGGCAGCCGCCAGCAGGGCACATGCATGACCATGTGATGCTCAAGATGGTAGTTCACCCAATAGGGCGCGAGAAACGTCCGGGCGATCCAGCCCGCCCGCGTCGTGCGCACGTTTTGCAGCGGATTGTCGGATTGCTCGACCGCGCCATGTTCGGCGATGTTGCGCACGCGCAGCACAAACTGAAACCATGTCAGATAGGGCAGGAGCCAAAAGGCCAGCCCCCACCACCATTCCCCCACCAGACCCATCGCCACGATCACGCCCAGAAAGACGGGCAGGCTTTTCCAAAGCTCCGGCGCCTTCAGGGCGGAGGCAAACTCCGCCTCAGCTGCTTCAATCGCGTCGCGGTCCCCGGCGAGCCGGATCGACATCATGATCTGGCCCAAGAACTGCTTTGTCCCGGTCTGCCCGGTCAGATCGCGGGTGAATTTCCGTCGCAGCGAGGCGCGCGAGGTCGGGAATTTCGCAGAGAGCGCCAGATCAGGGTCCTTGTCGGTCTGTGTGAAACGATGATGTTGCAGGTGGTAGTGACGATAGCTGCCAAGCTCGGCCAGGATGGGCCGCCCGCACAGCCATTCGCCCACCAGATCATTGAGCCGCCGTGATTTGAACAGCGCGTTATGCGCCGCCTCATGCATCAGGATGGCCAGCCCCAATTGGCGCGAGCCGATCAGCATCACCGCCAGCAAGAACGTCACTGGGTTGGGCCAGATCGCAAAGAGTGCCAAACCGGCCATGATCACCGCCCAGCAATGCGCGACCAGTGCCGCGCCCATCAGATTTGAGCGTTCCGCCAACGCACGGATTTCGGCGCGGTCCAGATAGGTTGTGCCAGCAGACATTGGTGATCCTCCCATCAGAAGGATCACCCGCCGGGGCAGCGCCTGTCAAAAGGGGCGCTGCGTCACCGCCAGTCGAAAAAGCCTTCGCCCGCGCGGGCCAGCAGGTCGCGGGCCATGTCGACCGCCAGAGCCGGGCCATCGGTGATGGGGCCGCTGCGATCATCCGTAATCGATTCCGACCCATCGGGCCGCAGCACTTCACCCCGCAGCCGCAGGGTGCCGTCGTCCAGTTCAGCCAGACCGGCAATCGGTGTTTCGCAGGAACCGTCCAGCGTCGCCAGAAACGCGCGTTCTGCCGCCAGTCGCTGCCCGGTGGGCGTGTCATGGATCGCCTCAAGCATGGCTGCTGCCCGGCTGTCTGCGGCGCGCCGTTCAATGCCAATCGCGCCTTGGGCTACGGCCGGCAGCATGTCTTCGGGCGCAATGGCGGTTTTCGGCACGTCATCCATCGACAGGCGGTTCAGCCCGGCCATGGCCAGAAAGGTGCAGGAAGCCACCCCATCATCAAGCTTTTTCAGCCGTGTCTGCACATTGCCGCGAAATTCGACCACTTGCAGATCAGGGCGGCGGTTCAAAAGCTGTGCCTTGCGCCGCAGAGACGAAGTGCCCACCACCGCGCCTTGGTCCAGATCGGCAATGCCCTGATGCGTGGGCGAGACAAAGGCATCGCGCACATCTTCGCGCGGCAGATAGCAATCCAGCAGCAGCCCGTCGGGCTGGGCCACGGGCATGTCTTTCATCGAATGCACCGCAATGTCGATGCGGGCGTCGAGCAGGGCCTCTTCGATTTCCTTGGTAAAAAGACCCTTGTTGCCGATCTCTTTCAGCGGGCGGTCCGCATCGATCAGGGTGCGATCATCCCCGGTGGTCTTGATCACCACGATCTCAAACGCATCTTCGGGTAAATCGAAAGCCGCGCCAAGCCGAGCGCGGGTTTCATAGGCCTGGGCCAGCGCCAAAGGCGAGCCGCGCGTGCCGATTTTCAAAGGTGCAGTGGGGGAGGGCAGATCATATGACATGTGTCTTGCTAACGCGACAGTGTTGACATTCCAAGTGTCAACCTTGACTGAATGGCACAGAGATACAAGGGACATGCAGATGGTAGAGAAGACAATCCTCAAAGCACTGGCCGGAGAGACACAGGCCGTGCCACCAATCTGGATGATGCGTCAGGCGGGCCGATATCTGCCGGAATACCGAGCGACGCGGGCCGAGGCAGGGGATTTCCTGTCGCTCTGTTATAACTCAGATCTCGCCGCCGAGGTGACATTGCAGCCGATCCGCCGCTATGGATTTGATGCCGCGATCCTTTTTGCCGACATTCTGCTGGTGCCGCAGGCTTTGGGCGCGGATTTGTGGTTTGTCACCGGCGAAGGCCCGCGCCTGTCGACCCTGACCAGCCAAGCAGAGCTGGACGCGCTGAAGCCTACCGACGCCATCCATGAGACGCTGAACCCCATCTATGAGACCGTGCGCATCCTGTCGCGGGAATTGCCGTCCGAGACAACACTGATCGGCTTTGCCGGGGCGCCCTGGACTGTGGCGACCTATATGATCGCAGGGCGCGGCACGCCGGATCAGGGGCCGGCCCATGCGCTGAAGGACGAAAACCGCGCGGTGTTCGAAGGGCTTCTGGACCGGATCACGGACGCCACGATTGAATATCTGGCGATGCAGATCGAGGCCGGGGCCGAAGTGGTCAAAATCTTCGACAGCTGGGCCGGATCGCTCAAAGGCGCGGATTTCGACGCCTATGCGCTCGAACCCTGCCGCAAGATCACCGCTGCGCTCAAGGCGCGCTATCCGCATATCCCCGTGATCGGCTTCCCGCGCGAAGCGGGCGAGAAATATATCGGCTTTGCCAAGGCGACCGGCGTGGATTGCGTCGCGCTCGATTCGGGGGTCGCGGCCAGTTGGGCAGCCGAACATGTTCAGGCCGACGGGTGCGTGCAGGGCAACCTGGCGTCGTCCCATATGGTGACGGGCGGTCAGGCTCTGGTCGAGGAAACGCGCGCCATTGTCGAGGCGTTTTCCAAAGGCCCGCATATCTTTAACCTGGGCCATGGTATCACTCCGGATGCAGATCCCGAGAACGTTGCGCTGATGATCGAAACGGTGCGCAGCGGAAAATGACGGTGGGTGCCGGTTTCACCGGATTTCACGCTTGACGGCTTGGGGCCGGTGTCTTAAACGGCCCAAGCCTGAGGCGCAGCGAGGCTGTGATCTCATCGGATGGCGGAGTAGCTCAGTTGGTTAGAGCAGCGGAATCATAATCCGCGTGTCGGGGGTTCAAGTCCCTCCTCCGCTACCAAAAATCTTATGTTTCTTTGGGTTGAGCTTCCTTGATGGGTTGGCATGGTCCCGAACAATTGGCTCGGGGGAACTTGGGGGCATATTAGGTTTCCCACCGGTTCAAAGGCTCGGGTCAGGATGCATTGATTTCCGCTCTGCCGATGATTCACGGCTGCTTAAAACGGAGCGGTGACATGAGCGATCTTTTCTGGTTGACGGATCAGCAAATGGCGAAGCTCTCGCCATGTTTCCCCAAATCACATGGCAAGACTCGGGTCGATGACCGGCATGTTTTGAGTGGGATTATCTTCATCAATCGTAAAGGCTTACAGTGGCGGAATGCGCCCTCGGCAGACGGCCCGCCGAAAACGCTCTACAGCCGTTGGAAGCGCTGGTGCGAGAAGGGTATCTTTGCCAGGATGCTGCGGGAATCGGCCAAGCAGGGCGGTGACATTGAGACGCTGATGGTCGACGCAACCCACCTCAAAACGCACCGCATGGCCACGAGTATGCGGCTGAAGAAAGGGGGCGTGGCCGCCTGAATAGAAATGGCTAATTACTCACCTTGGCATTTTGCCGCGCCGGGGGAGACAAGAATTGGAAAGAGTTGTTCGTCGCATATCCGCACCGCCCGATTCTAAATTTCAAAGCTGTGCGACCAATTTCGCGCCAGCGCGGCGGTGCGGATATGCTATGCAGATCTAAGTTACCTTAGAGCATGCAATTCTTCCATTTCGAGTTCAGTTTGGCGCCAAATGTCCGATTTATCTGGCTGCAAAATGCATAGCAGAGCGCACAAGGCTGACAGGAAATCCGACACATCGCCAAACTCGCATAGAAGGTTGGCATGCGCGGTCGCAGCCTCCTGATTTCTCCGTGCCAAGGCGCGCAAGGTGCTCATAAAGCTTTGTTCGTGAGACGTGACATAAATTGCGCAACATGGGCATTGAGGCGAGTTGAATACGAAACACGATTGCCGCGTCGATCTCATGGCCTGAACAGCCTCGAGGACACCGACTGCTACATTTGGTCCAGCTTTAGTGCCAAACAGCTCTTTTGATGTTCTGACCGCACCAAGCCAACCTTGGCTTTGTGGTGCAGCAAAGCTCGCAAAGTAATATCGTGAAAGGGTCAGAACAGCCTGCTCTTCAAACCGATACCCAAGATCATATAACGGGCGTCCCGGGTTCTCGCCAGGGCAGGATGTTGGACTGTTTTGGGACATGAAGGTGCCTTTCAGGATCAGTCAACGCTGTGCTTAGCTGATCGAAGTTCTGGCTGGACACAAGTAGCTTACTAATTTACTCAGAAATATATTGTCAAATATTTTTTTGCGCCAACCAGACATTCCTGTGCGCAAGGGGGAACAGACATGATCACATCCAATCCACCCGAAAGAACGCCTTTACTGTTGTCCGTTTTGCGAACGGCTCGCATCACCCCCAATATGATCCGGGTTACACTGACCGGCCCGGCCGTATCGGGCTTGCCAGCGGATTGCGCAGGCGGACATTGTAAATTGTTGATCCCAATGCCCGGTCAAACCCGAGCGGAGTTTCTAGCACAAATGCAAAATGGGCCGCGTCCAACAACCCGCACCTACACCGTGCGGTCCATCAGGTGTGACACCAACGAGATCGATATTGACTTTGTCGCGCATGATAATCCGGGCCCGGCATCCAGCTGGGCCGAATTGGCAACGGATCTGGACTTCTGTGGGTTTGCCGGGCCTGGACGCCCAAAGCTGACCAGGTTCGATGCCGATTGGTATCTGATTGCGGCGGACATGTCAGCCTTGCCCTTGGCATCAGCTGCGTTGGAAATCATGCCAAAAGACGCGCGTGGCGTGGCGGTATTCGAAATCATGTCACCAGAGGATCGTCAGGAAATCATCGCACCTCGGGGGATTGTTCAGCATTGGATCGTGAATCCAAATCCGCATAAGGCCAGCACCGTCCAAGAAGATCTGATCACACGACTTGATTGGCCAAATGGGCGGGTAAAAACACTCATTGCTGGAGAGACCTCAGCCGTGCGCAGCCTTCGTTTTCTGGTCAGAGCACAGCGCGCCGTGGATCGAAAGGATGCCTATGCCTCTGGCTACTGGCATATCGGCATGACCGAAGACGGACATCAACAGGTGAAGCGCGCCCAAACAGACGCGGATGAGGCGGCGTTAGCAACCTATTAGGAAACTATCGTAAGTCTTGGTTTGTTTCGGGGTCTCGTATCGACCGAGGCCCCTTTTGAAAACCGAGATGCAAGACCAAGACCAGCACGAATGACTTCGGGATCCATGTGTCCATTGGTCAGGTCTTCCAGCGCTGCCCGTGCGGGGGCTGTCTGATCTCGGCGCATGTGATGGATCATAGACATCAGACAGACCTCGTCATGAGTGACCACACCGCGCTGGTCGGCATCCATAGGGTCAGTGAACTCAAAGGGTATGGTGCGTGATCGCAGGATGGCTCGGACAAGTTTTCCAGTCAGATGTGCTGCTGAAAGCCCCAGCGTCTCCCCCAAGCGTTCTTCAGCAATTTTGAAGGCAATCTGCCAGCTGTGTCCGTCCGGTTCAGCAAAGGTGAGAAAGAGATTACGCGATATTGCCAATAGCCCTCGTTCAAACTCATCCAATGGAAGATGTTTGGCCGCAAGGCCGGATTGATGTGACCCAAGCGTCATCCGTGCGATCTCCTGGCCGGTGTTT
Source organism: Paracoccaceae bacterium (assembly GCA_013214715.1). Classification (GTDB taxonomy): domain Bacteria; phylum Pseudomonadota; class Alphaproteobacteria; order Rhodobacterales; family Rhodobacteraceae; genus JABSSB01. The sequence goes on along the minus strand of JABSSB010000163.1, from coordinate 902 downwards.
TGCCCAAAGGCAATCGGACAACATTTTTTGGAAGGGTCGTCGCGGTGTCGGGAAGTGAATTGCTCGGAGATGCGGCTTTCGCCCGAAACCGCGTATCCTGTTCGATAGCCATGCGAAGCTTTGGGTTTAATCCGCAGCCATACCTTTTCGCATGATCATCGATGTTCAGCAAATCTAGCAGAGTTTTATCCATCTGGTCGGCCTTCTTGGAAGTCTTCGATTGGCCGGGCTGAGCAGGGTGCATCGCTGAGCTGTAAAATAGATGACAAAATTAGTAAGGTTTTGCAACCAAATTTCCTTACGTCCTAGTCCATTGAAAAGGCTGAATTCTGGATCCGTATGTGTGAATCCATTCTGACGAAATCCTGGCGTCATACGTCCACTGAGGCAGTCCGTGCTGACATTGGTTTTGGCGATTTGGGAGAGGTCTCATTGAACCAGAGAATCATTGTTGGCATGTTGATTCTAGGGCGCCGACTATTTGGAAGACCGATAAACCGTCCTAGGTCCGCGCATTGAAGAGGTTGAGCAGCGGGTGCTGAGTTGTCACATTTGTCCCTTGCAAGGTCAGACTTGGATTTGCTCAGGCATTTGTCGGACCGCCATCCATGTCCGGTGCTTTTGTCCGCGTCGTACGGGGACGAAAGAAACCACATACTGCTGAATTCCTTGAGTGTTCTTAGAGACGCCGGTCTAGTTGAATTCCGAATTCGGTCGTTCAGGTACGGGCTAGAACCGTTACCAAACAAGGTGGGGATTACCGATTTTGGGCTCAGCTACATAAGAAATTGTGACGCTATTAGTTAGTATCTGCATCCTTGCGCAGCACAATTTGTTGGATATGCCAAATTTGAAGGGCACGGTTGAATTTCGAATTCCTTATGACTATTGTCAGGATTGTA
>JABSSB010000162.1 GCA_013214715.1 Paracoccaceae bacterium | reverse complement strand
AACGGCGGCGCGAAGGCATTTTAAGGCCGCCGCCAGCGCGGTTGCGCTGACACGCTTAGCCCGACCCTAACCCCTTCTGGAAGTCTTGCGCCGTCGCGGGCAGAGCCACCAGCAACGCCCGCCGCGCCGCCCCCGCCAGAGCCCGTGGTGGAGGTGACCCCGCCGCCTGTCGAAGGGGCCCCGGAGAAATCCGGGCTCCTTGGCCGCCTTTTCACCCGCGATGACGCGCAGGCCGCCCCTCGGCGTGAACTTGACGACGACATGCTCGAAGAGCTTGAAGAGCTCTTGATCGCCTCGGATATGGGCGTAGACACCGCGCTGCGCATCACCGCCAATATCGCCGAAGGCCGTATGGGCCGCAGGCTCAGTTCGCGCGAAATCAAGGAACTGCTGGCCGCTGAAATCGCCCGCGTGATGGAACCTGTGGCCCGCCCGCTTCCGCTTTATCCAAAACGGCCGCAGGTGGTGCTGGTTGTGGGCGTGAACGGATCGGGCAAAACGACCACGATCGGCAAACTGGCCAGCCAATTTCAGGCAGCCGGCAAAAAGGTCGTAATCGCCGCCGGTGACACCTTCCGCGCCGCCGCCGTCGAACAGTTGCAGGTCTGGGGGGAGCGTGCCGGCGTCCCCGTGCTGACCGCGCCCGAAGGCTCTGATCCGGCCTCGCTGGCCTTCGACGCGATGGCGCAGGCCGCGCGCGACGGGGCTGATCTGCTGATGATAGACACCGCAGGCCGTCTGCAAAACCGCGCCGATCTGATGGAAGAACTGGCCAAGATCGTGCGCGTGATCCGCAAGCAAGACCCCGACGCACCGCATAACACACTGCTGGTTCTGGATGCCACGACAGGCCAGAACGCGCTCAGCCAGGTCGACACCTTCCAAAAACTCGCCGATGTGTCAGGCCTGGTCATGACCAAGCTTGACGGCACCGCAAAGGGGGGCGTCCTGGTGGCCCTGGCTGACAAGTTCGGCCTGCCAATCCACGCCATCGGCGTCGGCGAACAGATCGACGATCTTGACGCTTTTGACCCCGAAGAATTTGCCGCTGCTCTGACCGGCCTTGCGCGCTGATGCATCTTTCTTCTCGTGAAGAATACCCCGTGGGGGCACCCGCAGGGCGCCAGAGCAGCGCCCCCGAACCGCGTGGATGACCGACTGGCTCATCAGTATCGAAGGCACAGAGACGGGCCATCACGTGGCTATGGCACTGGCCTTGCTGGCGGCCTTTTTACACGCCGTCTTCGGCGCTCTGCAAAAAGGCCGCCACGATCCCTGGCTGTCACGCGGGGCGATTGACGCCGCCTATGGACTTATGGCGCTGCCTTTTGCGCTGTTTGTCGTGCCTTGGCCCGAGCCGCATATGTGGCTGATCTTTGCGGGCGCTTTTGTGATCCACCTGATCTACAAGATCCTGCAGGGCATGGCCTATACGCGCGGGGCCTTCACCGTGGTCTACCCCGTGGTGCGCGGCATGGGGCCGCTCTTTACGGTGATCGGCGCCTATCTGTTCTTCGGAGAGACCTTTTCGCCCGTGCAATGGGGCGGCGTGGCGGTGCTGCTGGTGGGCATATTCGGGCTGGCCGCCTATAACATGGTCTTTCTTGATACCGGGCGCGAGACGTTGAAACCCGCCTTGGTGCTGGCGATGGTGACAGGGCTGTTCGTGGCGCTTTATACGACCTTTGATGCCTATGGCATCCGCGCTACGGCCAACCCGTTCACCTTTTTGGCATGGTTTTTCGTAATCGATGCGCTGGCGATGCCGCCTTATGCCTATCTACGCTGGCGGTGCATGGGCGCGGACCGCCCGGCGCCCGGCCCCCTGATGCTGCGGGGGGTGGCAGGCGGCTTTGTCGCCCTTCTCAGCTTTGGGTCGGTCATGATGGCCACGCGGCTCGACAGTGTGGGCGAGGCGGCGGTGCTGCGTGAGACATCAACCGTCTTCGCTGCCATTATCGGCTGGCTGTTTCTGAAAGAAACCGTCGGCCCGCGTCGTATTGCGCTGATGACGCTGATTGCACTGGGCGCCGTGATCGTGGAAATAGGGCGCTGAGGCAAAGCAGGAGGTCCGGGGTGGCCGAGACAGACGGAAAACCGATCAACGGCGCAGTGCGCCAGACGCTCGAACTGGGGCCGACTCTGGCCTTTTTCGGCATCTATATGTGGATCCGCGAGGATGTGTTCACCATTGCCGGGCGCGAGTATTCCGGATTTATCGTGGCGACACTGGTCTTTATCCCGATCCTGCTGGCCGCGATGGCAGTGCTGATCAAGCTGACGGGCAAGGTCAGCCGCATTCAGGTGTTCACCGCCTTCATGGTGATCTTCTTCGGTGGTCTCACCGCCTGGTTCAATGACGAGCGGTTCTTCAAAATGAAAACCACCATCGTCTATGCCACCTTCTCGGCCCTTCTGGGCATTGGTCTGATGCGGGGGCGGTCATATCTTGCCTGGGTTCTGGGCGAGCTTTTGCCGATGAAGGATGAAGGCTGGATGATCCTGACACGGCGGCTCTTTTGGGCGTTCCTGGTATTGGCCGCGGGCAATGAATTTGTCTGGCGCACCATGTCCACGGATGCCTGGGTCAAGATTGAAACCTTTGGCTTCCCAATCGCGCTGACCGGGTTCCTCTGGTGGCAGATCATGGCGCTGCAGCCCTATCTGATCGAACCGCCCGAGACGCAGGAGTAAGGCGGGGATCTCCCCGCCGCCCCGAACCGGCTCATTTACTTCTGAACAGGAGATTCTGAGCCGACTTGTCCCGTTTCAGGTGATCGCCGCGCAATTCAGCATGCAGCGCGCGGCCCGCCTGAACGCCTGGGCGGGACGAGACCAGATCGAGCCAGCGCGCCAGGTTCGGTTTGTCCTCAAGGCTCTGTTCCTGCCCTTCCCAAAGGCTTGCCCAGGGCCAGATCGCCATATCAGCGATAGAGAAGAAATCGCCCGCCACATATTCGTTTTCGGCCAGCCGTCGGTCCAGCACGCCGTATAGCCGTCCGACCTCGGCCCTGTACCGTCCCTTGGCATAGGGAATGTCCTGTGGCGGATCCATATTGGGTGCATATTTGATGAAATGATGGGCCTGGCCGGCCATCGGCCCCACGCCGCCCATCTGCCACATCAGCCATTCCTCGACCGCGATGCGGTTCCGCGCGCTCTGGCCATAGAATTGCCCGGTCTTGCGCGCCAGATATTGCAGGATGGCTCCGCTTTCAAAGACCGAGACCGGCACGCCACCCGGTCCGTCCGGGTCCATAATGGCGGGCATCCGATTGTTCGGCGCGATCTTGAGAAACTCGGGCGCGAACTGGTCGCCCGCGCCAATATTGATCAGATGGGTCTCATAAGGCAGCCCCATCTCCTCCAGCGCGATGGAAGCTTTCCACCCATTCGGCGTAGGCCAGAAATACAAATCAATTGGTGATGCCATGCTGCGCTCCCTCTGCTCAGGCGATCATGTGCTCCGCGTGCCGAAAGGCAAGGGCTGCGCGCGCGAGGGTCGTGCGAGCAGCCGGGCAAAGCGCGGTGTGGGCTCTTTATGCAAAGCCGCGCACCGGCGAGGCAGTGAGCAGATTTCGGGCGCGCGCAGAAGTGCCTTGTGCATCCGCATCACGCCCGACCTTGTATAGCTGATCCAATGGCAGACCCGCCGTGCGGACGATGCGACGGTGAGCCCTAGCGTCCCAAGCCGGAACAGCATGTCGTGGCAATCCAACTCGATCGTCAGCGCATTGGGGGCGGACATGTCCTGACCACTGGCGCGGTCGCCCGGCTTTGGCGCGGTCATGAGCCATTCAAACATCACATCGAACAGATCGTTTTGGCGGCTTGTGATGTTGAAGAACTCCGCCGCGCGACCCGATGGCGTGGCCAGCGCGGAATATGCCCTTGCGCCGTAACAGACCCCCGACAGCGCCAGAATGCGCGAGAGTACCCCCGGCGGCAAATGATGCAGAGTTTCCAGCGCCACTTCGGTGCCCATCGAATGTCCAATGACATGGATCGGCTGGTCAGGACGCAAGGCGTGCAGCGGCGCGAGGACCTGCGCCAGGGCCTGTCCGGCCTCCACTGCGCGCCGCTGCGCTGCCCACAGAGCGCCACGGGCCGACCAGCCAAAGGTCACGGCCAGACCCTTATCCGCATGACCACCTTCAAATCCAAGCCCATGGGGCCAGCTGGGTGTGTGGGAGGCTGGCATCCGTGTGTCGCGGGACATCATGCCGCGATGGGGACAATGCAGGGGGTGATGCGGCAAATATTTATAGCCGTGGATCATCACGATGACCGAACCCTTGTCCGGAGCGATTCGGGCCAACCGCACCGCAAGATCGCGCTTTCCGCGATGCGGGCGCGGCACGCTCCCTTCTGCGTTGATCTGGATGCTTGGCATTGGCTTGCCCCGCGATCTACCAGATTTAGCTGGGCGCGGACCTGCATCACCCAGATGACGCGGTTATCACAGGGCGGTGACAGCCATATCACAGGTCCGATTATGCGAATCTCGCAACAATTTGTTTCCCGGAGGATTCGACAAAAATGTTGTATTGTCTATTTTGTAGTCACAGCGCGGGCTCATCGCGCAGGTCGGCCCGCCTGTTCGGGGGAACAGTCGCGCCGGTGTCTAACCATTAAGAGCTTGATATGACCAATCATGACATTGCTGTGCGCCTGGCTGAAATGAACGGATCGCTGGACAGTCTGATCCGAAAGGCCCGCGACCGCGACGCCAAGACGGCTCTGCGATATCTGTCGCGCGTGCTGGATCATATGGTCGAAGATCTCGGGGATGATACCGTGCCGACCACCAAGCCTGCGACAGACAAGGCGCGCCCGTCGACATTGTTCTACTGAGAGGCGGGGCGCTTGGCCAAATTTGGCCGGCCGCCCGCATGGCGCGGCTTGACCCTGTCGGGTCACGCGATTATGACGCGCTAAGATATTGTGGCGATTTGTTACCGGATTGCGGGCCACGTAAAACATGCCGCTAAAGAGGTCAGGAGAAAGTCCCCTTTCGCTTGACCGCGTCGGGGGCTTTTTTGTGCGACCGCCCGTAAGAGGCGGCAGGAGACCGATCATGACCAGACCTTTCAGCAAACGCACCCGCGCCGTGCATGGCGGTGCGCGTCGCTCGCAATATGGCGAGTTGAGCGAGGCGATATTTCTCACCCAGGGCTTTGCTTATGACAGTGCCGAGTCGGCCGAGGCGCGGTTCATTCAGGCGGGCGAGGATGAGTTCATTTATGCCCGCTACGGCAACCCGACCGTGCGCATGTTCGAAGACCGCGTGGCCCAGATCGAAGGGGCCGAAGATGCTTTTGCTACGGCCTCGGGCATGGCGGCGGTGTCGGGCGCGTTGATGGCGATGCTGCGCGCAGGTGATCACGTGGTGTCGGCACGGGCCTTGTTTGGCTCTTGCCTTTATGTGCTCGAAGAGGTGCTGACCCGCTATGGCGTCGAGGTCACGTTTGTCGATGGCACCGATCTGGAGCAATGGCGCGCCGCGATCCGACCGGACACCAAGGCGGTATTCTTCGAATCGGTCTCCAATCCGACGCTGGAAGTGATTGATATCGCTGCCGTGTCCGATCTGGCCCATGCGGCGGGGGCGACGGTTTTGGTGGACAATGTCTTTGCCACTCCGGCCTTTTCCGACGCGATCGCGCAGGGCGCGGATGTGGTGATCTATTCGGCCACCAAACATATCGACGGGCAGGGCCGAGCGCTGGGCGGGGTGATCTGCGGCACGCAGCATTTCGTGCGCAAGGTGGTTGAGCCTTACATGAAACATACAGGCGGCTCGATGAGCCCGTTTAACGCCTGGGTGATGCTCAAAGGGCTGGAAACACTTGATTTACGTGTGAACGCACAGGCTGACAGCGCGCTGGCCATTGCCCAAGGGCTGGCCGAGGATAATCGGGTGATCACGCGGTATCCGGGGCTCGCGGATCATCCGCAGCATGATCTGGTGCAGCGCCAGATGGGCAAAGGTGGCACAGTGCTGGCGCTTGAAATCGCGGGCGGGCAAGACGCGGCCTTCCGGTTCCTGAATGCGCTGGAGATCGTGAAAATCTCGAACAATCTGGGCGATGCCAAATCCATCGCCACGCATCCGGCCACGACCACGCATCAGCGGCTGGACGATGCCATCAAAGCCAAGCTGGGCATCACGCCGGGCTTGGTGCGGTTGTCGGTGGGGCTCGAAGATCCGGTGGACCTTTTGGCGGATCTCCGCATGGGATTGGCCGCAGCGCAAGGCTAAACTGCGCCAAACTCCGCCCCACGTAAAAGGTCAACAGAATGTCTGGCAGACACGGTTTTCGGTCGTTTCCTGTGATCCGATCCTTCCCTGTAAACGTATAGTGAGCAAGATTGGCAGATGGAGCGGAACAGCCTATCATTGGCGGGCTGCACCTTGGGGGATTGCATGAACATTCACTATACGTCCTTGGACGACTCGCCTGATCGTGACGAAGCCGCGGCTGCACTGGACGTGCTGCGCAACTGGGCGAAAACGGCGTCCGAGACCGAAATATCCGAGCTTGACCCCGCCATCTCGCGCCTCTTGCCCGGTCGCCCTGTCGACAGCTACCCCGATTTTCGCCGCGTCTATCCCGACGCCTTCACAGTCGACGCCGATTACAAGGCCGGTTTGCCTGATCTGCAAAACGGTCCGTCGAGCCTGATCCGCGGCGCGAATGAGCCGATCCAGCATGTCGGAATTTCAAATTTCCGCCTGCCAGTGCGCTTTCACAGTCGCGACAATGGCGATGTCACGCTCGAAAGCTCGGTCACCGGCACGGTGAGCCTTGAGGCGGACAAGAAGGGCATCAACATGTCCCGCATCATGCGCAGCTTCTACAAACATGCCGAACGCACCTTCAGCTTTGAAGTGATCGAAGCCGCACTGGATGATTACAAAACCGATCTCGAGAGCTTTGATGCCCGTATCCAGATGCGCTTTTCCTTCCCGGTGAAGGTGGACAGTCTGCGCTCGGGCCTTGCGGGGTATCAGTATTACGATATTGCCTTGGAACTGGTCGAACGTAACGGCGTCCGCACGCGGATCATGCATCTGGACTATGTCTATTCATCGACCTGCCCCTGCTCGCTGGAGCTCAGCGAACATGCCCGCGCCACACGGGGTCAACTGGCCACGCCGCATTCACAGCGCTCGGTCGCGCGGGTTTCGGTCGCATTGGAGCCGGGTGCGCAATGCCTGTGGTTCGAGGACCTGATCGATGCTTGCCGCCGCGCCGTGCCAACGGAGACACAAGTTATGGTCAAGCGCGAAGACGAGCAGGCCTTTGCCGAGCTCAACGCCGCCAACCCGATTTTTGTTGAAGACGCCGCTCGGCTGTTCTGCCGGGAACTGCAAGGTGATCACCGAATCGGTGATTTCCGCGTTGTGGCCAGCCATCAGGAAAGCCTGCACAGTCATGATGCGGTCAGCGTTCTGGTCGAAGGCGACACTTTCGACGCCGTCAGCCTGGATCCCAAGCTGTTTTCCACGCTCTTCCACGTCGGCTAAGCCCGTTTCGGCGGTATATCGCTTAGTTTTCTCGCACTCTGCCTAGAGTTTTGCGGCAGTGCAGCATTATTTTGCTGCAATTGCTCGGTCGTGCTTGTATGTAAGGCAGGCCCGCCCCGACAGGTTTGGGGCGCAATTGGTTGAGAGTGAGGAGCATATGAAACAGATGCCGACCCCGATGGACCTGCCGCTGGCCTGCATGAAGATGGCCGGATATGCGATGACATCGCAGATGAAAGTGATGCAGGTGGTGACGCGCAGCGCAATGCAAGCGCCGATGTCCCAGATGGCGGCAATGCAGGCGCTGGCTACGGCGGCAACCCATGGCGTGATGGAGCCGCTGCTCAAACCGATGAAGCCGAAACCGGAGGCCAAGGCGAAACCGGCGGCCAAGCCGGTGGCCAAGAAAGCCAGCAAACCCACCGTGGTTGCAGCGCCCAAGCCTGCGGCGGCTCCGGCTGCCAAGGCGGCACCGAAGCCTGCCGCCAAAGCGGCACCGAAGCCCGCTGCTAAGGCTGCGCCGAAACCCGCCGCCAAGGCTGCATCAAAGCCTGTTGCCAAGGCTGCGCCAAAGCCTGCTGCAAAGGCTGCACCGAAGCCCGCTGCTAAGGCTGCGCCGAAACCCGTTACCAAGGCTGCGCCGGAACCCGCCGCAAAGACCACAGCAAAACCGGCCGCACCCAAGGCAGCTCCGAAAAAATCTGCAGCGCCCAAAGCAGCTGCCAAGCCTGCCGCCAAGATCGAGGCAAAACCCGCGCCGCGTCGCCGTGCACGTCAGCCGGCCAAGCCCCCGGCCATGCCTGAGACGGCCGAGAAGTAATCACCCCGCGATAGACCGCGTGACAGACGCCGCTTGACAGCGGCGTCTTTGCGCGACAACGCTCGCGCTGATGCTGGACCTGCGCCCCGTCGGATATGTGATTGGCCTGCTCACGGCCATTTTGGGGGTCACCATGCTGGCCCCCTTTGCGCTGGACTGGTGGCTGGGCAATGGGCATCTGGGTGCGTTTCTGGAAAGCGCCACGCTCACCATCATCTTCGGCACGCTTCTGGCGCTCAGCTGCGCAAATTCCGTCGGGCATGGGCTGACGATCCAACAAACCTTTTTGGTCACCACGCTGATCTGGCTAACCCTGCCAGTTTTTGGCGCGATCCCCTTTGTCGTAGGCGCCACCAATCTGAGCTTCACCGATGCGTTTTTCGAGGCGATGTCCGGCCTGACCACGACCGGGTCAACCGTGATCAATGGGCTCGACCAGCTGCCGCAGGGCATCCTTTTGTGGCGCGGTATCCTGCAATGGTTGGGCGGGATCGGGATCATCGTTGTGGCGATGGTGTTCCTGCCCGAACTGCGCGTTGGCGGGATGCAGATCTTCAAATCTGAAGGCTTTGATACCTTTGGTAAAATCCTGCCCCGCGCGACCGAGATTTCATCCTCGATCTCGGTCATCTATGTGTCGCTGACCGGGCTTTGTGCGCTGGCTTACATGATGACGGGGATGAAGGGGTTTGACGCCTGGGTTCATGCCATGACCACCGTGGCGACGGGCGGGTTTGCCAATTACGATGCCAGCTTTGGCGCGCTGCCCCCGGCGGCGCAATATGTTGCCACCGGGTTCATGATGCTGGCCGCGCTGCCCTTTGTGCGTTACGTGCAACTCATGGCTGGCGACGCGCAGGCACTGCATCGCGACAGCCAGATCCGCGCCTTTTTTGTGACGGCCTTCGTGCTGGTGCTGATTCTCACGCTCTGGCGCTTTGCCCAAACCGGCGGAGGGGAGGAGGCGTTTCGCAAGACGCTCTTCAACACGGTTTCGCTGATGACAGGCACGGGCTATGCCAGCGACAATTACATGCTCTGGGGCAGTTTTGCGATCACGCTGCTGTTTTTCGTGGGGCTGATCGGCGGCTGCGCGGGCTCGACCGCCTGTTCGATCAAGATCTTTCGCTATCAGCTGCTCTTTGCCTCGATCGGGGCGCAGCTGCGGCGCATCCAGTCGCCCAACGGCGTGTTTGTGCCACGCTATGAAGGGCGGCGGGTCGATCAGGAGGTTCTGAATTCGGTGATGTCCTTTTTCGTTTTCTTCATTGTGTTTTTGGGCATTGTCGCGCTTAGCCTGTCGCTGACGGGTCTGGATTTCGTCACCTCGGTCTCGGGTGCGGCGGCGGCGGTGGCCAATATCGGGCCGGGCTTCGGCCATATGATCGGCCCGGCGGGCAATTTCGCCGCGCTTAATGACACTGCAAAATGGGTGCTCAGCTTTGCCATGCTGATCGGGCGGCTGGAGCTTTTTGCGGTCTTTGCAATTCTGACGGTCGGCTTCTGGAGGGCATGATGCAGCAGGCATTGGGAGCGGAGCTGTCGCAGATGCTGGCCGCACGCGGGGTAGAGGTCATCTTTGGCGTGCCGGGCGTGCATAATCAAGAAATGTATCGCGGCATCAATCAGGCCGGGATCACCCATGTTCTGGCGCGCCACGAACAGGGGGCGGGCTTCATGGCCGATGGCTATGCCCGCGCCAGCGGTAAGCCTGGCGTGGCCTATGTCATCACCGGGCCAGGCCTGTGCAATATCATGACGCCGATGGGGCAGGCTTATTCCGATTCTGTGCCTATGCTGGTGATTTCGTCTTGCCTGGATGAAACGGCCTATCGGCGCGGGCAATTGCACCAGATGCGCGACCAGCTTGGCGCAGGGGCGGCGGTGTGTGATTGGTCCCTGCTGGCCGATAGCCCGGCTTCGGCCTTTGGGCTGGTTGATCGCGCCTTTGACGAATTTACCACTGCGCGGCCCCGACCCAAACATCTGCAGGTGCCTATTCACCTGCTCGAAGGTCTGACCGACCCCGCACCCATGCCCAATCTGCCCGGCCAGCGCGTGCCGGCGGCAGTGCCGGATGTGGGGCCGATCACCTCACTTCTGAACCTTGCGCGGCGGCCTTTGTTCATTTTTGGCGGCGGGGCCAAAGGCAATTTGTGGCGTCAGATCGTCAGTCAGACCGGCGCGGCCACCTTCACCACCTATGCCGGGCGCGGACGGGTCGGCGCGGGCTATCCGTTAGATTTCGGGCCCATGCTGGCACGCCCCGGCTCGGCCGAGGTGATCGCCTCCGCCGATGTGGTGGTGGCCGTAGGCACCGAACTGGCCGAGGTTGATCTCTGGCGCGCGCATCTGGGCCACGCCGCGCCATTGGTGCGCGTAGATACCGACCCCGAAGTGCTGGCCGATGAACAGCGTGCCACGGTCAAGCTGCTCGCCGATGCCGAGAGCGTCGGCCATGCCCTCTGGCACGCAACGCAAGAGGCCAAACCCGCCACTGGCTGGTCCGAAGAGGAGATCACCCAGACCCGCACCCGCTGGCAGGCCGAGGTTGCGGCCGAACGTCCCGGCGTGGCGCCCTTTGCGCGGGCGTTGCAGCAGACGCTGGCCCCGGATGTGATGATCTATTCCGACATGACGCAGTTTGCTTATGTCGCGAAAGAGATCTGGCAGATGGATTATCCCGGCCATTGGCATCACCCGTTCGGCTTTGGCACATTGGGCTATGCGCTGCCTGCGGGCATCGGTGGCGCGGTGGCACGTGGCGGCATTGGCGGGGGCGGGCGGCCCACATTGGTGATCGCGGGCGATTACGGGCTGCAATACACCCTGCCCGAATTGGGCGTGGCCGTTGAGCTGGGCCTGTCGCTGCCCATCATCGTCTGGGACAATGCGCGCCTGAAAGAGATCGAAGAAAGCATGCAGCGGGCCCAGATTGCGCCCAATGCCGTGCAGGCCCGCAACCCCGATTTCAGCGCTTTGGCGCAGGCATATGGCGCTGCGTCCGCGCGGGTCACAACGCCTGATGCGCTGGCCGAAGCTGTGCAAGCCGCCTTCCGCACCCAAGGCCCCACCGTGATCCATGCCAGCCCGGGTGATATGCTGTGAAGCTTCGCCGCCTGGCGCTGGTCCTTTCAGTCTGGACATGCGCTCATGCCTCGGCCCACGCCGCGACCCCGGAGATCGAAAGCTGGCTGGACATGGCTCAGATCTGCGAAGCCCTTGTCTTTGATCAGGATAATACGGCTCTTGACGGCTACCGCCCTGCAGCCCCTTTGATCAACGTCACCGGCCTTGCCGAAACGGCAATCGCCCATCCCAGCACGCCTTTGATCGCGAGCGCTGTGTCTGCGTCAGGACGGTGGGTCATGTGCATTATCGCCGCGCAGCCCCCGCGCGATGCGAATAAAGCCGGAGCGCTCATCGGATCCTGGGCAGCGGCACAGGCTCAACTGTCCCAAGCCCCAGACAATCACATGATGGCTTTTGAGGATGTCAGCACCTTTGCCCCTGTGCGTATGCGTTGTGGGGACGGGCATATGGCGGTCATCATGGCCTTTGCGCATGACAGCAGCAGTTTCAGGCTGAGTGTCACGGATCGTTTGCCTGGCTCGATGCCCTCCCCCTACCCGGGTTAGGGCGCTTACACCGCAGCCCCTCCGGCCCGTTGTGATCCTTTTATGCCCTTGGGTGCCCGCGCCGGCCGTGTCAAACGGGTCAAAACTCACGCGTTGTCTTACGGGATTGGCGTAGGACGCTGTCACCCGCCCGGATATCTGCGCCCAAGGATGCGAGCCCTGCCGCAGGGCGGCGTCCAAAGCCAGCGCTGTTATTCTGACGATCCCGGTAAGCCCTGCTCCCCTTGGGGCCCCGCCGGACCCTGCGCGCCCGTCGCTCTGAGATCGCCCTTTGGCCCTTGCGGTCCCGGAGGCCTCTTGGGCCCGGTGGCCCCCGGCGCGCCCGTATCCCCTCTGTTCCCTTTGGGTCCAGCCGCACCTGTCGTACCTTGCGGGCCGCGTGGCCCGACGCTGCCTTCGACGCTGGAAATGAAATCTTTGTTCAAAAGGAGCGCCGCGCTGACATCCTCGACAAGGGCGTCATATTCCGGCTCACCCCGTTCAGAAGCCGCTGGATCTCGGCCGCGTTTTCATTGGCCCGTTCCACAACACTCTGACCTATCGCGTCTTCGGCCGCTTGGCTGATCCAGTCTTACAGGCCCCAATATGTAAGAAACCCGGCAAATGCCACGGCAGCCCCTGTGCCAAGCGTGAGCTTCAGGATGACGCCATTCTTCTCTTCGACCTCTTTCTTGAACGCCTCGTTTTCCTGCTTCAGACGCTCGTAAGAGGCGTGGTAATCCCGCTGTTCCTGCGCAAAAAACAAATAGTTCGCGCTGACGGCTTCGGGGGCTTTTTCGTTCAGCATGGACTGCAATTGCCGGATTTCGGGCACGGTGTCCTTTTTGATCCGCGCAATCGCGGCCTCGGCAGCCGACGCGACGACCTTCTTGCGCTCCGCTTCATCAGGCGGGGGGGGCGACCGTCTTGGCCGGCTTCGCCAGACCGATCGAACGCAAAAAACCTGTCAAAAAAATCGGGCGGTTTCTCGATGGGAGGCGCCAAAATATATTGCTCCGCTTGACCAGACCATGCCAGCGTATGCGCACAGATTGTTGAATAACAGGTGCCAGCTCTGACAGGGGCCACAGTACAAAAATCACG
>JABSSB010000161.1 GCA_013214715.1 Paracoccaceae bacterium | reverse complement strand
TGCATATTGGCCGGGCCAGCGCGACAATCATATCTGCACGCGGCTGTCGCCTTCGGAGCCATTTGCCGGGTCGGGTGCCCGACCGGAGACTGAATGTCACGACGGCACCGGATTTAGCCCCAATCCATCACCACCTTGCCCGCCTGTCCCGACAACATCGCCTCGAACCCGTCGCGATAGGCGTCGATGCCGATGCGATGGGTGATCAGGCCCGACAGATCCAACCCCGATTGCACCAGCGCGGTCATCTTGTACCAGGTCTCGAACATCTCGCGGCCATAGATGCCTTTGACCTGCAGCATCTTGAAGATGATCTTGTTCCAATCCACTGCAAACTCGGTCGGCGCGATGCCCAGCAACGCAATCTTGCCGCCATTGTTCATCTTGTCGATCATGTCGCGCATTGCAGGTGCGGCGCCCGACATTTCCAGACCGACATCAAAGCCTTCGGTCATGCCGATCCGTTCCATCACGTCCGACAGGTTCTCCTCGGCCGCATTGACGACATGCTGAACCCCCATGCGCCGCGCCAGGTCGATCCGGTAGGGGGTGATATCGGTGATCACCACCTTGCGCGCGCCGACCTTCTGCGCGACCAGCGCGCCCATGATCCCGATCGGCCCTGCCCCCGTGATCAGCACATCCTCGCCCACCAGATCAAAGCTCAGGGCCGTATGCACCGCATTGCCGAACGGGTCGAAAATGGCTGCAATCTCATCTGGTACATCATCGGGGATGGGCACCACATTGTCTTCGGGGATGCAGAGATATTCGGCAAAGCTGCCAGGCCGGTTTACGCCAACCCCAAGAGTGTTGCGGCACAGATGCCCACGCCCGGCGCGGCAATTACGACAGGTGCCGCAGACGACATGGCCTTCGCCTGACACACGCTGGCCGATCCGAAACTTGGTCGCGGCGGGGCCTGCATCCACGATCTCTCCGCAAAACTCGTGCCCGACCACCATATTCAGCGGCACAGTCTTGGCAGACCAGTCATCCCAGTTCCAGATATGCACATCGGTGCCGCATATCGCAGATTTGTTCACCTTGATCAGCACATCCGAGGGGCCGGGTTCCGGCACGGGCACATGCGCCATCCAAAGGCCCGCCTCGGGTGCGGATTTCACCAGCGCTTTCATCTGGTTGCTCATAGGATCACCCCCATGTCGCGACCGACCTCGATAAAGGCATCGATGGCCCTGTCGAGCTCCTCGCGGCTATGGGCGGCGGACATCTGGGTGCGGATGCGATCCTGCCCGCGCGGCACCACCGGGAAGGAAAACGGCGCGACATAAACGCCCTTGGCATCGAGTCGCGCGGCCATGTCCTGCGCTTTCTTCGGGTCGCGCAGCATGACCGGGATGATCGGATGCTCGCCCGGCAGCAGGTCAAACCCTGCGGCCGACATACGCTTGCGGAAATGGGCTGCATTCTCCATCAGGTGATCGCGCCGTTCGGTCGAAGCCTCGAGTATATCCAGCACTTTCAGCGAGGTCGCCGCAATCACCGGGGCCAGCGTGTTGGAGAACAGATAGGGGCGCGAGCGTTGGCGCAGCCAGTCGATCACCTCGGCCTTGCCCGACGTATAGCCACCCGAGGCCCCGCCCAAGGCCTTGCCCAAGGTGCCGGTCAGCAGATCGACGCGGCCCATGACCTCACAATGCTCAATAGACCCGCGCCCGGTCGCGCCAACAAAGCCGACCGCGTGGCTGTCATCGACCATGACCATCGCGCCATATTTGTCCGCCAGATCGCAGATCTCGCCCAGCTTGGCGATATAGCCATCCATCGAAAACACACCATCGGTGGCGATCAGCTTGAACCGGCAGTCACTGGCCTCAAGCAGGCGGGCCTCAAGCTCGCCCATGTCGGAATTGGCATAGCGGAAGCGCTTGGCCTTGCACAGCCGCACCCCATCGATGATCGAGGCATGGTTCAATGCGTCCGAGATGATCGCGTCCTCAGGGCCCAGCAAGGTTTCAAAGAGCCCCGTATTGGCATCAAAGCACGACGAATAAAGGATGGTATCCTCCATCCCCAGAAAGCGGGACAGGCGCGCTTCGAGCTCTTTATGTTCTTCCTGGGTGCCGCAGATGAACCGGACCGAGGACATGCCATAGCCGTAATGATCCAGCGCTGTCCGCCCGGCCTCGATCAGGTCGGGGTTATCAGAGAGGCCAAGATAATTGTTGGCGCAGAGATTGATCACTTCGCGCCCGCTCTCCAACGCGACCGAGCCCGCCTGTTTCGAGGTGATCACCCTTTCATCCTTGTAAAGGCCCGCATCGCGCAACCCGTCAAGTTCGCGGGCGATATGGGCAACGAAATCCGTTTCAGGCTGAGACATGGCATCCTCCGGTCTGCTGTGACGGCGCGTAAGCGGGAAGGGCGGCAATGTCTAGCATGGCAACGTCAGCAAGGCACTGATTGCGACACTAGGCGTCAAGGCGCTCTGTCTTTTATGACACGTTTGCCAAAAAATCTGTAATCTGCGGACCAGTGTCACGCATGTTTTGGGGTCTTGCATGCTGAACCCTGTCCTTTTGTCGCTTGCCGGGGGCATTCTGGCAACGGGTCTACGGTGTCTGCGCTATCTGCGCAGGACAGCCAGCCCAATATCCTTGTTATCATGGCCGATGATGTCGGATGGGCCAGCTTGTCGAGCTATCATCAGGGGGTCAAAAGCATCCAGACGCCAAACCTGGATCAACTGGCCTCTCAGGGCGCGCGGCTGACAGATTATTACGCGCTGCCAAGCTGCACGGCCGGCCGGGCGGCATTTATGACGGGACAGCTCCCGATGCGCACCGGGATGCATATCGTGGGCCTGCCGGGGATCCAAAAGGCCTGTCGCCCGAGGACCCGAGGCTTGCCAACATTTTGAAAAACGTTGGCTATACAACCGGGCAGTTTGGCAAGAACCATCTGGGTGATCTGAACCAGTTCCTGCCGACGATGAAGGGGGTCGATGAAGGTTGGGGCAGACCCTGTCATCTCAATGCGATGGAATACGCCTCCGATCCGGGCTGGCCCGATGATCCCGAGTGCGAGGCGCAGTTCGGCCCGCGCAACATCGTGCATGCCTATGCGACCGAGACTGTGGATGACACGGTGGACCCGCGTTGGGGCGTGGTCGGGTTGCAGGATGTCATCATGAAAGAACTGGATGACAATGTTGGCTTGGTTCTGGCGGATCTGGCGGATCTGGGGGTCAGCGACAACATGATCGTGGTTTTCACATCGGGTAACGGACCCGAGACAATGACTTGGCCCGATGGCGGCATCACACTGTTACACGGCGAAAAGGGCACCAGCTGGGAAGGCGGCTTCTGCGTGCCCGCGATCATTCGCTGGCCGGGCCAGACCCCCGAAGGCCAGGGTCTGAACGGGGTTTTTGACGGGATGGACTGGATGCCGACCCTTGTGGCCCCTGCCGGTGGGCCGGAAGACCTGCCCGCGGCCTTGCCGGGCGGATACGAGGGCTACAGGGTGCATCTGGATGGCTAAACCGGCTGTCCTTCCTCAAAGGCGAGACCGACAGCAACCGGACAGAGAGCATCTATTACGAAGGTCCGGACCTGCAAACGGTGCGGCATGGCGATTGGAAGGCGCATTTCGTGGTGCGGGAGCACGGCTGGGCCGGTCCCAAAGATGAGTTGAACGCGCCCTTGCTGTTTAACCTGCGGCGCGATCCCTATGAAAAGGCGGCCGAGGACTCGGGCATATACATGCGGTGGATGGGCAACAAGATGTGCGCCTTCGGCCCGGCGGCCCGCATAGTGCAACGGCATCTGAGCACATTCGCCGACTTCCCGCCGCGCGGTTTGGCGGTGGGCAACGAAGTCGATGTGCAGGAACAGGTCTCTACCGACGGCGGCATGTCCCAGTAACAACACGGCGAAGGGCATGGCGCTCTTGCACCAAAGGGCTTGAGCGCCTATGTCCGCCTGCCATGGCCAAGCAGAAATCAGACCCCAATTACAAAGTCATCGCCGAAAACCGGCGTGCGCGCTTCGATTACGCAATCGAGGACGACATTGAATGCGGCATTCTGCTGGAAGGCTCCGAGGTCAAATCCCTGCGCCAGAATGGTGGCAATATCGCTGAAAGCTATGCCGCCGTGGAAGAGGGTGAGCTGTGGCTCGTCAACAGCTACATCGCGCCTTACGAGCAGGCCAAGATGTTCAAGCATGAGGAACGGCGGCGGCGCAAGTTGTTGGTGTCGCGCAAGGAACTTGCCAATCTCTGGGCCGCGACGCAGCGCAAGGGCATGACGCTGGTGCCGATGGTGATGTATTTCAACCATCGCGGTCTGGCCAAGATCAAGCTGGGCATCGCCAAGGGCAAGAAGATCCATGACAAGCGCGAAACCTCGGCCAAGCGGGACTGGAATCGCCAGAAACAGCGGCTGCTGAAAGACAACGCCTGACGCATGCCGACAGCCCGTGCTAGCCTTCCCGTGAGGACAGGGAGGCCGGAATGGCAGAATTGGACAGAGTGCCCGCAGATCTCGATGTGCTGATCATTGGCGCGGGGATTTCCGGGATCGACGCGGCCTATCACCTGAAAACCTTCCGCCCACAAAGCCGGTTTGCCGTGGTCGACACAAAACCCGATATCGGCGGGACCTGGGCCACCCACAGCTTTCCCGGTATCCGCTCGGACAGCGATCTGCATACTTTCGGCTTTGGCTGGAAACCCTGGCGCGGGCCGACCATCGCCACTGCGGCCGAGATCAAAGCCTATCTGACCGAGGCCATCGCCGAAAACGACTTGCGCCCGTATATGGCCTTCAAACGCCATGTCACCCGCGCCGATTGGGACAGCGCCGCGCAAAGCTGGACGGTCGAGATCGCGGGACCGGCGGGCCCGGAGACCTGCCGCGCAGGGTTTTTGTGGGTCTGCGCGGGCTATTATCGTCATGACGCCGGATACATGCCTGATTTTCCGGGACGGGAACGGTTTGCCGGCCCAGTGGTGCATCCGCAAAGATGGCCGGATGATCTCGACGTCACCGACAAGCATGTGGTCGTCATCGGCTCGGGCGCGACGGCGGCCACTTTGGTGCCCGCGATTGCCGACAAAACCCGTCTGGTGACGGTCCTGCAACGCTCACCCACCTATTACTACGCACGGCCCAGCAAGGATCCGTTTCTGGACCAGCTGCGCGCGCTGGATCTGCCGCCCGACTGGCTGCACGAGATCATGCGGCGCAAGGTTCTGGCCGACTCGCAGCAGATCGCCGAGCGGTCCCGGACCGAGCCAGACGCCCTGGCCGCGGAACTGATTGCCGGGGCGCGGCTGCATCTGGGTAAGACGATTGATGTCGAAAAACACTTCACCCCACGCTACCCGCCCTGGCGGCAGCGGCTGGCGATGGTGCCGGATGGTGATTTCCTCAAGGCGATCCGCCGCGGCAAGGCGGACATCGTGACGGATGAGATCGCCACATTCACCGAAACCGGCATTGAGCTGGCCTCGGGCCAGAGCCTTGAGGCGGATGTCATCGTCTCGGCCACAGGGCTGGAGCTCAACTTTCTGGGCGATATCCCGATCACGGTTGATGGTGCGGGTTTCGATCCGGCGCAATCGGTCACACATCGCGGCATCATGCTGTCGGATCTGCCCAATCTGGCGCTGGTCTTTGGCTATCTGAGGTCAAGCTGGACGCTGCGGTCGGATATGGTGTCGACCTATCTGATCCGGCTTTTCGCGCATATGGACACCCGCGGCGCCAAAACGGTCACGCCGGAACTGCGGGACGCGGCCCAAATGCCGCGCAAGCCTTGGGTTGATCCCGAGAATTTCAATCCCGGCTATATGCTGCGTGCGCTGGACCGCCTGCCAAAACAGGGCGATGCACAGCCCTGGATCATGACGCAGGACTATTTCCGGGACCGCGAGGACCTGCCAAAGGCCGATTTGGAGGATGGAACGCTGGTTTACCGATAGCTTGGCTTGCCTGTCCGCCGTCGCTTCGCTAGGCACAAAGGCGGCGCGGACAGGAGGCGGATATGCGCGATGATCCCAAGACACTGGTTTCGACCGATTGGCTGGCAGCCCACCTGAAGGATCCCGACCTGCGGGTTCTGGACGGGTCGTGGTATCTGCCCGCGATGGAGCGTGACGCCAAGGCCGAATATGACGCAGCCCATATCCCCGGTGCGCGCTTCTTTGATATTGACGATATTTCGAACCATCGCTCCGAGCTGCCGCATATGGCCCCGCCGCCCGAAAAATTCATGTCGCGCCTGCGCGCGATGGGGGTGGGCGACGGGCATCAGGTGGTGGTCTATGACGGCGCGGGCCTGTTTTCGGCGGCGCGGGTCTGGTGGCTGTTCCGCCTCATGGGGCAAGAGAATGTCGCGGTTCTGGATGGCGGCTTTCCGAAATGGCAGGCCGAAGGGCGCGAGGTCGAAGACCTGCCGCCTTTGATCCGCGACCGCCACATGACGGTGCGCGTGCAGAATCACCTTGTCCGTGACGTGACCGAGGTCAGCCAGGCCGCCAAGCTGGGCGATACCGATATCATCGACGCTCGTGCCGCCAGCCGGTTCCGCGGCGATGACCCCGAACCGCGCCCCGGTCTGCGCGCCGGTCACATCCCCGGTGCCAAAAACGTGCCCTTTGGCACGCTGTTGAACGATGATCAGACGATGAAAGAGCCCGACGCGCTGAAAGCGATCTTTGAGGCCGCAGGCGTCGATCTGTCCAAACCCGCCATCACCTCTTGCGGCTCCGGCGTCACCGCCGCCGTGCTCAGCCTCGCGCTGGAGCGTCTGGGCAAGCGTGATCATGCGCTTTACGACGGCTCCTGGACCGAATGGGGTGCCTTCCCGACCCTGCCCATCGCTACCGGAGACAGCTGATGTTTGACCGTCTGACCCAACAACCCGCCGACAAGATCCTCGCACTGATGCAGCAGTTCCGCGAAGATCCACGCGACAACAAGGTCGATCTGGGCGTGGGCGTCTATCGCAACGCGCAGGGCGTCACCCCGGTGATGCGCGCCGTCAAAGCCGCCGAGCAGCGCATCTGGGAGGCGCAGGAGACCAAAGCCTATACCGGGCTGGCGGGGGACCCGGCCTATTCGGACGCGATGATCGCGCTGGTGCTGGGCGATGCGGTCGCGCGCGACAAGGTGGCGGCCGTCGCCACACCGGGCGGCACTGGGGCCGTGCGGCAGGCGTTTGAGCTGATCCAGATGGCCAATCCGCAGGCGCGGGTCTTTGTGTCCAATCCGACATGGCCCAACCACCTGTCGATCCTGCGGCATCTGGGTATTGAAATGGTGCCCTATCGCTATTTCGACGATGACAGCCGCGCGGTGGATGTGAACGGTATGCTCGAAGACCTCGCGCAGGCGGGACCGGGTGATGTGGTGCTGCTGCATGGCTGCTGCCACAACCCCACAGGCGCAAACCTGAACGCCGCTGACTGGCGGGCGGTGATCGCGCTTTTGAACAAGACCGGCGCGATGCCGATGATCGACATCGCCTATCAGGGCTTTGGCGACGGGTTGGAGGAAGACGCCGCCGCAACGCGGGCCGTGGCGTCGGGCGTGCCTGAATGCCTGATCGCGGCAAGCTGCTCGAAAAACTTCGGCATTTACCGCGAACGCACGGGCCTTCTGATGGGGATCAGCCAGGACAGCAGCGCGCGCGGTCTGACGCAATCGACGCTGGCGCATCTGAACCGCCAGAACTTTTCCTTCCCGCCTGATCACGGCGCTCGGATCGTGTCGACCATCCTCACCAATGAGGCGCTGCGCGCAGATTGGGCAGCAGAGCTGGAAGAGATGCGGCTGGGCATGCTTGATCTGCGCCAACAGCTTGCAGATGATCTGCAACAGCGCAGCGGGTCGGACCGGTTCGGCTTCCTTGCCCAGCATCGCGGCATGTTCTCGCGCCTCGGCGCCACGCCCGCGCAGGTCGAAGCTATGCGCGCCGATCACGGGATCTACATGGTGGGCGACAGCCGGTTGAACATTGCAGGCCTCAACGCGCAATCCGTGCCGGTGCTGGCTGGCGCCATCGTGGCCGCAGGCGTCTGACCTACGCTTCTTTGCTTTAAAAATACCCAAACGCAACGCCCGCCCCGCGCGGGCGTTTTGCATCTCTGGACAAAGAAAAAGACCCGGGCGCGAACGCCCGGGTCCAGACCATCAGGATGAGGGGAGGACTCAGCCCTTGGAGAATTCCGGATAGGCTTCCATGCCCAGCTCGGCCACATCGAGGCCATCGAGCTCGGCTTCTTCGCTGACGCGGATGCCCATGGTCACTTTCAGGATGAACCAGACCACAGCCGAGACAACGGCCACGAAGATGCCAACCACGGCGATCGCATAGAGCTGAACCATCAGCGAGGCGTCGCCATTGGTCAGAACCACCGCGATGGTGCCCCAGATACCGGCGAACAGGTGCACCGGGATCGCGCCGACAACATCGTCGATCTTCATCTTGTCCAGCATTGGGACAGTGAAGACCACGATCACGCCACCGATGGCACCGATGATGGTGGCCATGCCCAACGACGGGGTCAGCGGTTCGGCGGTGATCGACACCAGGCCAGCCAGCGCGCCGTTCAGCACCATGGTCAGGTCGGGCTTGCCATACATCAGCTGCGTCAGGATCAGCGCGGCGATGGCACCACCGGCAGCCGCCGTGTTGGTGTTGGCAAAGATGCGCGACACGTCGGTCACATCACCCACGGTGCCCATGGCCAGCTGCGAGCCGCCATTGAAGCCGAACCAACCCAGCCACAGAATAAACGTGCCCAGCGTGGCCAGAGCCAGGTTCGAGCCCGGCATTGGGTTGACCTTGCCATCCTTGAACTTGCCCAAACGGGGGCCAAGGATGATCGCACCGGTCAAAGCGGCCCAACCACCCACAGAGTGCACAACGGTCGACCCGGCAAAGTCCAAGAAGCCCATCTCATCCAGGAAGCCACCGCCCCATTTCCACGACGCCTGCAGCGGGTAGATCACGGCGGTCAGAACGATGACGAAGATCAGGAAGGGCCACAGCTTGATCCGCTCGGCCAGGGTCCCCGACACGATCGAGGCCGTTGTGGCACAGAACATCAGCTGGAAGAAGAAGTCCGACGCGGTGGCGGCATAGCCATAATCGTCGGCGCCATCACGGTCAACGCCCACAACTTCCAACACGCCCGGACCCCAAATGCCCGATACGACACCTTCCGTCATCCAGGTGCCCAGCGGGTACATCAGATTGTAGCCGATCAGGTAATAGAAGATCGCCGCCAGCGAAAACAGCGAGATGTTCTTGATCAGCTGCATGGTCACGTTCTTGCCGCGCACCAGACCGGCTTCGAGCATGGCAAAGCCCGCCGCCATCCAGAACACCAGAAAGCCGCCGATCAGAAACAGCAACGAGTTGAAGATGAAAATGGTGTCGGTCGACGCATCCACGCCCGGCGCGGCATCCTGCGCTGCGGCCAGTGAGGGCAGCGCGATCAGAGCGACAGCCGGCAAAGTCTTGAGTGGTTTCATGGTTTTGTTTTCCCTGAGTCTCTGGGAGGGGCGCGTCAGAGCGCGTCCTCGTTCATTTCGCCGGTGCGCACGCGAACTGCCTGTTCGACATCCAGCACAAAGATCTTGCCGTCGCCGATTTTGCCGGTCTGCGCGGTTTTGCGGATGGTGTCGGTCACAGAGTCGACCATGCTGTCAGACACGACGGCTTCGATTTTGATCTTGGGCACGAAATTCACGGCATATTCAGCGCCACGGTAGATTTCCGTATGGCCTGACTGTGCGCCGAAGCCTTTGATTTCGGTGACCATCATGCCGCCTACGCCCGCTTCGGTCAGTGCTTCGCGCACTTCCTCGAGCTTGAACGGCTTGATCGTTGCAATGATGAGTTTCAACGTCTTCCCCTTCGGTTCGCGGGATTCCCCGCCTTTCTGGTAGGGTTGAAAAAACCCTTTGCGGGCGCGATGCAGCAATGCCGGGGGTGCGGCAAAAGGTTAATAGAAGGTTCATGTGCTTAAATAATAGACAGGACTCAAATTATGCCTAATAAATATGCAAAATTGAATCGTGCCTGTGACCGGATCAGGCCTAAACAGCGGCGGCGGCTCGGGTTACACTATCTTCAAAACAAGCCGGGCAGGGCAAAATGGCAAAAAAAGGCAGGAAGACGCCGCCCTTGGTGGCGGAGCGTCGATATCCCAAGGCAAAACCCGCAGGGGTCCGCAGGGCCCAGGCCGGTGCGCGTGCGGCCAAACCTGCCGCAAAGCCCGGTCCCAAATCCAAGACGGCTGCCAGAAAACCGTCCCCTAGGCGCGGTGGAGGCGGCAGCCGCCCACCAAAGCGCGGCAACCCGATCCTGCGCTTCTTTCGCTGGGTGATCGGCGGCATCCTGCGGCTGATCTGGGCTGTGAGCTGGCGGATGGGGCTGGTGATGGCGCTGATTCTTGGAGTGTCGGTGGGCTATGTCTACATGACCCTTCCAGAGGCTTCGGACCTGTTGGACGGTCGGGCGCGGGGATCGGTCACGTTTCTGGACCGCGACGGGCAGCCCTTTGCCTGGCGGGGCGATCAGTTTGGCGGGGCGATCACCGCCGATACCGTGTCTGAGCATCTCAAACATGCGATCATCGCGACCGAAGACAAACGGTTCTATCGCCATTTCGGCGTCAGCCCGCGCGGCGTCGCCTCGGCGGTGCGGATCAATCTGCGCGAAGGGCGCGGGCCGCTGTCGGGGCATGGCGGGTCCACCATCACGCAGCAGACCGCCAAGCTGTTATGCCTTGGCGAACCGTTTGACCCCGCCGCCGGGCTGACCGAGGCCGAATATGAGGCCGCCTGTCGTGAAAGCTCGATCTGGCGCAAGGCCAAAGAGGCTGTCTATGCGATGGCGATGGAGGTCAAATACGACAAAGACGAGATCCTGACGATTTACATGAACCGTGCCTTCCTAGGGGCTGGCGCGCGCGGGTTCGAAGCTGCGGCGCAGCGCTATTTCGGCATTTCGGCGGCGCAGGTCGATCCGGCGCAGGCGGCGATGCTGGCGGGGCTTCTGGTGGCGCCGACCCGCTATGCGCCCACGGCGAACCTGACCCGATCCCAGAACCGGGCCGGGGTGATTGTGGGGTTGATGGAAGAGCAGGGCTATCTGACCGCAGCGCAGGCGACGCAAGCACGGACCCAACCGGCCGCGCTGTCGCAGGCGGCGGCGGAAAAGGCGGGTGGATATTTTGCCGATTGGGTGATGGATACCGCTCCGGGCTTCCTGACGTCAGAAACCACGGAAGACGTGATCATGCGCACCACGCTGGATCTTGAGATTCAGCGCGCCGCCGAAGAGGCGCTGGCCTTTGTGTTCACCGAAATGGTGAGCGAAGGGTCAAAAGCGCAGGCCGCGATTGTGGTCATGTCGGCTGATGGTGCGGTGCGGGGCATGGTCGGCGGGCGCAAGACAAAGGTCTCGGGCGCCTTCAACCGCGCGACGCAGGCTTTGCGTCAGACCGGGTCGGCCTTCAAACCCTTTGTCTATGCCACGGCGCTGGAACTGGGGGCGTCGCCTTTGGATACGGTGATTGATGAGCCTTATTGTTTGAACATCCCCGGTTCGGGCGAATGGTGTCCGCGCAATTACACCAATCAGTTCTATGGCCGCGTCACGCTGACCCGAGCGTTGCAGGATTCACTGAACATCCCGGCGGTGAAAGTGTCGGAATCGGTGGGGCGGCAGAATGTCCTGCGGGTCGCGGCGGATTTTGGCATCGACCGCGATCTGGTCGACAGTCCCAGCCTTGCGCTGGGCGCGTCCGAAAGCACCCTGATCGAAATGACGGGCGCTTATGCGGGCATTCTGAACGGTGGGTCATCGGTGATGCCCTATGGCCTGACCGATCTGCGCCTGTTGGCGGATCGGGAGCCTCTGCTGTCGCGTGAAAGCGGGATCGGAGAGCGGGTGATCCGCGAACCCGCGGCGCGGCAACTGGTCTGGATGATGTCGAAAGTTGTCGAAGAAGGCTCGGGCCAGCGGGCGCAACTGCCCGGCTGGCAGGTGGCGGGCAAGACCGGCACAACGCAGGCCGCGCGCGATGCCTGGTTCATCGGCTTTACTGCGGATTATGTGGTGGGGGTCTGGATGGGCTATGACGACAACACGCCCCTGCGCGGGGTGACCGGCGGGGGTCTGCCGGCTGAGATATGGAAGCAGACCATGCAGCGCGTGCATGAGGGCGACACGCCAGTGCCGCTGCCGATGGACGTGCCGAGCGCCGCGCAGCCCGTGGCGCAGCAGGTCAATCAGGACATCCAGGGGTTTGCCGATCAGCTGAGCACTGATCTGCAAGAGGCCCGCGACGGGTTTTTGCGCGATATCGGCAATATCTTCGGGCGGCGGAACTGATCCGCCGCGCCGCAGGGGCGGGTCAGCTTGTGGCCTGCAGGTCCGAGATCAACTGCCCCACATTGCCGCCGCGCCGATCCAGCATCGCGCCAATTTCGGTGCGCTCGGTCAGCAGCATGTTCACGCCTTCAATGAAGATATTGAAGAACTTGTCGCTGCCGGATTTGTCCGACACGAGGAAGGTCACCTCAAACGGCGACTCGCCCTGCAAGAAGGCCAGTGTGCGCACCTCATAGCCCGCGCGGATCGGCCGGGCGGATTGCACTTCGATCCGGCCGCCGATGAATTCGCGGAAACGGCGCCCGTATTTGCGCGCGATATAGCGCTGGAAGGCGGCGGTGTATTGGGACAGCTCACTCGGGCTGAGGCTGCGCGCATCTGCGCCCAGCGAATAGCGGGCCATGATCGGCACATCCGCATATTTCACAAAAAGCCGTTCAAAATCCTTGAGCATGGCCGCTTCGGATTTGCCCGAGGCGATCACACTGTTGATCTCAGCCACAAGGCTGTCGACCAGCGCACGGGCCGTGGCATCATTCAGCGCCCAGGCGCTTGCGGGCAGGCTCGCAGCGGTGGCTGAGCCTAGCAAAAGCCCCAGAACCGGGCGGCGGGAAATCCGTTTACTCAGCATAGGGATCCTCATACGGGTCATCGTAAGGGTCTATGTAGGGGTCGCCCGCTGCATTTGAATAGGGGTCGTCAAACACATCGCCGTAAGGGTCAAGCGACGGGTCACCCGTTGTGGGGGTGTCGCCAAGGTTGTTTCGGTTCAACTCAAAGCGGCGGTTTTGCAAATAGATCAGGCGTGATTGGGCATAGCTGTCGGCGCTTTCATACAGAACCGAATCCACCGTATCCGAGAAGTTCCCGCGATCGCCCAGCGTGCGGAACGCTTCGGCCACAAACCGCGTGTTGTTCAACGGTGTGGTCAATGTGAAAGAAACCGGGTTTGTGAACAAGGCCACGATCAGCCC
>JABSSB010000160.1 GCA_013214715.1 Paracoccaceae bacterium | reverse complement strand
GCGCCTGCATCACCGCTGCGTCGATATGGGTTTTGGAATAGTCGAAATGCAGGTCACCAAGGCTGGCCGAAAACTGGTCTGCGCGATCTTGGTTGCCGGCAAACAGATCAGCAATCGACCGGGTTTGATCCGCCGCGCGCAGCTGTTTCAGAGCTTCGAACATCATACTCTCCAAAGATTGGGGCCTATCAGGGCGCCCAGTGGACGGTCATGCCGGACAGGACTGCGGCGATGGGCGCCTCCTCCGGTGGCAATGTCTGTGCCGCCTCAAGTGCCAAGCGTTTGTCATCGCCAAAGATCACAAGATGCTTGTTCATCGCACCACCCAGAACGGGCGCCGTCAGGCTGATACGCGCCTCGGGCTGGCTGTCGGGACGCAGCATGGCCAAGGGCTTGGCCGAGGGCGAGAGTGCCTCGGCCACCCCATCCACGCCCGGAAACAGAGAGGCCGTGTGCATATCTGTTCCCATCCCCAGCAACAGAACCGAGATCGGCAGTTCCGGGACCAGCATGGCTTCGACCGCGGACAGCATGGCTTCAGGCGTTTCGGCAGGGACGTAAAGCGGGATGAATCGCGCCGCAGAGGCACGCGAGGTCAGCAAACGCTGTTGGATCAGCTTTGCGTTCGACCGTGGCGATACAACCGGCACGCAGCGCTCATCGGATGGAAACACTTGCACGCGAGACCAGTCGATCTCAGCCGCGCAGAGCGCGTCAAAGATCGGCCCCGGTGTGGTCCCGCCCGGCACGACGAAAGAGGCATGATCATGCCTGTCCAGGTAGGTTTCAAGATCTTCGGCCAGCGTCTGGGCCAGATCCAGCGCGGCAATGTCGCGATCAGGATAGTCGATCAGTTTCATGGTTTGATGCCCTGCCATACGCGCCGATCCCGCGCAATAAGCTGATCGGCCTTGGCCGGCCCGCTTGAGCCGGTTTCATACGGTTCGGGCACTTCGCCACGCGCGTTCCACCCATCGATGATCGGATCGGTCCAGGCCCATGCGGCTTCGACTTCATCCCCGCGCATGAACAGGGTCTGGTTGCCACGGATAACATCCATGATCAGGCGCTCATACGCATCTGCCGTTTCCCCGGCTGTCGGGCCAAGCGCTTCAGCAAAGGTCATGTCCAAAGGCACATCCACCAGACGCATCCCACCCGGTCCCGGCTCCTTGATGGTCACTGTCAGGGTGATGCCTTCATTCGGTTGCAGCCGAATCGACAACCGGTTGGCGTGGCGTCCTGCGGACTCGCCAAAGATTGAATGCGGCGCATCTTTGAACATCACATCAATCGTGGACGATCTCGCCGACAGGCGTTTGCCGGTGCGCAGATAAAATGGTGTTCCAGCCCATCGCCAATTCGACACATGCGCCTTGAGCGCGACATAGCTTTCGGTGGTGGAGCGTGGATTGCCCACTGCCTCGCGATAGGATGGCTGGGCCTGCGGGTTGCTTGGCACGGCTTCGTACTGGCCGCGCGCAATGTGATATGGCGCGACCTCACCCAAAGCGCGGATGACCTTGAGCTTTTCGTCCCGCACGGCGTCAGGATCAAACTTCGCGGGCGGTTCCATCGCAATCAGGCACAAAAGCTGCATCAGATGGTTTTGCACCATGTCCCGCATGGCACCGGATTGGTCGTAATATTCGCCGCGCCCGCCAACCCCCACGGTTTCCGCCACGGTGATCTGGATGTGATCGACATATTGGCTGTTCCACAGCGGCTCGAACAACATGTTACCAAAGCGGACCGCCATCAGATTCTGGACAGTTTCTTTGCCCAGATAGTGATCGATCCGATAGATCTCGCTCTCGTCAAAATGGGCTGCCAAGGCCGCATTCAGAGCCTTCGCCGTCGCCAAATCCCGGCCAAAAGGCTTTTCAACCACGATCCGCGTCCGATCATTGACCAATCCGTTCGATCGAATGCGCTCGGCCAGGTCTCCAAACAGGACCGGGGAAACCGAAAAGTAGAACGCCCGGATGCGGTCCTGCGGGAAACGCGCGACGAGATCCGCCCATCCATCCGTTCCGCGTGCGTCGATCTGGACGTAATCCACACGCTCCAGAAAGCCCTCCAACTCAGCCGTGCCGGTTTTCTCGGGCACAAATTCTTGTAACGCGATGCGCACGAACTCCTGGTACTCTGCGCGTTCCATACCCGACCGGGCCGCCCCAATGATCGAGGCGTTTGGCGGGATCTGGCCGACGCAGTAGCGGCGCAACAAAGCCGGGAGGATTTTCCGGCGGGCCAGATCACCGGTGCCGCCAAACACAACAAGATCGAACGCGTCGACCGGAATGACCCTCGAAACCATTGACCCTGTCCTTTCTCTTTTTCTACCGACCCGGTTCGGGCGGTGCCTTTCTGTAACAGCTTGCGATGTTAGCGCCAACATGTCTTCCCAGCGGTTTATCACATTGCTGTGCGTGCGCTACAGCAACGCTTTGATGACGCTAAGATTTGCGGCAGTTTCGCAACACGAAACAAGATCGGGCACGCATACTATGAAAGACCTTCCCGCCAATATGGGCAAATTTCAAGACAGTCTGGTGACGGCGGATGGCTCGGAACGCGCGGTCGTAGCGCTGAGCCGCCCTGAAACGCTATGGTTCAACACCGGCACGCTCTGCAACATCACCTGTGCGAATTGCTATATCGAGTCGAGCCCGACCAATGACGCCTTGGTGTATCTGACGGCTGATGAGGTCACCGATTACCTTGACCAGCTGGACGCGCGTCAATGGAACCTGCGCGAGATCGGCTTTACCGGCGGTGAGCCCTTCATGAACCCTCAGATGATCGACATGGCCGACGCCGCACTTGCGCGGGGATATGAGGTGTTGATCCTGACCAATGCGATGCGACCGATGATGCGCAAATCTATGCAACGTGGGTTACTGAGGCTCCAAAAGCTCTATGGCGGGAAACTGACCTTGCGCATATCGCTGGATCATTTCAGCGCGGACCATCATGACGCGGAGCGAGGCAAAGGCAGCTTTGCCAAATCTTTGGAGGGTATGGATTGGCTACGAGATAGCGGCATCAGAATGGCTGTGGCGGCGCGAACGCTTTGGGGCGAAAGCGACGCGGAAACGCGCGCAGGGTTTGCCCGGCTTTTTGCCGAACGGGGCTATGAGATTGACGCCAAAAATCCGGCTGTGACGGTCCTGTTTCCGGAAATGGATGCACGGGTCGAGGTGCCGGAAATCACAACAGCCTGCTGGGGTATTCTGAATAAAAGTCCCGAAAGTGTCATGTGTGCCAGCTCTCGCATGGTGGTGAAACGCAAAGGCGCGGCCTCACCCAGTGTTTTGGCCTGCACGCTGTTACCCTATGATCCGGAATTCGAACTGGGCCAAACGCTTGAACAGGCAGAACGCCCGGTAAGGCTAAATCATCCCCATTGCGCCAAATTCTGCGTTCTGGGCGGAGCCAGCTGTTCGGCCTGATAAAGCGCGCCTGCAATGCGGCGCCTCACCAATCGCTGGCCAGGTCCACGTCAACACGCTACTGCTTGCCCATATGTTAAATGTTCACATCAAGTTTTCGGCGGTTTTTGTTTTGGCGGCTTTTCTGGTCATTGGACCTGCACCCGCCTTTTCACAGAACCTTCTTGGATTTTTCCGATTGCCGTCGGGCCAAAGCTTTGGTGCTTTGGCGATCGGGAACGGCCCCCGCTATATGGGGGCGGCAGAGACCGTAACAGTCCCCGTGCCCGTGGCGCAGTTCCAATCGGGGCCCTACACATCGCGACTGGTGGCCAACTACCTAGCCGTCGACTTGGTGGAAACAGATGCATGGGCCGCAGGCCCCTCTGGCCTTCTACGCTTTGGACGCAGCCGCTCCAACGATCCTGCCGTCGATTCCATGCAAGATATCAGCTGGACCATCGACTTGGGGGGGCATCTACACCGCCAATGGAACAGAAGCGACTATCAGCGATATGGCGCCGTTGGTGGATCTGTCCTGTTTGACATGGGCAATGTGCATGGCGGATGGACGGCAAATGCCAACATCATGCAATTTGTCCCCTTTGGCCGATTTGGAACTCTTGGCCTTGCTGCGGGCACGCATTATGGGTCCGGCTCGTTCACACAAACGTATTTCGGTGTCTCAGAGGCCGATGCCGCGCTGTCCGGCTTGCCGGTTTATACGCCCGGTGGCGGTCTGAGAGATGTCTATGTCGCCTCCGTCCTGATACAGCCGGTCTCCCCGGAATGGGCCGTTGGGGCCGGGTTTCTCTATTCAAAGCTGATGGGGGCGTCTGCCGAAAGTCCAATAGTGGCAGAACAGTCCCAGTTTTATGTTGGCATTGGTGTGATGCGCGTCTGGTGAGGCTGCGTCTTCGCTAGTCTCTGACTGTGGATCGGGTCAGGCACGCGCAAAGCAGTCATTGAAAAGGCATCGCAGATGCCTCCCAGCGCCGAAATTGTTGAAATCAACGGATTCGTGGCAATCACGCTTGGGATTGTGGTCTATTTCATTGGCGCCCAGCTGACCCGGCGCATCGATTCCCAACAAAAATTCAACAGTCCAGAGCCCGTCTCCGGCGGTCTGTTCGCGGCGCTCATCACTCTTGGCTATTTCTTGCTAAGCGGTCGTGAGGGGGCCTTTGATCTTTTCCGGGCGCGACGCATTACTGGTCTATTTCTTCACAACGATCGGGTTGAACGCGAAACTGTTCGACCTGCTCAAAGGCGGTCCGATCCTCGCAGTGCTGTTCGGCCTGACCATTGCGTTCATGTTTGTGCAGATCCTTGTTGGCATGCTGGGCGCGACATTTTGGGGTCTTCCGCCCAAAGTCGGGGTGATGATGGGCACAGCGGCTTTGATCGGCGGACATGGCACAGCCATTGCCTGTGGGCCGGTGGTCGCCAAGCAAGATGGCGTTGTTGGCGCAGTCAAGCTTGGCAGTGCGACGGCCACGCTTGGTCTGATAGTTGCGATTTTGCTGGGCAGTCCGATTGCGCGGGTTCTCATCTACCGCCACGATTTGGCTCCTGCGGGCCTCGATGCGGGAGATACCGCTGACGGCGCAGACATACAGGCGGCGACAGCCCATGATCCGATCACAAATTCGGCCCTGATGGAGTCGCTCCTCTGGATCCATGTGGCGATGATGATCGGTTTCGGGATCCATGAAAGCCTTGTGGCGGCGAATGTGAACCTGCCGGTTTTCGTGCCCTGCCTTTTGGCTGGCATTCTTCTATCGACCCTCGTGCCAAAGGTGATGCGGCATTGGCGCTCTCCGGCGGGCACGCCAGCGATGGCCCGGATCTCGGACTTCAGCCTGTCCGTGTTGCTAGCCATATCCTTGATGAGCATGCAGCTTTGGGCCTTGGCCAGCAATGCGGGGGGTCTGGTCACCACGTTGACCCGACAAGCCATGGCCACGGTCGCCTTCATTTTGCTGTTCGTAATCCGTGCGGCTGAACAGAACTATATTGCAGCTTCATCTCATCGGGTTTTACCGGTGTGACGCTAGGCGCGACACCCACGACTATCGCAACATGACCGCCGTCACGCAACGCTATGGCCCTCTCCCTTGGCTTTTATAGTTCTGCCGCTGATCTCGGCTTTTCTTGTTGATCTGGCCAATGCGTTCATCATCCAATTCCATCTTGGATTGGGCGGCTGACACGGTCCGAGCATTGCACAGGATGTGACGTTTCTGTTAAGGTCGATACACAAGATATAGTCCCGGACTAAAATAGAGCAGACTACGTGAACGATACGCCGGAAACCCCTGAAAACACTGACGAAACACCACCGCAGCGGCCTGCCTATGACGGCCCTGTCGTGTCCATCGAATCCGAGATGCGCTCCAGCTATCTGGACTATGCCATGTCGGTCATCGTCAGCCGTGCCATTCCCGACCTGCGCGACGGGTTGAAACCGGTTCATCGCCGCATCCTTTACGCGATGCACGAGACCGGAAACACGCATGACAAGGCCTATCGTAAATCGGCCCGCCCGGTGGGTGACGTCATGGGTAAATATCACCCGCATGGTGACAGCGCGATCTATGATGCGCTGGTGCGCATGGCGCAGGATTTTTCAATGTCGCTGCCCCTTCTGGACGGTCAGGGCAATTTCGGCTCGATGGACGGGGATAATCCGGCGGCCATGCGCTATACCGAAGTGCGCATGGACAAGCCCGCCGCCTTCGTGCTGGCCGATATCGAAAAAGACACGGTTGATTTTCAGGACAATTACGACGGCAAGGATAAAGAACCCACGGTTTTGCCGTCGCGTTTCCCGAATATGCTGGTCAATGGCGCGGGCGGGATCGCCGTGGGCATGGCGACCAATATTCCGCCGCATAACCTTGGCGAAGTGGTCGAGGCCACTTTGGCCCTGATCGACGACCCGGATTTAACCTCAGAGCAGCTGATTGAGCATGTACCCGGCCCCGACTTTCCAACCGGCGGGCTGATGCTGGGCCGGTCGGGGGCGCGCAAAGCCTATCTTGAAGGGCGCGGCAGCGTGATCATCCGCGCGAAGACGCGCGTCGAGGAGCTGCGCAAGGACCGCTATGCCATTGTGGTGGATGAGATCCCCTATCAGGTGAACAAATCCTCGATGATCGAAAAGATCGCCGAAGCGGTGCGCGAAAAGCGGATCGAAGGCGTGGCGCATGTTCAGGACGAATCCGACCGTCATGGCGTGCGCGTGGTCATTGAACTCAAGCGCGACGCCACCGCCGAGGTGGTGCTGAACCAACTTTACCGCTTCTCACCGATGCAGACATCTTTCGGCTGCAACATGCTGGCGCTGAACGGCGGCCGGCCCGAGCAGCTGACTTTGCGCGGCTTCCTGACCGCCTTCTTGGATTTCCGCGAAGAGGTTGTCATTCGCCGGACGGCCTTTGATCTGCGCAAGGCGCGCGATCGCAGCCATATCCTGTGCGGCTTGGCTGTGGCGGTCTCGAATGTCGATGAGGTTGTGGCCACGATCCGCAGTTCCGCTGACGCGGCCGAGGCACGCAAGCGGTTGATGGAACGCCGCTGGCCTGCCCATGAGATCGAAGGCTATCTGCGCCTAATCGACGATCCGCTGTCCAAGATGCACGAGGATGGCACCTATAACCTGACCGAAATTCAGGCTCGTGCCATTCTGGACCTGCGGCTTCAACGCCTGACCCAGCTGGGCGTGAAGGAAGTCACGGACGAGCTGGAGGAACTGGCTGCCAAGATCAAGGAATTCCTTGAGATACTGGGCTCCCGCGACCGGATCATGGGCATCATCGCAGATGAGCTGCGTGAGGTGCGCGATCAATTTGCCGTGCCGCGCCGGACCGAGATTGTCGACTGGTCGGGCGACATGGACGACGAAGACCTGATCGAACGCGAAGACATGGTCGTGACGGTCACCCAGTCTGGGTACATCAAACGCACGCCTTTGGCTGATTTCCGGTCCCAGCGGCGCGGCGGCAAGGGTCTGTCGGGAATGCAGACCAAAGAAGAGGATGTGGTGACCACCCTCTTTGTGGCCAATACCCATACGCAACTTTTGTTCTTCACCACCGATGGGATGGTCTACAAGCTCAAGACCTGGCGTTTGCCGCAGGGCGGGCGCACGGCCAAGGGCAAAGCTATTATCAATATTTTGCCAATTCCGCAGGGTGTTTCGGTGGCCGCGATCATGCCGGTGGATGTTCCAGATGAAGACTGGGGCAAGCTACAGATCATGTTTGCCACGTCCAAAGGCACAGTGCGCCGCAACCGTCTGTCGGATTTCACCAATGTGATGCGCAACGGCAAGATCGCCATGAAATTCGAAGGCGATATGGCAGATGCCGAGCTGGTGAATGCCCGCATCTGTTCAGAAGACGACGATGTGATGCTGGTCACGGATTCGGGCCGCGCCATCCGTTTCCCAAGCACTGATGTACGCGTCTTCAATTCGCGCAGTTCGACCGGCGTGCGGGGTATCCGACTGCGGAACGGGGATCGCGTCGTCTCCATGTCGATCATCCGGCATTTCCGCGCCGATCCGGAAGAACGTGCCGCTTACCTCAAGATGCGCCGCGCTGTGGCGGGGATTGCCGATGACCCGGAAACCGATGAGGAAGAGGCCGCGCCCGGCCTGATCAGCCAGGAACGCTATGCCGAGATGTCGGCGGCGGAAAACCTGATCCTGACGATCACCGAAGGCGGCATGGGCAAGCTGAGTTCGAGCCATGATTACCCGATCCGCGGACGTGGCGGTCAGGGTGTGACGGCGATGGACAAGGCGATGCGTGGCGGGCCGCTGGTAGCCTCCTTCCCGGTGGAGCTGGATGATCAGATCATGCTGGCGACCTCAACCGGGCAATCGATCCGCGTGCCAGTGGACGGGATTTCCTTCCGCTCGCGCAGCGCAGGCGGGGTCCGCGTCTTCAACACCGGCAAGGGCGAAAAAGTCGTTTCGGTCGCATGGATTGCGGATCAGGGAGATGATGAGGAGGAGGAGGCGTAAGCCCCCTCGCCCAGCCTAATCCGGTTGCAACGGCATCCATTGTGAATTCTGGGCTGAGCTGCGCAGGCAGGCATCAATGAACCGCATCCCGGCTAACCCATCCTGCACCGTGGGGTAGCTCACCGCGGGATCTGGGGCCTGCCCGGCGCGGTGGGCACAGATCACTTGCGCGATGTCGGAATAGAGATTGGCAAAACCTTCCAGATAGCCTTCCGGCAAGCCTGAGGGCACGCGCGTGAACCGGGCGGCCTCGGGCCAGGCCCCGGCCCCGCCCCGTGTGAGCAATTGCTTGGGCTCGCCAAATCGCGTGAACCAAAGGCGATTGGGCTCTTCCTGCGACCATTCCAGCCCGCCCGTCTCGCCATAGATGCGCAGCCGAAGCCCGTTTTCATTGCCAGGCGCCACCTGGCTGGCCCAAAGCATCCCCCGTGCCAGCCCTTCAAAACGCAGCATGATATGGGCATTATCATCAACCATGCGATCGGGGACATAGCCGTGCAATTCGGCGGACAGTTCTTCAACCTTAAGCCCCGAGACAAAGCAAGCCAGATTGAACGCATGGGTGCCGATATCTCCGATTGACCCGCCAGAGCCCGAGCGCGCGGGATCGGTGCGCCATTGGGCCTGTTTTGTATCGATGTCTTCGGACAGCCAATCCTGCGCGTATTCCACTTGAACGACACGGATCTCGCCTATCTGACCATCAGCAATCATTGCGCGGGCCTGTCGGATCATTGGATAGGCGGTGTAATTATGCGTCAGAAAGAACAAAGCGTCCAAGGCCGCGACCTCTTTCACCAGTTTCTTGGCCGATGCCAGCGTATGGGTTAGCGGTTTGTCGCAAATGACATGAATGCCCTGCCGCAGGAATGACCGCGCCGGGTCGAAATGCACGTTGTTGGGGGTAACGATGACCACGGCCTCGATCCCATCGTCTCGTTTGCCTTCTTGCCGGGCCATGTGTTTGTAATCAGGATAAACCCGTGGCAGCCCCAATGCGTGGCCGCTGGCCCGCGCTTTTTCCGGGGTCGAAGACAGCGCACCCGCCACAAGTTCGAACTGGTCATCCAACCGCGCGGCGATGCGATGCACGGCCCCGATAAAAGCATCCTGACCGCCGCCAACCATGCCCAGACGGATACGGTCAGTCATGGTTGCCACGAGACACTGGAGTGTTGGGATATGTCACGGCGTCCTCCCTGATCTGCCTGTCAGATCATGATGAAGCCGACGGTCAGAATGGCAAGAGGGCTGGTCCCGCCCTGGCCTGCCTGCAGCTTACGCTGACAGACAAGACCGGCTGGGCATGGCACGCGCCGCTGGCGCGGCGCGCGTGGCATCACAAGCTGTAAAGGTCGGAAAATTTGGCGTCGAGATAATCGAGCAATGGCCCTTCGGACGGCACCTGCCCGCTGGCGCGCTCAATCACCTCGCGCGGGGCGTAAAGCCCGCCATAGCGTTGCAGATTTTGCTGCAACCACGCGGTTGCTGCCGTTGTGTCCCCTTGAGCCAGTTGCACATCCAGATCCGGCACATCGCGACGCAGCGCCTGTTCTAGGCATCCAGCATAGACATTGCCCAGAGCATAGGTCGGGAAATATCCGAACAGCCCAATCGACCAATGCACATCCTGCAAAAGCCCGTTGGAGGGTCGATCAACCCCATAGCCGAAATCGGCGTGGAACCGATCATTCCAGGCTCCTTCAAGATCGCTAACCGCCAGATCGCCCGCCATCAGCGCGCGTTCGAGATCGAAGCGCAGCATGATGTGCAGGTTATACTGAAGCTCATCGGCTTCGGTGCGGATGTAGCCTTTGTTGACGCGGTTGACGGCGGCATAGAACGCCTCTGACCCATTCAGACCGATATCCCCGAAGCTGTCGGTCATGCGATCATAAAGCCATGCGGTGAAGGCGCGGCTGCGGCCCAGCTGGTTTTCGTAAATCCGGCTTTGGCTTTCATGCACGCCCATCGATACGCCCCGGCCCAGCGGCGTCAGCAGATAATCACGATTGATGCCTTGTTCATAGCAGGCATGGCCAACCTCGTGGATGGTCGAATAGATGCAGTTGAACGGATCATCTTCGGCGGTGCGGGTCGTGATGCGCACATCAATGCCGGACCCAGAGCTGAACGGATGCACCGCCTTATCCACGCGACCCAGCGAGAAATCGTAGCCAAAGACCCGTGCCAGTTCAGCGCTCAGCTTCATCTGCTGCGCCTCACCGAACCGACCGGACAGAGCTTTCGGGGCCGGACGTTCCAAAACGGCAGAGCGCAGAGCAACCAGACGCGGCCGCATTGCATCAAAGATCGCGGCGATTTCAGCCGAGGTCGTGCCCGGCTCATAGTCTTGCAACAACGCGTCATAGACGCTGCCGCCTTCGGCCAACGCCTGACCTTCTTCACGACGCAACGCCACAACCTGCTCCAAGGTCGGCAAAAACGCGGCGACGTCTTCAGCGGTGCGAGCCTCTGCCCAGATGCCTTGCGCCTCGGATGTCAGCTTGGCCAGGGCCCGCGCCAGTTCCGCCGGCACTTTGGTGGCACGGTCGTAGCTGCGACGAATTTCGCGCAGCATGGCCGCACCGGTGGCATCAGGTGCCTGTGCTGCAGCCAGCCAGTCGCCCACCTGAGAGGAGGATCGCCGCGCATGCAAAACGCCTTCCAGCGCCGCCATTTCGTCGGCGCGTTGCGGGGCCGCACCGCGTGGCATAACGGTTTCCTGATCCCAGCCAAGCCGCCCGGCCACTTGCCCCAGCGCTTGCGTGTCGCGCTCATAGGCCATCAAATCATCATAAGCGCTCATGCGGTTTGTCCTCGGATCGTGTCTGGAATGGGATAGCGACTGAGGAACCGGGCGCGCAGGATCAGCGCCCAAAGCACAACCGCCAGGAATTGATGCAGGATCGCCATGCCAACCGGGGCGGCATAGATCACGGTCATGATCCCCAACAAGATCTGTAGCGCCAGCGCCGCTATGACGGCGTTGAACGCAAAACGCGTGCTACTATGGGCGCTGTTACGGCCGCGCAGCCAGACCACCACGCCAAAAATCAGCAGCAGATAGCCGGACACGCGATGGATGAATTGCACGAGACCGGGGCTTTCAAACAGGTTGCGCCACCATGGCTCCAGCACGGCCATATCGGGCGGCAGGATCTGCCCGCCCATCAGCGGCCAGTCGGTATAAGACCGCCCTGCATCAATGCCCGCCACCAAAGCACCAAGCAGAATTTGCAGGAAGGCGAAGTGCATCAACCCAGTGGAGAGAGAAAAGAGCTTAGCCTCGCCCACGCGCCGGGCTTGCATCAGATCGCGCTCAGAGCGTGAGAGGCCATAGATATACCACGCGAGAAGACCAAGGATCACGAAAGCCAACCCCAGATGTGTCGCCAAGCGATATGAGGCAACGGCGGTCATCCCTTCGCCTGAGGTCACGCCCGAGGCGACCATCCACCAGCCAATTGCGCCCTGAAGACCGCCCAAAAAGCCCACGAAGAGCAGTCGCGCTGTCCAATCCATATTGCGCATCATCAGGCCACCCAGCGCCACTGTCGCCATGAATAGCATTGAGGCAATCTCGATCATGCGCGCCTGCGCCAGCGCCAAAGCCCCGGCGCCAAGCGCCACTTCGGCACCTATAATGACGGCAAACCCGACGAAACCGAGCAGTGGCAGCCAAAGTCCCGCCGTGCCCGACGGTATCTGGCGCCGGATCAGGAACCAGAAGAAACCCAAAGCCCAGACCAGACCGATGACGCGGCCCAGCTGGCGATGGCCCCATTCCCACCAATAGATGACCTTGAAGTCGCTCAGCTCCATCCACTGGTTCATGATGCGCCATTGGTCGATCTGCTTGTATTTGTCGAACTCGGCCTGCCAGTCTGCGTCGGACATGGGCGGGATTGCGCCAGTGATCGGGCGCCATTCAGTGATCGACAAGCCGCTATCGGTCAGGCGTGTCAGACCGCCGACGGCAATCATTGTCACGACCAGCGCGAACAGCATAATCAGCCAGACCCGGATGGCGCCGCGCGCACCTTTGCGCCCGGCGTCAATCGCACCAGGCTGGACGGTCGGACGGGTATCTACGCCCTCTTGCACTTCTTCGAAAATGCTGCGTTTTCCGCTCATTGCATCCTCATCTTGTTGTTGCTGCGCAAGCTAGGCCGGGGACACGTGAAGGTCCAGCGCCTCACTCGCCCCGTTCCTTCCAGCGGACCATCTGACGCAGGATGCCATGCAGCATCTGCACATCAGCCCGCGTGAGCGGCATACGTGACCACAGGTTGCGCAGATTGACTTTCATGCCGTCGGCCTTTTCCGGCGGATAGAAGAACCCCGCCTGATCCAGACGATCTTCATAGTGACGGGCCAGAGCTTCCATCTCGGCGCCTTCCGCCCAGGAGGTTTTGCCAAGCTCGGTGACCTCATGCACGATCTCTGTCGCCTGACGGCGGTATTCATAGGCCACCAGCAGAACGCATTGCGCGAGGTTCAGGGAAAAGAATTCAGGGTTCACCGGCACAGTGATGATCGCGTTGGCCTGCGCCACGTCTTCGTTTTCCAGACCGGCGCGTTCCGGGCCGAAGAGCACGGCTACCTTTTCGCCCTGCACGATTTTCTCGGCCGCCGTGATCATGGCCCGTTCGGGGCTGAGAACCGGTTTGGTCAAGCCGCGCGCCCGCGCAGTTGTCGCCAGAACATAGGTGCAGTCCGCGACCGACCCAGCGACATCATCGTAAAGCTGCGCCTCATCCAGCAACCGCCCCGCGCCCGAGGCCATCGCGACCGAGGCCGGATTGGGCCAGCCATCACGCGGGGCCACGATGCGCATGCGATCCAAACCAAAATTCCACATCGCCCGCGCCGCCGCCCCGATGTTTTCGCCCATCTGGGGACGCACTAAAACAATGGCAGGTTGGGTGAGATTGGTCATCAATGGCTCCGGAACGGGATATCAGGGCTGCTCTATCCTTGCTTGGGTCCGGGGGCAAGGCTCCCGCCCGGACC
>JABSSB010000016.1:10663-22900 GCA_013214715.1 Paracoccaceae bacterium | reverse complement strand
TGATCATGATCATGATCATGATCGTAATCGCAAGACCGGCAAAGCAGCCGATACGAACATGATGTTCCTACAGTTTTTTGGTGGTTCAAACTGAGGCAACCCGTTGTTATGAAACTCGCCGCAGTCCTTGAGCACCCGGCTTTCAAGATCTTAGCGCCCTTGATCATTGCGGTTATCGCATTGACTGTGCTGCATCACTTGCTGGTGGATATCAGCTGGGCAGGAGACGCCTCGCGCTACCTAAGGGCGAGCTTGGCCGTTGCAGTGGTCTTTTTTGCAGTGACGCTAAATTTTCTCTTATCCGCACGGCTTAAAGTGACGGCGGACGAAAAAAATTCCAAAGATTGTGCGCAAACAGGTGGCCGAAGGCGATGACACAGAAGCAACTATCTCGTTGATGGGCGATAAACTCTCTTTGGTATCCGAGGATGAGATCGCGTTTCTCTCATATGCCGATACGGGCCGAAGCGTGATCACAAAGGGCGACCCGATTGGCGATCCGGCGGCGGGAGAACGACTAATCTGGCCGTTGCGCGACGTCAGCTATCGCGAAGGCAAGCGTGTCGCGTTTTACTCTGTTTTGCCAAAATTCCTGCAAACCTACCTCGACCTGGGCATGTCAGCCCTCAAGATTGGCGACGTTGCCCGCATGCCGTTAACTGGCTTTACCCTCGATGGGTCAGGGGAAAAGGGCATCCGCCATGCCAAGAACCGGGCAAAGCGTGACGGGTTCATCTTCGAGATTGTGCCAGCGGATCAGATTGATACCATCTGGCCACAGCTCAAAGCGATCTCTGACGCATGGCTGAGGCAGACGCATGGCTTAGAGAAGAGCTTCTCGATAGGCGCCTTCACAGACGGTTACATGCGGAATATCGATACCGCTGTTCTGCACAATCCGGACGGCGAAATTGTAGCGTTTGCCAACCTCTTCAAAGGCGGGCAACTTAGTCAGCTGTCCATCGACTTTATGCGCTATGACCCGACTGCACCAAGCTTCGTTATGAACGCCCTTTTTGCCGAAATGATGCTTTGGGAGGATGCAGAAGGGTACGAGAGTTTCTCCCGTTGTGCCGCCCCATTTTCGTGCATGAGGAAACGCCCGCATGCTTCGATTTGGACATTGCTTGGTAACTTTGTTCGCGAGTATGACGCGGATTTCTACCATTTCGAGGGCCTGCGCGCTTTTCAGAAGAAATTCGATTTTACTTGGACTAGAAATTACCTAGCATGCCCAAGCGGGCTGGCTGCTCCGCGCAGTCTCTACGAGATCAATTTGCTCGTATCAGGCGGCATACGTGGTTTGGCAAAATAGGAGTCAAAAGATGATGCAGATCAGATGTTTGTTTTCAACGCTGACCCTTTTCGTTGTACTTTCCCCTGCCTTC
Source organism: Paracoccaceae bacterium (assembly GCA_013214715.1). Classification (GTDB taxonomy): domain Bacteria; phylum Pseudomonadota; class Alphaproteobacteria; order Rhodobacterales; family Rhodobacteraceae; genus JABSSB01. The sequence goes on along the minus strand of JABSSB010000016.1, from coordinate 21,512 downwards.
GCCCAAACCCGCGACAGCTTTCTCCAGCCCGCCGGTCCCATCGCTGATGCGCAGCGGACCGAACTGCTGCAGATCCTCGGTTGGACGATGATCGCCATCATCCCCGTCTTCCTGCTCGTCCCGCTCATCCTCTGGCACTACCGATACCGTAACACCTCGGCCCGGTACACGCCCGAATGGGACAGGTCGCGGATGCTGGAGGTGCTGATGTGGGGCGTGCCCGTGATCATCGTCTGTATCTTGTCGGCGCAGCTGGTCCGCACCACCCACGATCTCGACCCCTACCGCCCGATTGCTTCCGACACCCCAGAGCTGCGGGTACAGGTGATCGGGTTAGATTGGAAATGGCTGTTCATCTACCCCGACCATAATATCGCGACAGTCAATGCGCTGACCATACCCGTTGACACGCCGGTGGCGTTTGAGCTGACGACGGACACTGTTATGCAAAGCTTCCTGATCTCCTCCCTCGCGGGGCAAATCTACACGATGCCTGGGATGCAAACCCAGCTGCATGTAATCGCGACTGAAACCGGGACGTTTCAGGGTGAGAACACGCAGTTCAACGGCATCGGCTTCACCGATCAGAAATTTGACACAACCGTTCTGTCCAACAGCGATTTCTCCGCGTGGCTTGCCCAGGTTCAAGCCGCCGACCTCTCCCTGACGGAAGAGCGCTATGCAACACTCGCCGCACCCTCCACCGGCGCTCAGGCCAAGGCAGCGCTCGCATCAACCAGCGGGCCTGATGGGGTCGTGTACTTTGCCAGCGTTCCCGATGGCATGTTCGAAAGCGTATTGCACCGCTACATGCATGGGAATGAAATCCCCGCAAGCGCGCAGCCCGGCACGGCCGCCTATCAGCCAAACGCACTAGAGGAGCCAGACCAATGAGCGGCGAAGCACAAACAAGCTGGTTGGGCCGGCTTAATATCGACTCCCTGTCTATCTGGCGCGCGATTGAAAACCCTTCAGTCAGCGAGTTTGTGGGCGCAGGTGCGGCCTTGGTGGCGATCTTTGGCGGCATTGGCGCATTGGTCCTGATCACCTGGTTGCGGGCCTGGGGCACGCTGTGGCGCGACTGGCTGACTAGCACGGACCACAAGAAAATCGGCGTCATGTATTGTGTGCTGGCGCTGGTGATGCTGTTGCGCGGGGTGATAGAAGGCGTGGTGATGCGCACTCAACAGGCCTTCGGTATGGGCGGCGGGTTTCTGGCACCAGAGCATTTTTCCGAACTGTTCAGCACCCACGGCACCATTATGATCTTTTTCGTCGCCATGCCGTTCATAATTGGTATCACAAACTACGTGATGCCCCTGCAACTCGGAGCGCGGGACATGTCGTTCCCCGTGCTCAACCAGATCAGTCTGGCGCTGACCGCCACAGGCGCAGCACTTGTCATGATTTCGCTCGTCCTGGGGGAGTTTGCGACGGGTGGCTGGACCAATTACCCACCCTATACGGGCAAGGATTTTCAGCCAGGACCGGGGCCGGACTACTGGATCTGGGCCATCGTGCTGTCAGGGCTCGGCACCACGCTCACCGGGATCAACTTTGCCGTCACGCTGTACAAAGAACGCGCACCGGGGATGACGCTGTTTCGCATGCCGATCTTTTGTTGGACGGTGCTGTGCGCCTCGATCGTCATGATCTTTGCCCTGCCGCCGCTGACGCTCGCCGCGCTGATGCTCGCCGCCGACCGCTACCTCGACTTTCACTTTTTCACCAATGACCTTGGTGGAAACATGATGAACTACGTCAATCTGTTTTGGCTGTTCGGTCACCCAGAGGTCTACCTTCTGGTTATCCCCGCCTACGGCGTATTCTCAGAGGTTGTGCCCACATTCTCAGGCAAGCGGCTCTACGGCTACAATTCGATGGTCTATGCGACGATGGCCATCGCGGTGCTCAGCTTCTGTGTCTGGCTGCACCACTTTTTCACCATGGGGCAAAGCGCCAATGTGAACATCGCCTTTGGCATCGCCTCAATGGCGATAGCGGTCCCGACGGGGGTGAAGATCTACAATTGGGTGGCCACCATGTACCGCGCGCGGATCCGGATGACGGTGCCAATGATTTACGCGACCGGGTTCTTCTTCCTCTTCACCATCGGCGGTCTGACGGGGGTGATGCTTGCCAATCCGGTGATCAGCTACCAGGTCCACAACACGCTGTTCCTCGTCGCCCACTTCCACAATGTGCTCATCCCCGGTGTGCTGTTTGGCATCTTCGCAGGCTACCACTTCTGGTTCCCCAAGGTCTTTGGCTTTCGGCTCGAGGAGAGATGGGGCAAGCGGGCCGCCTGCCTCTGGGTCGTTGGGTTCTGTTTCACCTTCCTGCCACTCTACGCGCTCGGTCTCATGGGCATGCCGCGCCGGTCGGTCATGTGGGATGACCCAGCCTTCCAGCCTTTCATGTGGCTCGCCCTCGTTGGGGCCCTGACGATCCTGAGCGCTGTGACAGCACTAGGCATCCAGCTGTGGGTCAGCGTGCGCAATCGCGCGGCCACCGCCTGCCCGCTGGGCGATCCTTGGAATGGGCGGACACTGGAATGGTCCATCCCCTCGCCCCCGCCGCCCTACAATTTCGCGCAGGTCCCGCAGGTCCGCACCCGCGATGATTTCACCGATGCCAAGGCCACAGGCCGCGCCTATCAGCCGCTTTCGGCATATGAGGATATCGAGATGCCACGCAACACCGCGATTGGGATGATCGTTCTGATCGGCTCCACGCTCTTGGGGCTCGCACTGATCTTCTGGATCTGGTGGTTGGCGATTGTGTCGGTCGGTGTGATGCTGACCGCCCTGATCGGGCGCACCTTCTGGCTCAATACGACCTATACCATCCCGGCTGAGGAGATCGCCCGCGATCATCAGGCCTGGCTGGCAGAGGTCCACGCCGCACAGCGCATCACGCGGGCGGAGGAGACGCAAGCCGCCAATCGCGGGCGCGCCGCGTTGGAACTGCCGCAGGGGGTGTCGGTATGACCCAACCAAACGCCAAACTGCACCCCGGCCTCAACCTCGGCCACCACCATGGCGAGGCGCACAACCAGGCAGAGACTGTCGTCTTCGGCTTCTGGGTCTTTTTGATGAGCGACCTCATCCTCTTTGGCTTGACCTTCGCCAGCTATATCACTCTGGCCAACAATATGGGCATGGCCTCAGGCCCCACCCCGGCAGACATCATTGATCTGGTCAATGTCTTTGCCCAAACTGTTCTGTTGCTGGTCAGCAGCCTGACCTTTGGCGTAGCCTCGCTGACCATGCGCCACAAGATGCCTGCCAAGGTGACAATCGCCTGGCTGGGCCTGTCGCTTGTCCTTGGCCTCGCCTTTCTGGGCCTCGCAGCGCTGGATTTCCTTAATATGGCAAACCAAGGTGCTGTACCATCGCGCAGCGGCTACCTCTCCGGCCTGTGGAGCCTTGTGGGCCTGCACGCTGTTCACGTAACGGCCGGGTGTTTCTGGATCATGATCATGATCGCCCAGATCGCAGTTCTCGGCCTGCACCCCATCGTTAAATCGCGCGTCCTGCGATTGGGCCTGTTCTGGCATTTCCTCGATATCGTCTGGATCGGCATCTTCTCTATCGTCTACCTCGGGGGGCTACTCTGATGCGCAATCCGGACTTCAAGGCAGAACTGCGTGCCTACCTGCTGGGCTTTGGTCTCGCACTAGCACTGACCGTCGTACCGTTCGCGGTCGTCGTTTTCGGGCCTGGCACGCAGGGGCTGGCCATCATTCTGATCACGCTTTGCGCCTTGGCGCAGCTCGTCGTACAGCTCCGTTACTTCCTGCATCTGGATCTGTCCGAACAAAAGCGAGAAGATCTGCATCTGGTTCTTTTCACGGTGCTGCTTCTGGGGATCATGAGCATCGGAACGATTTGGATCCTTGGGAACCTCGCAATACGGATGTAAACCCCGGCCTTGGCACATACGTGCCAAGGCTTCACATCGTTCGTGGGGTCATCATGCTCCCATGATGCGGCGCAGAATGCGTGGCAGCTCCCATTTTCGAGCTACGACGCCATCGACAGAAAAAGCACCTCCGCCAGGTACCGCAAAGGACAGCACCATCAGAGCCCACAGAAGCGGGTACCCCCAGCCGCCGCCCGGCTCCATCCAGATGTAGCCGTTGTCAAAGTGGTGCCCCATGACAATCGTGAAACCGAGAAACAACGCCGCCCCACAAGCTGCAGCCCGGGTCAAAATACCAAGCCCCAACCCAATGGCACTTGCCAGTTCACAAAGGCCCGCCAATAGAACGAAGTAAAGAGCTTGGCCGGGATCAATATTGATTGGTGGTTGGGTAAAGGCAGCAACATCTCCGCCGCGCACGGTCGGCCCTTCGAACAACTTTTCGGAAAAATGCGGAATGAAGTGAAATGCGAAGTACATCCGAATAAGAGTTAGGTGCCATTGTGCCGCAGACAGTTTAGGCAAATCGAAAGTCGAGTTGCCTTCTGGATTTCGAATGTTGTCGTAAATGATCACAGTCAACTGTCCGAGGTGAAACAGAAACGCAACAGCGAGCAGCCAGAATCCTGGCGCCTCCGCAAAGTCACCGGTCACGGTTCCGACCAATCGCCAGGCCACGAGTGTGCCGAAAAGCGAAAGCAAGAACGCAACCACAGGGCTGAAGGATCGAAGTGCGAGTGATCCGAATACGGCCAAGGCAGCAAAACCGGGGAGCGCGATGCGCGGTGCCAAAGTTACGCCGCTTGTTGTCGTGAAGGACCACCAAATAGCCCATGCCAGAGCAATGAATCCGATCAAGAGCGTGACGCGCCATACCGTCGGTTCAATTGAACGTGCTGAAATCATTGGCGCTTCCTCCAAAAGGTGCAGAAAACGCTCATGTAGACGCTTCCACAAGGTGAACAGACAAGTTGAAGCACCACGTTTTCGCTGTAGGCGCTCAGTGCGCGGGGGCCTCGAACTAAAGATCTCGTAAACATTCCCGTCATCTGATCATTACCCTAGGCTGATCCAACGTCAATCAGTTTAGTCTCACCAAACAAACCCGCGAGTTGGCGATAACTATGTTCCACGACAACCCACCGTAGATGATGCTTGTCAAAGTTCGGAATAAAGTGGTGAGCGACGTATGAGGTTANAATTCGGTCACGCAATCATTGGCAGTACCTTGGGCTCGAAGTTTCACCGATCGGTCTAAACAGTGGACTGAGGTGGTTGAAATTGCATCGCCTTGTGGTTTTCGAAAGATATGATGGCTTCACAAGTCGAAATACCCCCCACCCGGGCAACATTACCGCGCCAAGAACGGGTCCAAGAAGAAAGTCGACGTTGCCTCAAAACGGTGATCTGCTCACGAAAACAAGCCAGAGCTGGTCTGGCTAGATCGTCAAGCAGTTTCCAAGGAACAACATTATGCCGTTATCACCGACTTTAAACCTCACACCATCAACCACCGTAACGCGGATCATGTCGCCCTTCCCCGTTGATAAGCGGATAACTGGCGACGGATATTCTCGCCAAGCATGACAATTAAGTCTCAGACGTCACGGGGTGGGCCCCGCGCTTGGAAATAGCACACCCGTTCCTCATGAATAGGCACAGCAATCAAAGCACGGGGATGCCTGAGAACCTGCGGCGCCGACGGTTAAACGCGTATGCCTTACATTTTCTTACACCCAAGCTCGCATGACGGGTCGCTTGGATCACATTCCGCACTGTGGTTCCCGCACGACGCCCGCGCATCTTCTTGTTTGGCGACCGATTAGGCGCATTGATCCGACCCCGATGTTCGCGGTAACGTAGCGCAGACTATTCGCCGGAGATCCGCCTTGCCCCATGACAACCGACGCCCCCTGACCCTGCGCGATGTCTCTGAAGCGTCGGGTGTGTCCGAAATGACCGTCAGCCGCGTGCTGCGCAACCGCGGCGATGTCTCTGACGCCACACGGGAAAGGGTTCTCGCCGCCGCGCGAGAGCTTGGATATGTGCCCAACAAGATCGCCGGAGCGCTGGCCTCGAACCAGGTGAACCTGGTGGCGGTGATCATCCCGTCGCTGTCCAACATGGTCTTTCCCGAAGTGATGACCGGCATCAATGAGGTTCTGGAAGATACCGAGCTTCAACCCGTGGTCGGGGTGACCGATTACTTGCCCGAGAAAGAAGAGCGGGTCCTGTATGAGATGCTGTCCTGGCGTCCGTCAGGCGTGATCATCGCGGGGCTTGAGCATTCGGATGCCGCCAAGGCGATGCTGGAATCCTCGGGCATTCCAGTGGTCGAGATCATGGATACCGATGGCAAGCCGATCGATGCGATGGTCGGCATCTCGCATCGCCGTGCCGGTGCCGAAATGGCGCGCGCAATCCTGAAGCAGGGCTATCAGCGCATCGGTTTCATGGGCACGAAAATGCCGCTTGACCACCGCGCGCGCAAACGGTTCGAAGGCTTCACCGAGGTGCTTGCCAAGAACGGGATCGAGATCGAAGACCGCGATTTCTATTCCGGCGGCTCGGCACTGGCCAAAGGACGTGAGATGACCCAACGGATGCTGGAACGCTCGCCCGAGTTGGATTTCCTTTATTACTCCAATGACATGATCGGGGCAGGCGGACTGCTTTACCTGCTCGACAATGGCATCGACGTACCGGGGCAGGTCGGGCTGGCGGCCTTTAACGGGGTTGAGCTGTTGCAGGGCTTGTCGACACAACTGGCCACGATGGATGCCTGCCGGCGCGAGATCGGCCAGATGGCTGCGCGCATCATCGCCGGGCGTCAGGCCAGGGAAGAGACCGAAGACCACGTCACCCTGATGCCCAAGATCACCTATGGCGACACGCTCCGCCGTCGCTGAGCCGGGTCTTCTCGAAAACGCCACGGCACGCCGTCTGTTTATGGACCGTCACGGGTTGCTGGCGCAGCCCGCCGGTCCGGGCAAGGGTGCTGACCTGCTGGGTGTGATCGAAGATCTGGGTTTTGTGCAGCTGGACAGCATCAACACGGTCGCGCGGGCGCATGACCTGATCCTGTTTGCCCGCCGCCCGGCCTATCGCCCCAAGGCGCTGAAACATCTTTACGAACGCGACCGGGCGCTATTCGAGCACTGGACCCATGATGCGGCGATGATCCCGATGCGGTTCTACCCGCATTGGAAACTGCGCTTTGCCCGCGATCGCGCGCATCTGGCCCGGCGCTGGAAAGACTGGCGCCGCGACGGGTTCGAGGCACAGTTTGCGCCCGTCTTGCAGCATATCCGCGATCACGGGCCTGCCGGATCTTCTGATGTGGGCGAGGGTGAAAAGCGCGGCTCTGGCGGGTGGTGGGACTGGCATCCCTCCAAAACAGCGCTGGAATATCTTTGGCGAACTGGTGCGCTGACTGTTGTGGGCCGGGACGGGTTTCAGAAGAAATATGACCTGACCGAACGGGTGATCGATCTCGCCGCTCTGGGCAATGGCCCAGCGCCGGAGGAGACCATTGATTGGAAATGCAACGCGGCCCTTGACCGGCTGGGCTTTGCCGCCAGCGGAGAGATCGCGGCCTTTTGGGACACCGTCACAGCGGCGGAGGCAAAAGCCTGGTTAAGTGCCGAGCTGGACGCAGGACGTCTGGAGACCGTGACATTGCTGTGCGCAGGCGGCGCTGCCCGTAAAGTGGTGATGCGCCCCGGCACCCTGGATGCAGCGGCCGCCCTGCCCGATCCGCCGGGGCGGATGCGGGTTCTGTCGCCTTTTGACCCAATGCTGCGCGACCGCAACCGGGCGCAGCGGCTCTTTGGTTTTCACTACCGCATCGAGATTTTCGTGCCCGAAGCCAAACGGCAATATGGCTATTACGTGTTTCCGCTGCTCGAAGGGGACCGGATCGTCGGACGCATCGACATGAAGGCCGACCGGCAAGCGGACAGGCTGCATGTCACAGCCCTCTGGCCCGAGCCAGGCGTGAAATGGGGCGCAGGACGACAGGCCCGGCTTGAAGCCGAACTAGACCGCCTCCTGCGTTTGGCAGGCGTGTCACGCGTGACATGGGCAGATGGCTGGCAGCGCGCGTAGGGCGGGGTTGTCCCCGCCGCTGCCCTAGATAGCGCGCCACCCGCAACATTTCACTTCAATCACGATAACTACCGCCCGTTTGTCCGCGAGATGCGGGCACTTTAACAGGCCGGGCGCGCCGCTTTGGGCTTTGGGCGGGCGCTGGCGACGGGCGTCTTGCGCTTTACCGCGCCCGCCAGTTTTGCGCAGCTTTACATGACGCCTTTGCTGCCGGATCTTCTGTCGCTGCATCCGGGCGTCACGCTGGGTCTGCGCCTGTCGGACAAAAGCTTTGATCTCATCGAAGGCAATTTCGATCTCGCGCTGCGCAATTCGACGCGCTCAGATAGCAGCCTGAAAGCGCGCAAGCTGGCCGAAGATCATCGGGTGCTCTGCGCCGCGCCGGAGTATCTCGCCCGATACGGGGTGCCAGAGAGCCCCGAGGATCCAGACAGACATCATCTGATCGCCCTTGGCGACCGCATGACACGCCACATGATTGGTCCGAATTGCCTTGAGGCGCTGTTTGAAACCCCTGCCAACACCTGTCGGCTGATGCTGGATGACGGGCTGACCCAACGCGCAGTGACGCGGTCGGGGGCCAGGATTTCGGCCTTGGGTCGAAATCCTAGTACAAAAAAAACAACGTGATCGACGGGAACGCCACCAGCAGGATCACGCGCAGAATGTCGGACCCGACAAAGAACATCACCGCCTTGTAGGTATCGACCATCTTTGTCTGACGATCCATCGCGTTGATGATGAACAGGTTCATGCCCACGGGCGGGGTGATCAGCCCGACCTCGACCACGATCAGCACCAGAATCCCGAACCAGATCGCCAGATATTCGGCCTCCAGCCGGTTGGCCATGCTTTGCGTCACGCGGATATCAATGGCGCGCATCTGCTCGCGCGTGAGTTCGACGCCATTGGCCACGGCCTCTTGGATCGAGGCCAGCATCGCGGGCGCCACAGTATCGGGGATGCCCGCGCGCAAAGCCTCGGTCACGGCGGCGCCCTGCATATCGAGCAGAGAGACCAGCCCGAAATCCATCGCCGTGATCACCGGGAAGAAGATCGGCACCGTCAGCAGGATCATCGACAGGCTGTCCATCAGGCAGCCCAGCAGCAGGTAAAACACCAGGATCATCGCCAGCACCATCCAAGGCGACCAGCCCTGCGAGAGCACGAAATTCGACAGTTCCTGCGGCACCTGCGTCAGAGCCAGAAACCCGTTATAGAACCCCGCCCCCAGCACGATGAAAAAGATCATGGCCGAAGATTTGGCCGTTACGGTAAAACTTTCGATCAGCGTCACCCGCGTCAGCCCGCCATTGATCCAGGCGATCAACGCCGTGCCCGCCGCGCCCACGGCGGCGCCTTCGGTGGGCGTGAACCAGCCCATATAGATGCCGCCCACCACCAGAGCAAAAACCATCAGCACCGGCCAGACGCGGATCAGGGCAACCACCCGCTCCCCCCAGGGCTGCCGGGGCCTGGTGCCTGCGCGATCGGGATAGAGATACACATATAGCCGGATCGCCAGCATATACCCAAGGGCTGCCAGAATGCCGGGTACAAAGGCCGCAAGGAAGAGCTTGGCAATGTTTTGCTCGGTCAGGATCGCATAGACGACCAGCACCACAGAGGGCGGGATCAAAATGCCCAGCGTGCCGCCCGCCGCCAGCGTCGCAGTGGAAAACCCACCGGCATAGCCGTAGCGGCGCAGCTCTGGCAAAGCGACACGCCCCATCGTGGCGGCCGTGGCCAGCGACGATCCGCAGATCGCCCCGAACCCCGCGCAGGCCCCGACCGAGGCCATCGCCACTCCGCCCTTGCGATGGCCCAGAAAGCTTTCAGCCGCTTTGAACAGCGCCTGCGACATGCCGCCCAGCGTCGCGAAATGCCCCATCAGCAAGAACATCGGCACGATGGACAGCGAATAGCTGGAAAAGGTCGAATAGGTTTCGTTCTTCAAGCGCGAAAACGCCATATTGGTGTCGCCTGTCACCAGTGTCAGCCCGACCAGCCCAGCCAGAAACATCGCCAGCCCGATCGGCACGCGCAGAAAGATCAGCACCATCAGCGCCGGAAAGGACAGGATCCCGATCTCGAGATTGCTCATTGCGGCTGCTCCGCCTCGGTTCCGGCGGGTTGAATAATCTGGCCGGTCACGGCCTCTGTCACGCGGATCACGGCCATGTAGATGCCCGCGATCACCGCGACGATTGAGGCCACGAAAGACGCCGCATAGGCCCACCAGATTGGCATTTGCAGGAGGAATGTTGTCTCGCCATATTGCAGTTTCGACAACGTCCCATCGCCCAGACGCCAGCAGATCAGGATCAAAACAAGAGCGAACACGACTTCCACCACGGCGCGCAGCCAGCGTTGGATGCCGCCCGGCAGATTGGCGGTGAAAACATCGACGGTCGCATGGCCCGCCCGGATCTGACAGAGCGGCAGGAAGGCAAAGATGGCAAAGGCGATCCCGGCTTCGACCAGTTCGAAATCGCCGGTGATCGGGCCAATGCCCCAATCCAGCATCCGTTCGGCAAAACCGGGCGCAACGCTTTGCAGCACCGAGCCATGCAGCGCCCCGTTCAACAGCCGCCCGATGATCGAGGCGCAGGTCAGCAGGATCAGCGCGCTGAGCACCGTGCCGCCGATCAAGGCCATGGTCGTGGCCAGCCTGTCCACGATGCGCCCGATGCCTGTCATGCCTTGCCTGAAGCTCCCCAAATAAAAACCCGCAGCGCATCCCTGCGCTGCGGGCGGATCAAGGTCAATCCCGGATCAGTTGGTATATTGCGCCATCAGCGCGCGCGCCTCGTCGATC
>JABSSB010000016.1:0-10653 GCA_013214715.1 Paracoccaceae bacterium | reverse complement strand
CCGTCAATGCCGCGCCCCTCCATATCGGCGACCCAGGCGTCATAGACCGGCTGCGACAGCTCGCGCCATTCGGCGGTGGCCTCGGCATCGAGCGTGATGATCTCATTGCCATTATCGACCGCAAGCGCACGGGCCGGTGCATCGGCCTCTTGCATCGTGGTGCCCGCAAAGACCGAAAACTCTTCGCCAGATTGGCTCATCACGGCGTCTTGCTGTTCAGGTGTCAGCGCCTCGAACGCGTCCTTGTTCATGGCCAGCACGAAGGTCAGGGTATAAAGCGCGCCATCGGTGAATTCGGTGTGATATTCCACCAGTTCCGGCACTTTGAGCGCGGCGGTCACCTCCCACGGGATGGTGGTGCCGTCGATCACACCTTTTGAGAGCGCCTCGGGGATGGCAGGCACCGGCATGCCCACCGGGGTCGCGCCAAGCTGTTCGAGCAGCGAATTCACAGACCGTCCGCCGCCACGGATTTTCATGCCGCGCATGTCGTCGGGCGTGTTCACCGGATCCGCCGTGTGGATGATGCCCGGCCCATGAACCCATGTGCCAAGGATCACCACATCCTTGAATTCGGTGTCCTTCATATGGGTGTTGAACATCTGCCAATAGGCGCGGCTGGCGGCCCCAGCGTCGTCCATCATGAAGGGCAGTTCAAACACTTCGGTCGAGGGGAAGCGCCCCGGTGTATAGCCGACCACTGTCCAGACGATATCGGCCACGCCGTCAATCGCCTGATCCATCAACTCCGGCGGTCTGCCGCCCAGCGACATCGACGCAAAGCGGTCAATCTTGATCGACCCGCCCGAGGCCTCTTCGACCGAATCCGCCCAAGGATCGAGGATCAGTTTCGGCACATTGGCCTGCGCTGGCAGGAACTGGTGCAGTTTCAGCCTCACGTCTTCGGCCATCGCGGCACTTGCCAGGCCCAGTGCCATCGCTGTGCCGCCAAGTAGCGACAGGATCCCGCGTCTTGTGGTCATGTGATCTCCTCCCAGAACTGATCTGGGAGTTACCCTGACGGGAATCATTTGGGCAGGCAAGAGAGTGCGCGGTCAAAGAATGCGGATCACCGATTTGTCGATCGACAGCATATAGCCCTGCCGCGCGATATTCTTGACCAGTAGCGCCGAGACCATCTGGTTGCCCAGACTGTCGCGCAGCCTTTTGATCCGCGTGGCGCCTGCGGCCTCATCACACTCGGCCGCCGGTTTGCCCTGGATCATACCTTCGAGTTCGGCACCGGTCAGCACATCATCATCCATTCGCGCTTCGGCCAGCACCGACAGGGTCTCGATCGCCGCCGGGGTCAGCTTGAATTCGAGATTGTTGAGATAGACGGCGTTTTCCGCCCGGCTGAGCAGCAGGGAATTGACCTGGATGCCCGCGCGTTCGATCTGCGCCATGCGGCGGTTAAGCAGGACAAGCATCACCAGAAAGGCCAGCGCCGCGATCATCATGCCGGTCGCAAAGACCAGCAGCACAAAGATCACCATGCGATAGCTGGCAAGCGTTTCGCCAAAAGCGGTGCCCGATTGGGCAAGGATTTCGAGAAGCCGGATATCCTGTGGGCCGGTCAGGCTGTCGCTTTCAACAAAAAGCCGCTCAACTCGGGCGTTGAACGCATTGGCATCCGGCAAGGTCCACAGCAACAGCGCGCCTGCCGCGACCAGCAGCGCGACAATGGCCGCGCAGCCGAAGATCACCAGCCATGTTCCGCTGCGACGTGTGTCAGTAACGAAGGAAGAATTGTCCGGCATTGGCTTTCCTTTGATCCAGACCGTCTTGCCCGAAGACCGAAACAACTTGCAACAAGGTCCACCCATCGGCGGCGAGTTTCGGCTGAAGCTGCGCCTGTGCGTTGTCGGGATCGCAGGCGCCGCGGATCTCGGCCACGCCATAATGCAGGGTCAGCGGATTGTCGCGCTTGGCCTTGTAATCGGCATAGCAGGCGGCTTGCGCGGCGCTGGCGACCATCACAAGGGCTATGGAAAGGATCAGATGTCTCATGAAGGCCAACATCGGCAAAACCGGGCGGTTATTCAATAACCAAAGGGGTTTACGAGGGCTGATATGGGATAACATTGCGCTGATATTGCCCGATTTCGCCCCCCTGCCCCAGCTTGATCGCATCGCAACATGCCCAAACAGGAGAGCATCCCATGACACCCCGTTTCAATATCCGTTTCATCGCCTCGATCCTTTGCGCGGGGCTTTTGATCGCCACATTGGCCGCGCCGCAGGCCCGCGCCGAAAACGGAGAGATCACCCGCGCCATTGTCGGGTTGGCCGCCCTGGGCCTGATCGGCGCGGCCATTCTGGACGCCCAGGACAACGCGCGCCCGACCCAGACCTATTCGCCGCCCGCCCGGCAGCCGGTGACCCGCGCACCCTTGGTGGCACCGGGGCTTGAGCGGCGCAGCTTTTCGCCCCGTGCCCGCGCGCCACGGGCTTTGCCCGCACGCTGCCTGCGCAATGTCGGGCTCGCCGGGCAACGCACGCAGATTTATGATGCGCAATGCCTGAAATACACCACCCCCGCCCCGATGCCGACGGCCTGCAAGGTTGAGCTGAAGCGCGGCGGTGGCCGCAAAGTCAAAGGCTACGCGCCGCGCTGCCTGGCGCGCCGCGGCTGGCGGCTCTAACCGGGCAACCCCGCCGGGCGCCCCATCGCCCGGATCAGGCGTTCGCCCGAGACACCGGGCCGGGACGAGGCACCCGGCCCGGTGTTTGGCACAGGTGGCAAAATTTGCTTTGGGCTTGGCTCTTGCGCCCGGGCCGTTTCCGGGTTTCAACGCGCCATGCCTGATTACCAGCTAGAAACCGACCTGATCGCCGCCGGACACAAGCGCATCGCCGGAGTGGACGAGGTTGGACGCGGCCCGCTGGCCGGTCCGGTCACCGCCGCCGCCGTGATCCTTGACCCCACCGCGATCCCCGCAGGGCTCAACGATTCCAAGGCGCTCAGTGCAAAGACCCGCGCAGCCTTGGAAGAGCAGATCAAGGCCAGCGCCATCTGGTCCGTGGCGCATGCCAGCGTCGAAGAGATCGATACCCACAACATCCTGCGCGCCAGCCACATCGCAATGCTGCGCGCCCTGGACGCGCTGCCCACCGCCGCGCAGGCCGTGCTGATCGATGGCAACATGATCCCGCATGGGCTGACCCTGCCCGCGCAGGCGGTGGTCAAAGGCGACGCGCGCAGCCTGTCGATCGCCGCCGCCTCCATACTGGCCAAAGAGGCGCGCGACCGGATCATGGCAGAACTGTCACAGATACACCCCGGATACGGGTGGGAGCGCAATGCAGGCTACCCCTCAAAGGCGCATAAAGAGGCACTGGCCCGATTGGGCGTAACCCCACATCATCGGCGTTCCTTCAAACCTATCCACAATATCTTGTATCAAGAAAAATAACTAACCAACTGATTCAAAAAAGAATTTGACCGCGAATCCGTGATGAATCATCTTATCCACAATCATGAGAGCGCAAAAGCGCCGGTTGATTGAGGCAGAAAAAGATGAATCGTATGATGAGCAACGCTCGGAGCGCGCCTGCGCTCAAACGGGATATTGTGCTTGGCGGTGACTGCATCGATGTGATGAACAGTCTCCCGGCCGAGTCCGTGGATCTGGTCTTTGCCGATCCGCCCTATAACCTCCAGTTGAAAGGCGAATTGCATCGCCCCGACAATTCCAAAGTCGATGCAGTCGATGATCATTGGGATCAGTTCGACAGTTTCCGCGCCTATGATGAATTCACCCATGCCTGGCTGAAAGCCGCGCGGCGGGTGTTGAAGCCGCATGGTGCGATCTGGGTAATTGGCAGCTATCACAACATCTTCCGCGTCGGGGCGGCGGTGCAGAACACTGGGTTCTGGATTTTGAACGATGTGGTCTGGCGCAAATCCAACCCAATGCCGAATTTTCGCGGCAAGCGGCTGACCAATGCGCATGAGACGATGATCTGGGCCGGCAAGACCGAGAAATCGAAATACACCTTCAATTATGAGGCGCTCAAGGCGCTGAATGAAGGCACGCAAATGCGGTCGGACTGGGTGCTGCCGCTGTGCACCGGGCATGAACGGCTGAAAGACGCCAAGGGCGATAAGGCGCATCCGACACAAAAGCCGGAAGCGCTGCTGCATCGCGTACTCATCGGCTCGACCAATCCGGGCGATGTGGTGCTGGACCCGTTCTTTGGCACCGGCACGACGGGTGCCGTGGCCAAGATGCTGGGCCGTCATTACGTGGGCATCGAGCGTGAGGCCGAGTATCGCGACCTGGCCGAAGCGCGGATTGCCAAGGTCCGCAAGCTGGACAATGAGGCGCTGACCGTCTCGACCTCCAAACGGGCCGAACCGCGCGTGCCGTTTGGACAGTTGGTCGAACGCGGGATGCTGCGTCCCGGCGAACAACTGCATTCGCAGAACAAACGCCACAAGGCCAAGGTGCGGGCTGATGGGACGCTGGTCAAAGACCGGATTTCCGGCTCAATCCACCAGGTCGGGGCGCAGCTGGAAGGGGCGCCGTCCTGCAACGGCTGGACCTATTGGCATTTCACCCGCGACGGTAAATCCGTCCCGATCGACGCGCTGCGTCAGCAGATCCGCGCCGAAATGCAATAATCATATCAGTTGAACCAAGGCGGTCCGTGCGGCAGCGCGGCCGTCACCTTGCCTCGCCCCCTTCAAGGGCGAGGTTTTTTGCCGCGTCTGGCATTGAAGCCACGTCGAAATCGCGCCAAAGCTGGATCTGCCCCTGTTGCCGCGCATCCGCCAGCCAAAGCATGCGCCTTGCACCATGGGGTTCGAGATGCGCATATCGCCCACTGGAATACTTGGGCCAATCCAGCGCGAGCCCCTGTTTCACCATTTCCGCCGACAGATCCCGCCCATCGGGCAGAGTGCAACGCGCGACTCTGCGGCCATACCAATCGGTTGCGATCGCCTCGGCACAGATCAGATTACCGGTGCACAAATTCACAAGCGCCCATTTTGCTTTGACGCCATATGGGTGGTTCAGTTCAGGCGCATCGACCCCAAACAGGCGTATTTTCGTTTGCCCGACATACAGGCAATCGCCATCTAAAACACTTGCGCGGCCCGTGATGACGTGCCGATGGAACATCGACTCAAGACATGATTTCAAATGTCGCGCCAATATTTGCTGGTGCAGCTGAAGGAATTGCATCCGCGAAACTCCGCCATGTTTCCAAATGCCATGTGACGACCCCAGACCATAACAACCTTTTGGACAACGTAGGTCGACGAAGTAAATGAATGGTTAATGAAAAGCGTTATGAGTGTCTGATACGGTTTTTTGGAGAGTCCAGGGCATGGCGCGATCGTTTTAAGGGAGCAAAAGGCACAGCATCATGACCGACAGCCCCAACGTGCCTGTTCGTTGTGGCCGTGACCTGCCTGAGCGTATGTCCGAAGACGATCTGGCGCAAAACCGATACACGATGGCCGCGCTGGACCGGAAGCGGGAAAACCTCTCACGCTATTTCGCGCCGACCGTAGTGGATGAACTCAGCCGGAATGACGAGCCGTTGAAATAGATCCGCGAGCATGAAGTGGCGGTGTTGTTCGTGGACATTCGTGACTTTACGACCTTTGCCAATGCCGGTGACCCGGCCGAAGTGATCGGCACCCTGCGCGATTTCATGGGCCAGATAGTGGATGCGGTGTTCCGGCAGGCGGGCACGTTGGACAAGTTTTTGGGCGACGGGCTGACGGCGACCTTCGGCACGCCCTCGCCCAACGAGGATGACGTCACACGCGCGTGGAATTGTTCAATGAAGATCGCCGCATGGCGGGCATGGAGCCGTTGGAGGCCGATTTTTTTGGCCTGCATTACGGGCCGGTGGTTCTGGGCGATATGGGGCGCAACCGGTTGGAGTTTGCCATCATCGGCAACACCGTGAACGAAGCCGCGCGGCTGGAAGGCGCGACCCGTGATCTGGGCACGCAGGCGGTGATCCGCGAAGCGTTGGCCGCGCGGGTCTTGGCAGAAGGCCATGGCAAAATGCTGGACCGTTGGGACGCCGCGCCCGCCTTGCATTTGAAGGGTGTCGCGACGCCGATGCCGGTGCGGGTGATGCGCTATAGATTGACCGCAGACATCCCGGCGCCGGCCCAATCGGGCGGGGCGGACGCCGGGATTTTGTCCCCTCGACGAAATCCAGTCTTTAATCAGAGCTGTCACTCCGCCGCGATGGGATAAAACCTCTCACGCCAGCGGGCCACGCGCGGGTCCATGATCCGCCGCCAGATCGGCGGCACCAACGCGGCCAGCGTCATGATCGGATAGCCATGTGGCAATTGCGGCGCGGCGTCTTCTGGGTGGGTTTGCAGCACCGGGAAACGGCGGTCGGGCTTGGCATGGTGGTCGGAATGGCGTTGCAGATTGATCAGTAGCCAGTTCGAGGCTTTATGCGCAGCATTCCAGCTGTGATGCGGGCGGACGGGTTCATATTTGCCATTGGACAGGCGCTGTCGGCTGAGCCCGTAATGTTCGATGTAATTGACCAGTTCCAACTGCCAGATCGCCACAAAGGCCTGAAAGGCAAACAGCGCGACGCCCAGCCACCCTGCGAGGGCAAAGGCCAGCCCAAGCAGCGCGCCCTGCACCGCCGCATAGGTCCAGAACGGATTGGCAAAATCCCACCAGCGACGGCCCTTGCGCGCCAGCTTGTCCGCTTCGGCCCGCCAGGACGAGACCAGACATTGCCACAACACGCGCGGGAAGAAGGCCCAGAAGCTTTCGCCCGACCGCGCGGTGACCGGATCCTTGGGCGTGGCGACATGGCGGTGATGCACCAGCAAATGTTCGGATCGGAAATGGCCGTAAAGCACCATTGCCATCAGCGCATCGCCCGCGCGCCGCTCCAGCCGGGATTTCTGATGCATCAGCTCATGCGCATAGGTGATGCCGATCGTGCCGGACAGCACCCCCATGCCAAAGAAAATGCCAAGCTTCTCGCCCAGCGCATAGCCGTCCGACGGCGCGACAAACGCCAAAAGCCCGACCAGCAGCGCAAATTGCAGCGGCACCCAGCCCAATACGATGCGGCGATACCAGCGCAGCACAGGCTCGGGCGTCATCGGGTCGGGATTGTCCAGATCTAGACCGGTGAAGCGATCCAGCAGGGAAAACAGTCCCCATGTCATCAGCGCCATGATCCAGCCCGCATGCCCGCCCAGAGCGGCCAGCCAGATCATCATCGGCACCAGCAAATAGGATAGCGCATAAGGCAGCGCGGTTTTCACATCGGCGATCTGGTCCTGTCGCATGGATGCCTCCCGGTTTGGGGAAACTATGCCGCGTCATAAGGGTTTTGCCTAGACTGTCGCAAGGTCACACCCCTGCGCTACAGGCGGCGGCGCAGGCGGGGGCCGACCTCTTTGAACCCGTTGCGCAGGTAGAATTGCAGCGTGCGCGCCCAGGCGGGTTGCTCCGGGGCGCCGACCTCCAGCCGATGCCAGCCGCGTGCCTTGGCGTCGCGCATGGCACATTCCAACAAGCGCGCCGCCACGCCGTGAGAGCGGCTCTCCGAGGTGATATAGAGCTCGGTGATCTCGCCGAACCGGCCTCCGGCACAGATGGCGGAGCAGTCGTTCAGGACCATGACGCCCACCACGCGGTCCGCATCGCGGGCGAGACAGGCGGTCACGCTGTCATCGCAGAGCATCGTTGCGCGATCTGCACCATATCGCTGAGTGGCGGGGCTTGGTCACCCGACAGCTCATCGGCAAAGGTATGCAAAAGATGCGCGACGGTCGCGGGATCATCCGGATCTGTCTGTCGGATAGAGCGCGTTGTCATCCGCAAACCCTAGCCCGCCTGCGCCCCCGCCGCCAGATCGAAGACCTTGCGCATGACTGTGGGCAGGTCAGACGGGCGGAAGCTGGATTGCGGCACGAATTGCCCGCGATCCGGCGCGCAGGTCATGGGCACAGGGGCCACACGGATTCCTAGGATCAGGTGAAAATGCGTGAAGGTATGACGCGCCTCGGCCTGCAGATCGGTCCAGTCACCTTCACAGGGCGGTTCGCCGGCGGGCGCGATTTCGGCCCAGTCCGAGCCCGGCCAGCCCAGCATCCCGCCCAGCAGGCCCTTGTCGGGGCGGGTTTCCAGCAGCCATGCGCCATCTTCGCGCTGCGCGACATAGGCCACCCCGCGCCGTGTGGGCTTGGGCTTTTTGGGGGTTTTGCGCGGCAGGTCGGGCGCTGTTCCTTCGGCGCGGGCGCGGCAAGGATCGCGCAAAGGGCAAATGCCGCAAGCCGGGTTGCGCGGTGTGCAGATCGTGGCACCCAGATCCATCACGGCTTGGGCGTAATCGCCGGGCCGCTGGTCAGGCGTGGCCTGATCGACCAGCGCCTTGAGGGCTGGTTTGGCCTCGGGCAATGGGGTGTGATGGTCGAACAACCGCGCCATGACGCGTTCGACATTGCCATCCATCACAGGCGCGGGCCGGTCAAAGGCGATGGAGGCGATCGCCGCCGCCGTGTAAGGCCCAATGCCCGGCAGCGCGCGCAGCCTCTCTTCGGTGTCGGGGAAGCGCCCGCCATGCTCGGCGGCCACAACCCGCGCGCATTTCAGCAGGTTCCGCGCCCGCGCGTAATAGCCCAGCCCGGCCCATTCCCCCATCACCGCCGCGTCCTCGGCGGCAGCGAGCTCGCCCACTGTCGGCCAGAGCGTCGTGAAGCGCAGGAAATAGTCCTTAACCGCCGCCACGGTGGTCTGTTGCAACATGACCTCGGACAGCCAGACGCGATAGGGGTCCGGCATCACACCGGCGGCGCGGTCTGCGGGGCTGGTGCGCCAGGGCAGCGCACGGGCGTGGCGGTCATACCACGCGAGCAAGGGGGCAGAGATGTCCTCCGGCGTCATCTTCACGGGCTCTTTACATCACAATCTGTCGGGTTTCGCTGGCACATGGGCCGTAATGGTCTTAGCTAGTCGGGACAGGAGAGAAAACCACGAGGACGGGGTTGAGCCGCAAACGCTCATACACACGCGGGTTCAAAAGCACCGCCAGCCTGCTGAGCTCGCAGATCCGGCAGGTCGGTGAGGGGCGCGGTTTTGCCGTGTCGCGGCTGCTGACCCATTGGGCCGAGATCGTGGGCGAAGATATCGCCAACCAAGCCCGCCCGGTGGATGTCTCTTACGGCAAGGGCGGCTTTGGCGCGACGCTGACCCTGCTGATCAATGGCGCGCATGGCCCGATGCTTGAGATGCAGTCCGAGCGCATCCGGCAAAAGGTCAACGCGACCTATGGCTATAATGCGATCACGCGCCTTCGCTTTACCCAGACCGCCGCCAGCGGTTTCGCCGACGAGCAGGCCGGTTTTGACCCCGCGCCCAAAGCGCCATCACCCCAGGTGACCCAGGCCGCCAGAGCCGCCGCGCAAGCGGCTGATGACCCCGCCCTGCGTGCCGCGATCGAGCGGCTGGCCACCAATGTTTTGACACAGACCAACCGAGAGAAAGACAGATAATGAAGCTGACCCGCCGTTCCACCCTGACCGGCGCGCTGGGCGCGCTGGGCCTTGCCGCCTTCCCCCTGAGCGCTCTTTCGCAAGAGGACGGGATTGTCGAGATGGTCATGGGGGCCGAAGATGCGCCTGTTGAGCTGATCGAATACGCCTCCTTCACCTGCCCGCATTGCGCGACCTTCCACAAGGATACGTTTAAGCAGTTGAAGGCCGATTTCATCGACACCGGCAAGGTCCGCTTTGTCTATCGCGAGGTCTATTTTGACCGCTATGGCCTGTGGGCGTCGCTGGTGGCGCGCTGCGGCGGGCCCGAGCGGTTCTTTGGCATCACCGATCTGCTGTATCAGGAGCAGGCCGCATGGTCGCGCGCGGGGGCTGGTCTGGCCGCCGAAGAGGCGCCTTTGGCGATCGCAACGGAACTGCGTAAGGTTGGCAAGGTCGCGGGTCTGAGCGATGCCGAATTGGACGCATGTTTCAGCGATGCCGATGGCGCGCAGGCCTTGGTCGCGTGGTATCAGGAAAACGCCACCCGCGACAATATCCGCGCCACGCCGAGCTTCATGCTCAATGGCAAGCCGATTGCAAACCAGAACTATGCGGATTTCAA
Organism: Paracoccaceae bacterium; assembly: GCA_013214715.1. Classification (GTDB taxonomy): domain Bacteria; phylum Pseudomonadota; class Alphaproteobacteria; order Rhodobacterales; family Rhodobacteraceae; genus JABSSB01. Next base: position 544 of record JABSSB010000016.1, on the reverse strand, counting down.
GGCTCTGATTGAGGCCGAACTGGAATGACCGCGCCCCTAGAGGGCCTGAAAGTCATTGAATTGGCACGTATTCTGGCCGGCCCCTGGGCCGGTCAGACACTTTCTGACCTTGGGGCCGAGGTCATCAAACTGGAAAGCCCGGCAGGCGATGACACCCGCGCCTGGGGCCCGCCTTTCGTGACGCGGGACAAGGATGTCTCGGCCAGCTATTTCCATTCGACCAATCGTGGCAAAGCCTCGATCGTGGTGGATTTCAAGACGCCAGAAGGCCAGCAGCGCATCCGCGATCTGGTGGCGGATGCCGACGTGCTGATTGAGAATTTCAAACTCGGTGGGCTGGCGAAATACGGGCTGGATTATGACAGCCTGGCCAAGATAAATCCGCAGCTGATCTACTGCTCGATCACCGGGTTCGGGCAGACCGGGCCTTACGCGCATCGGGCGGGGTATGATTTCATCATTCAGGGCATGTCGGGCCTGATGAGCATCACTGGCGCGCCGGACAGCCAGCCGCAAAAGCACGGGATGGCGATCACGGATATCT
>JABSSB010000159.1 GCA_013214715.1 Paracoccaceae bacterium | reverse complement strand
GAAATTCACGTTCGTTGTATAACTCGCTGCGGTGATACATCTCGACCATGGCGGTCATTGGCGAACGGCGCAACATTTAACGCTTTGGGCTCGCAACTGCCATTGCCCGGTGTGATCCTGAACCTGTCGGCGGGGTAAACCCCGCCTTACGACGGTGACTCGCGACAGCGCAGGTCGATGCAGAGGAATTCCCCCGGTGACGTTGGGCGGAATATCCTTATGGTTGATCTTGTCTTTGGTGTTTGGAGACCCTTGTGATGAGTGACCCGCGCGATATCAGTTTCGGCACGTTCAACCTCTACAATCTGCAACTGCCCGACACATCCTGGCGGCATAATGCGAACCCCTATTCGCAGCCCGAATATGACGCGAAAATCGGCTGGACCTCCGATATGCTGCGCAAGCTGGACTGTGATGTCATCGCCTTTCAGGAGCTTTGGTCCGAGCAATGTCTGGTCGATGCGTTTGACGCAGCCGGGCTGTCGGGGCGCTATGATCTGGCCTATATCTCGGATCCCGGTCAGGGCTGGTATGATATCGCCGTGGCCGCCGCGGTGCGCGATCCGTGGGAAATCCGCAAAAAGCGCATCCACAAGGCCTTTCCGCCCGGCTACAGGCTGTTGAAGCGGGGCGGCGCGGTGCGCGATCCTGAAGATGACGAGATCGAGGTCAGCATCGACAAATTCTCGCGCAGCGTGATCGAGCTTGAGATCGGCCACAAGGACCGGCCCGATCTGTCCACGATCCGCGTGCTGTGCGCGCATCTGAAATCCAAACTCACCACGCGGCTCGACAAGGAAGAGCGGGAACAGGATGCTGTGGCCGCCAACGCCCAAGCGCTGGGCGCCGCCATTTCCACCATCCGCCGCACGGCAGAGGCTGCGGCGCTGCGGGTCATCATCACCGATATCATCAAATCCAGCGACACGCCGCTGGTGGTGCTGGGGGATCTGAATGACGGGCATCTCAGCAATACGCTGTCGATCCTGACGGCGCAGCCGTCCTACCGCCCGCATTTCAAAAGCCGCACGGGTGGCCGCAGCGATGCGGGGCTCTATGCGGCGTCACGCCTGGAGGAATACCGGTCCATGCGGGATGTGAATTACACGCATGAATTCAACGCGGTGAAGGAAATCCTCGATCATGCGTTGGTAAGCGAGCAGTTCTATGATCATTCCCGCAATCGCCTGTGGTCGTTCAAGGAGATGGTGATCTGGAAGGATCATATCGAAGATGGGGACAAGGCCACGGGGGATCACGGCGTGGTGGCGGCGCGGTTCCTCTATGATCCGGCCGATTGATATCTGGCCGGACGGTGCGGCGGGGTGAACCCCGCCCTACGCCCGTGGTGTGGTCCGGTCGATCCGGCACTGATAGCAATTGTTCCGGGCCGAGCGGACATGCAGGTAAGCCATCTCCGGCCTTACCAGCAACTCTTTGGCCCGCCGTGTCAGATCACCAGCGGCCACCACGGCCCCGGTGCCATAGAGGATTCGGTCATCCGTGCCATAGCCCTTGATCAGATAGTCGGGGGAGGTTGTGAGGATCGCAGGCACATCATCGCTGTCGAAGCGCGCGCAGGCTTCTGTACATAAGAAGATGGGCCCGGTTTCGGCGCAAGGATGCAGCCCGTCAAAGGGCCGATGCGCCAGCACCAGCATCCCGGCACCCTTGGGCACCTCTGTCAGGCAATGACGGCAGGGGTTGCCGCCCCCGTCCGAGATATGGTGCTCAGGGCGTTGACCATGCGCATCGGCGGCCCCGGATTGCAAGGCGCGGACCTGTTTTGTGTGTAGGCGGTGAAACGGATCATGCTGGCCTCTTGCTTTGTTGCGCTGGCCCACAGCTAGGCCGGCGCCCCCGTTTGCGCGACCCGGTTCCTGCGCATTGCGCCCTGCGACAGTCTCGGACTCCACATGAGAACAAAACGTGAATATATTGGTGCCCATGTTTGCCGAATTGTCGATCATGTCGAATTTCACTTTCCTGCAGGGCGCCTCTCACCCCGAGGAGTTCATGGAGCTGGCCTGCACCATGGGCCTGCCCGGTATCGTGATCGCAGATGACAATTCGGTGGCGGGTATCGTGCGCGCCCATACCCGAGCGCGCGAGATCAAGCGTCAGGTGCAGGAGCGGCTGGACTGGGACGCCACCCATGCCCCCATCGGCCCGCCATGCCCCGACCATTTGCCGCCTCCGCCCAGTTATCCGATCCGCCATGTCCCGCGGCTGATCCCCGGCGCGCGGTTGCTGTTTGAAGATGCCCCGCCCATCACGGCCCTGCCGCGCGACCGTATCGGCTGGGCCAGCCTGTGCCGTCTGCTGTCGGTCGGGCGGCTTAGGGCCGAAAAGGGCGCGTGTCATCTGCGGCTCGATGATCTCATGCAGCATGCTGACGGGTTGGAGCTTCTGCTCTGGCCCTCTGACCCTCTGCCACAGGCGCAAGGCCAGCCCGGCGGCGCGGGCGGATGGGGGCCACAGGCGCGCGGGTTGACGCGCCGCTTTGCCGGTCGGATGCATCTGCTGATGCATCCGCTCTATGACGGGGCCGATCCGGACCGCTTTGCCGCGCTGACCCGGCAGGCCGCGCAGATGGGCCTGCCCACGCTGGCCTCGGCCGCCCCGCGCATGCACCGCGCCCGCCGCCGCCGTCTGGCTGATTGCATGACGGCGATCCGGCTCGGCCGCCGCGTCGATGATCTGGGCCGCGCCGCACAGGCCAATAGCGAAGCCCGCCTGCGCTCCGAGCCCGAAATGCGCCACCTGTTCCGGGGCTTTGAAGAGGCCGTGGACAATGCCGGGTCGCTGGCCACGCGGCTTGGCTTCTCGCTCGATGCGCTGCGCTATGAATACCCGTCCGAGATCGCCGAGGGCGAAACCCCCTCCGACCGTCTGGCGCGGCTGGCGCAGGAAGGGCTCGACTGGCGCTATCCCTCTGGCGCGCCGCAAAAGGTGCGCGATATGCTCGCCCATGAACTGCGTCTGATCGGCAAGCTGAAATACGAACCCTATTTCCTCACCGTGCGCGATATCGTGGCTTTCGCCCGCTCCCGCGACATCCTCTGTCAGGGGCGCGGCTCTGCGGCCAATTCGGTGGTCTGCTATTGCCTCGGCATCACCTCCGTCTCGCCTGAGATCGGCACGATGGTCTTTGAACGTTTCGTGTCCGAGGCCCGCGATGAGCCGCCCGATATCGACGTGGATTTCGAACATGAACGCCGCGAAGAGGTGATCCAGCATATCTATGCCCGCTATGGGCGTGAGCGGGCCGGACTCTGTGCCACGGTCATTCACTACCGTGGCAAACGCGCGATACGCGAGGTGGGCCGCGCGATGGGGCTGACCGAGGACACGATCTCGGCGCTGTCCTCGCAGCTTTGGGGCTTCTTCTCTACCAAAGGGCTGGAGGATGAGCGCATGGCGGAAATTGGCCTCGACCCGACAGACCGCCGTCTGCAGCAGACGCTGGCGCTGGTCTATGAGATCAACGGCTTTCCCCGCCATCTCAGCCAGCATGTGGGCGGGTTCATCGTGACCGAAGGGCGGCTCGACGAACTCGTGCCGATCGAAAACGCCGCGATGGACGACCGCACGGTGATTTGCTGGGACAAGGACGATATCGACAGTCTGGGCATCCTCAAGGTCGATGTGCTGAGCCTTGGCATGCTGACCTGCATCCGCAAAGCCTTTGACCTCATCGCACAGCATCATCAGGTGGATCACACGCTCGCCACCCTGCCGCCGGAAGATCCGGCGGTCTATGACATGCTCTGCCGGGCGGACAGTATCGGCGTCTTTCAGGTTGAAAGCCGGGCACAGATGAACTTTCTGCCACGCATGCGCCCACGCAATTTCTACGATCTGGTGATCGAGGTCGCGATCATCCGCCCCGGCCCAATTCAGGGCGATATGGTCCATCCCTATATCCGTCGCCGCAATGGGGAGGAGCCGGTTTCGTTTCCGTCCGACGCACTGGGAGAGGTGCTGGGCAAGACGCTGGGTGTGCCGCTGTTTCAGGAGCAGGCGATGCAGATCGCCATCGTAGGTGCGGGCTTCACGCCGGATCAGGCCGACCGGCTGCGCCGTTCGCTCGCGACCTTCAAGAAACACGGCAATGTCAGCGAGTTTCGCGCACTGTTTCTGCGCGGCATGGCGCGCAATGGCTATGATCAGGAGTTTGCCGAACGGTGCTTCTCCCAGATCGAAGGTTTTGGCTCCTATGGCTTTCCCGAAAGCCACGCAGCGAGTTTTGCGCTGCTGGTCTATGCCTCGGCCTGGATCAAATGCCACCATCCCGGCATCTTTGCCTGTGCGCTTCTGAATTCCCAACCGATGGGCTTTTATGCCCCTGCCCAGATCGTGCGCGACGCGCGTGAACATGGCGTCACCGTGCGCCCGATCTGTGTGAATGCAAGCTTCTGGGACAATGTGATGGAGCCTGACGGGCGTGGTGGACTGGCGCTGCGGCTGGGGTTTCGCCAGATCAAGGGCCTGGCCGAGGAAGATGCCAGCTGGCTGACGGCCGCGCGCGGCAATGGCTATACCGAGGTAGGCGATCTGTGGCGCCGCGCGGGCCTGCCGCCTGCGGTGCTGGAGCGGCTGGCCGAAGCTGATGCCTTTGCGGATCTTGGCCTGACCCGGCGCGAGGCGCTTTGGGCGGCCAAGGCGATCACCGCGCCCAAGCCATTGCCCTTGTTTGCCGGAGATCTGGACGGCGAAGCCTTTGACGAACCCGCAGCCCATCTGCCGGCCATGACGCTGGGTGAACAGGTGGTCGAAGATTACGTTGCCACCCGTCTGAGCCTTCGCGCACACCCCATGGCGCTGCTTCGTCCGCATTTGACAGCCTAAGCGGCAACCGCGCGTAGCGCGCGGTTACAGGATCAGCCTGTCAGGCCGTCCGGCCCGACAGGCGGTATAGGGGGCTGTGCGCCCCCTCTTGGCCCGGGCGGGCCAATTCACCCCGCAGGGTATTTTCAAAGAGAAGAAATGCCTTTCTTTGCTTTGCAAATACCCCCGTCGGAGACCGCGGCCGCCAGGCCGCCTGCGCCGCATTTGCGCAAACCACAATGGCGGTTCCGAAAGGGGATTGCGATTTGCTGGGCCAAAGCGTTCCGCCCTCCAGCCGAGCCCAGCTTGGGTGGTTGTCGCCGCAGTCTTTTGGTGGGTGTCAAAGCGCGGCACCGGTGGGTGTGCCCGATGGCAGCACAGAAGGGCCGGTTTTCTGTCTCAGGGCTGCGCTGCATGGGGGTGAGCTCAACGGTATCGAAATCGCATGCCGTGTGGCCCACCGGCGTGATCCCGAACCGCTCAGCAGGACGTTAGTCAGCCTGCCCATCGTCAATTTGGAAGGCTTTGTGCGGCATGATCGCTATATTGGCGACCGGCGCGATCTGAGCCGGTCCTTTCCCGGTGATCCCGATGGCGCCTATCCGGCGCGGATTGCCGATGCGTTGATGCGCGACATCATCCGCCACTGCGATGCGCTGGCTGATCTGCACATAGGCTCGTTCTACCGCGAAAACCTGCCGCAGATCTGTGCCGATCTGACCGTGCCCGAGCTGGCCGCGTTGGACGAAGGGTTCTATGGGCTCAGCGTTTTGCAAAGCGTGGCGCCCAAGGGCAGCCTGCATGGGGCCGCCGTGGCCGAAGGCGTGCCCGCTGTCATGTTCGAGGCTGGCGCAGCCCTGACCGTCGATATGGCTCAGGTCGAAGCGGCGGTGATCTCGAACATCGGCGCGATGCAGCATGTCGGTATGATCCCAGGCGTGATCAAGGCACAGCCCGCGCGCCCGGCCTTTTTCAAATCGCGCTGGGTCCGCGCCCCGGCCAGCGGGATTTTCATATCCGACGTTGCGCGGAGCGCATGGGTCGAGATCGATCAGCGGAACGGCGCGGTTCTGGACCCGATCACCAGCAGCCAGGCTGAGATCTGCGCGCCGCTCTCGGGCACCGTGTCGGAGCTGGCTCAGAACCAGTTCGTCAGCCCGGGCTTTGCTCTCTATCGGCTGGGGCAACGGGCCACGCAAGATGAACTGGATAGCGATGGTGAGGCGCTGAAACAGCAGATCAGGGACAAGGCGCGCGACGGCCTCACCGTGCCGGCAGACAGCCAGGTCCTGCCCGAAGACTGACCGCTTTGCCGCACTGCGCGCAGAATGCGCGCGGGAGGGTGCAAAACCGGTTCACCCCCTGACAGTGGCAGGCTAGAACACCGTCACGTCAACGCAGGGGAGAGCCAGCCGATGTCCACGCCGAAACCGGTGGTCTTGTGTATTCTTGATGGCTGGGGTCTGTCCCCGGATCGCACGGCCAATGCGCCGGCATTGGCGCAGACTCCGGTTTTTGACGGGCTGATGGCGGCCTGTCCGAATGCAACGCTGATCACCCACGGCCCGGATGCGGGCCTGCCATCGGGGCAGATGGGCAATTCCGAAGTGGGCCACACCAATATCGGCGCGGGGCGTGTCGTGGCGATGGATCTGGGCCAGATTGATCTGGCCATAGAAGAGGGCAGCTTTGCCACGCGGCCTGCATTGATCGATTTTATCGCGACGCTGCGCCAATCCGGCACGCGGGCACATCTGATGGGCTTGGTGTCCGACGGCGGTGTACACGGCCAGCTGACCCATATGCTGGCTGCAATCCGCGCGATCACCGCTGCAGGGGTGGAGGTCGTTGTGCACGCGATCACCGATGGGCGCGATGTGGCACCCTCCTCCGCGCGCGGCTATCTGGCCAGCCTGATCGACGCGCTGCCGGATGGGGCCAGCATCGGCACGATCTCGGGACGGTATTACGCGATGGATCGTGACAATCGATGGGAAAGGGTCAGCCAGGCCTATGATGCGATGGTGCATGGCGCGGGCCCCAAGGCAACCGATGCAATCGCGGCGCTGGAGACATCCTATGTCCGCGAGGAAACCGACGAATTCCTGCGCCCGACCGTGCTGGGCACGTATCCGGGCATGGCCGAAGGGGACGGGCTGTTCTGTCTGAATTTCCGCGCCGACCGGGCGCGCGAGATACTGGCTGCCATCGGTCAGCCGGGCTTTGACGCCTTTGATATCGGTGCCCGCCCACGCTTGGGCGCGCTTTTGGGCATGGTCGAATATTCGGAGGCGCATAACGGTTTCATGACCACCGTCTTTCCCAAGCGTGAGATCGTGAACACATTGGGCGCCTGGGTGGCGCAGCATGGGCGGCGGCAATTCCGTCTGGCCGAAACCGAAAAATACCCGCATGTCACCTTCTTCCTGAACGGAGGCAAGGAAACCCCGGAACCGGGCGAAGACCGCTTCATGCCGCCCTCTCCCAAAGTGGCGACCTATGATCTGGCACCCGAAATGTCCGCCGGAGAGGTCAGTGACAAATTCGTGGCTGCGATTGAGGACGGCTATGACCTGATCGTGGTGAATTACGCCAATCCCGACATGGTCGGACATACCGGCGATCTTGAGGCGGCCAAAGCCGCCTGCGCGGCTGTGGATGCCGGGTTGGGCCGTGCCGTGGCGGCGCTTGAACAGGCGGGCGGGGCGATGATCGTGACCGCCGATCACGGCAATTGCGAACAGATGATCGACCCGGTGACCGGCGGGCCGCATACTGCGCATACGCTAAACCCTGTCCCCGTGATCCTTGTCGGTGGGCCGGACGGCATCAGCCTGCGTAACGGACGGCTCGCGGATCTGGCGCCCACGGTGCTGGCGCTGATGGGCCTGCCGCAACCGCCCGAGATGACCGGGCAAAGCCTGATCACCTCGTGATCCGGGCGCTTTGTCTGGGCCTTGCGCTATGCGGCGCGATGATGCCGGCGCAGGCCCAGCAAAGCGGTGTGGACGCCGCGCGAGACGCCTTGGCCGCCTTGCAGGCCGCGACCGAGCAAATGCAGGCCGCGGATCGGTCCCGTGACCGTGTCCGCGCCCTGACCGAAGCCGTGCGCGCGCATGAAGACGGGCTTGATGCCGTTCGGGACGGGCTGCGGGACGTCACCATCCGCGAAGCGCATCTGACCGCCGCGCTGGACAGTCGCGAGGCAGAGCTCTCTCAGCTTGTGGGCATGCTCTTGCGGATCGAAGGCACAGCCCCGCCGGTGCAATTGCTGCATCCCGAAGGCCCAGTGGGCGCGGCGCGCGCGGCGATGCTGCTGGCCGAGGTGACCCCAACGCTCAAAGCGCGCGCGGATGTGCTGCGGGGTGAGGTCGCTGAGCTGCGCCGCCTGCGTCTGGTGCAGGAAGAGGCCGAAGCCGCGCTGCAAGCCGGGCTTGAGGCCGCGCAGCAGGCGCGCGTTGCGCTGAGCCAGGCGGTGGCCGACCGGGTCGACCTGCCGCAACGCTTTGCCAATGATCCCGAGAGGATGGCGCAGATGGCGGCCTCGGCCCGCACGCTGGACAGTTTCGCCGCCCTGCTGGCCGATCTGCCGGAACTGCCGGGGGAGGCGCCGCAGATGCCGTCGACCGGGCAATGGCCCCTGCCGGTTTCGGGTCTGGTGCTGCGCCAGTTCAACGAGGCCGACGCCGCCGGGATCTCCCGGCCCGGCATCATTCTGGCCACGCGCCCCGCGGCGCTGGTGACCGCCCCGGTGAGTGCGACCCTGCGCTATCTTGGCCCGCTTCTGGACCTGGGCAATGTCGTGATCCTTGAGCCTGCGCCCGATCAGATGATCATCCTGTCGGGCCTTGGCCGCGTGTTCGGAGAGGTCGGGCAAGTGTTGCCAGCGGGCAATCCGGTTGGGATGATGGGGGGCGAAAACGACAAAAACGCCGCATTTCTGTCAACAGGTGGTGAGGGGGCTGGAAGTGACCGCCCGGAAACGCTCTATATAGAGATCAGAGAAAACGGTCGCCCGGTCGACCCACAGACATGGTTCGCAACCGGCGAGGATGGGTAGGTAGAATGAAAAAGTTCTTGATGGCCGCTGCCTGCGGCATTGGCGCGGGGGTGGTGTTTGCCACACAGATCGCCGGGCCGCTTGTCGCGCAGGAAGAGGCCGGCAAGGCCGGTGTGTATGAGCAGCTTGACCTGTTTGGCGATATTTTCGAACGCATCCGCGCGCAATATGTCGAAGAGGTGGACCCCTCGGACCTGATCGAAGCCGCGATTGACGGGATGCTGACCTCGCTTGATCCGCATTCCAGCTATCTCTCGCCCGATGACGCCGCCGATATGCGCGTACAGACGCGGGGCGAGTTCGGCGGTCTGGGCATCGAAGTCACGCAGGAAGAAGGCTTTGTCAAAGTCGTCTCGCCCATCGATGGCACCCCGGCGTCAGAGGCCGGGATCGAAGCGGGCGATTTCATCACCCATGTCGATGGCGAAAGCATTCTGGGCCTGACGCTGGATGCGGCGGTGGAGCTGATGCGCGGGCCGGTCGGCTCGGAAATCATCGTGACCATCGTGCGCGAAGGCGAGACCGAACCCTTTGATGTCTCGATCATCCGCGACACGATCAAGCTGACGGCGGTGCGCTCGCGGCTTGTCAGTGACACGGTGGTGCTGCGGATCACGACCTTCAATGACCAGACCACCCCGAACCTTGAAGCCGGGTTGCAACAGCAGGTCGAAGAGGCGGGCGGCATGGACAATGTCAACGGCATCGTTCTGGATCTGCGCAACAACCCCGGCGGCCTGCTGACGCAGGCGGTGCGGGTGGCGGATGCCTTCCTCGAAAGCGGAGAGATTGTCTCGACCCGAGGCCGCGACCCCGAAGAAGGGGAGCGTTTCAACGCCACGCGGGGCGATCTGTCGGGCGGCAAGCCGATTGTGGTGCTGATCAATGGCGGCTCGGCCTCGGCTTCTGAGATTGTGGCGGGCGCCTTGCAGGACCACCGCCGGGCGATTGTCGTGGGCACCAAGAGCTTTGGCAAAGGCTCGGTCCAGACGGTGATGCCGCTGCGCGGCGATGGCGCGATGCGCCTGACGACCTCGCGCTATTACACGCCGTCAGGCCGGTCGATTCAGGCGCTGGGCGTCTCGCCTGACATCATCGTCGAACAGCCCCCGCGCCAGCCCGAGAGCGAAGAGGAAGAGGACACGCCGCATAACAACCGGTCCGAGGCCGATCTGCGCGGGTCGCTGGGCAATGACAGCCTGAGCGAGGATGAAATCCGCCAGATCGAAGCCGATCGCGAAAAAGCGCAGGCCGCTGCCGATCTGCGGGAGGAGGATTATCAGCTGGCCTATGCCATCGACATCCTCAAGGGTCTCACAGCGCTGGGCCCGCGCGACTAGGACCGTCGTCTCAAGGTGACGCAGCCCCATCGACTGGGGCTGCCGCAGTTTAAGCCTTTGGGGGCGGCACTGGGGCTCGCATGTTTAAAGTCGGCCAGGCCTTGGGTCTGCTTTGGGCAATGGATCGGGCCAAGTGCTTTCGAGAGGTCGCTTTTGCGTAGCATGAACTGCGCAAAAGCTGCTTTGGTTTGTTGAGCGTAGTTGTGGCTGCTATGCGGACAAAGCTGCCGTACACCGTTTCCGATTGAATGACCGCTTCGGCACACCTCTTCCTTCTGCGAAGCGGTTCTGCCATTAGGTTTGCATGAAGAAATACGGACGTACATTCCACCTGCCTATTTCCCTGGGTGTTGGGAGTGATGACAAGATCATCCAAGACCTTACTCATCTGCGGGGTGCCAAAGAAGTCGTGTTCACTGAAAAGATGGACGGCGAGAACACGACAATCTTCGCGGGCGGTTGCCATGCCCGAAGCCCAGACAGCGGATACCATGCATCCCGCGATTGGATGAAGGCATATGCGGCTGGAGTTTCGCCAGGTCTTTCCGTCAATGAGAGGATTGTAGGGGAATACTTGTTTGCAAAGCATTCAGTGGCTTATGACGATTTACCGTCCTACTTCCTCGGCTTTGCTTGGATCATAGACAACAAAGTCCAGGGTTGGGATGAAACACTAGGCCGCTTTGAGGAGTTGGGCGTGAAGCCTGTTCCTGTACTTCAGCGAGGTCGCTTCGATGACGCTGCAATCAAGTCGGTTCTAGACCTCCTGGATCTCGAGACGCAAGAAGGGTTTGTTGTCCGGTCTGCGTCACCATTTCTTGAAGCCGACATGGCCACACATATCGCGAAATATGTCCGTGAAGGGCATGTCCAAAGCGACCTTCATTGGACGAAAGCCCAGATAGTGAAGAACGGCCTCCGGCCAAATAGCTGACATTCGCCGCCCTGCAACGAAGTGGTAGGTCTGGGCTCAAACCCGCCATCCGCTGCTCGGTTTAAGAACGTCCGCTTTGGCGTGCTGCTGTGAAGATGCGCAGCGAAGGCCGCGCCCACCCCGCGGAATATGTCAGCCCGGCGCGGTGGGGTTTTTTGACGCCAAGCCGGGCCGGGCAAGACCGGGCACTGCGCAAAAACCGCCCAATCCCGGCGCAAACTTCTTGAAAACCAAAACGAAACCCCGGACGCTCAAACGGCGTCGGTATTTCGTATGGCGCAGTGCGCGGGTTTTTTCTTTAACTGGATTGAAAGGGGCGTCATGCGCGCAACTCAGGCTGTCTTGGCGAGTATCTTCACCCTTCTGACAGGGCCGGGTCAGGCGCAGGAGGTCATTGAAATCAGTGATCGCGGCGGGCTGCATGCGGCCTATGTCGTGCCGGTGCCTGAGGCGGGCCGGGTGGATGTGCAGCTGATCGTGATGTCGGGCACACATGACGATCCCGACCCATCCGGCACGGCGCATCTGACGGAACATCTGGCGGCCATTTCCGCCGATGCCACGATCCTCAAGACCCCGCGCGCGCGGGATATCAACGCCTCGGTCTCGCCGGTTTCGACCGTGTTCACCAATTCCGGGATGCCATCCGATATCGACACGCTGATGCAGCTGTCCCGCGCGGTGCTGGACCGGCCGGTTCTGCCCGACGGCTATGCCGAGACGGAAATCGACATTCTGACCCGCGAAACCATGATGCGCGAACGGCAATCGCCCTTTCGGTGGGTCCGGCGCATGGCGCTGCAGTCTTTGTATGAAACCCCGCGGGGCCGCGCCAATAGCGTGATCGCCGACCTGCCCAACCTGTCGCTGGACAAGGCCTATGCCTTCCATGCCGCGCATTACGTGCCCGCCAACACCGTGCTGATCATATCCGGAGAGATCACGCCCAAGGCCGCGGCGGATCAGGTCGCGCGTGTCTTTGGCGACACTGTGGTTTCGACCCGCCCGGATGAGCCGTGGCTGGCGCATAAGCCGGACCCGCAAAGGCGCGCGGTGGAGCGGGTGACATCGGACCGGTTGAGCCGCGACATGGTGATGCTGGCGAAATTCGTGGATTTCAAAGACCACCCCACCTCTATCGACATGCAAGGCATGTTCTTTATCTCGACCAGCATTCTGAACGACAGGCTGTCCAAACGGCTTTACCAGGAAGAGCCGCGCATTCTGAACCTGAATATCGACTGGCATTTTGCTCCGAATGCCGATTTGGAGATGCTCATCGTCTTTGATCTGATGCCGGGGTTTTCGGTCGATGAGGCGCATCAGGTGCTGAACGAGGCGCTGGACACGCTTTTGGACGACCCGATCCTGGCCCGCGATATTCAACTGGCCCGTGAGTCTGAAATCGTCTCGGCCCATGACCAGGCGCGGGTCCCGTCGCAATTTCTGTGGTTTCTGAAAAACGTGGCGGCGGATGGCTTCCCGCCGATCACCCCGACCACCTTTGCCCGGACCCTGCGCGACACAACAGATGAAGACGTGATCTATTTCATCGAAAGCGCGATGGCCCCGTCCGCGACGGCCGTTGTGTTGGCCGAGGCGGAGGGCTGAGATGCGTGTATACCGACCCCATCTGTGGGCTGCCCTCTGCGCCTGTCTTCTCACCGTTTTGCCAGGGTCCTTGCGGGCGGAGTTGATTGCCTATTCCGGTGAAACCCAGGTGGCTGAGATCAGGCCGCTTGAAGATGGCCGTGCGGCTGTGAGTTTCGTCTGGCGGGTCGGCCCGGCTGACAAGGAGCGTTTCAACGCTTTGGCCGCCGGGCTGAGAAGCGTGGTCAGAGGCGGCACTGCCAGCCGAAGTCCGCAGCAGATCGCGCGTTTCGTTCAGTTGAAAGGGGTTCGCACCACCATCGCCATCACAAGGCAAAACCTGACTCTAACCTTGGCCGCCCCGGCCGAGGTCTTCCCCGAAACGCTGGTGCATCTGGAAAACCTGCTGCTGATGCCTCGCTATTCTGAGGCATGGTATGCCCGGTCTGTGGAAGAACGACGCTTTGACCCCGCCACGCGCACAGGCCGGTCAGAGCATGTGATGTTCGAGATTTCAGACTATCTCAGGCATCCTCCAGCCGCCGCACAGGCCGCGCCCGGCGAGGGGCGGTTCACCTTTGGCCGCCCGCATCAGGTGATCCTGCGGTCCGAGGATGAGGTCGTGCGGCAGCGCACGGTCGATCTGATCCGAAAGCTGCCCGCGCCCTCGGGCAGCTATGATGCGGTGAACTTTATCGCACATGGTGTGGCCAAGGACCCAGCCTTTGGTGAAAGCCGCCCGGTGTCGGGA
>JABSSB010000158.1 GCA_013214715.1 Paracoccaceae bacterium | reverse complement strand
AGGTCATCGACCTGCTGGTCTGGATTGGCGTTTTGGTCCTTGGCCTCATCCTGACCGGCATCGCGATCGCGGGGGTCTGGGAAAGCCTTGCTTTGGTGGCTTGCTTGACGGTGATCGAGCTTGGCGGCCTTGTTCTGGACATGTGGGCAGGCTTTTCCGCCCCGATGGTGGCTGAGTTCGCCAATCCGCCGCCGATCCCCTGGATCGGTCTGGCTTTTGGCGCGGTGCTGGCTTTTTTCGCCTTCATCGGGTTCGAAGACATCGTGAACATGGCCGAAGAAGTACACCGCCCCCAGCGCAGCTTGTCTTTGGCCATCATGGCGGCTTTGGCGATCACCATCGTGATCTATGCCGCGATCAGTTGGGCCACACTGCGGTCTGTTCCCGCCAGTGATTTGGCCGCGTCAGAGGCGCCTTTGGTCCTTGTCTGGCAGGCAGGCACCGGACAAAGCCCGCAATTCCTGTCGCTGATCGCCGTGGCGGCGGCGCTGAACGGGATTTTGGCGCTGATTGTGATGGTAGCGCGGGTTCTGTTCGGGCTGGGCAAACGCAGCCCGGCCCTTGCGCCGCTGCGCCGCGTGAATCTGCGTTTTGGCACGCCAGTGACCGCGACCTTATTCGTGGGTGCGTTTCTGACGCTGGCTGCGTTGATCCTGCCCGTGGTCACATTGGCCAGCAGCACGGCTGTCATCCTGCTGACGGTATTTGCGCTGGTGAACCTGTCGCTGCTGCCGATTAAACGGCGCGGGGTGCCGCATAGTGGCTTTACTGTGCCGATCTGGGTCCCGTGTCTTGGGCTGGTCTTGGCTATGGTGGCCCTGATGGCCAGCCTTTTAGGGATTTTGGGATGGTCCTGATCACGATTTGCGGGCTTTGGGTGGTCGCCGCGACCCTGACGGCCCTGCTGCCGATGCGGCGTCAGTTTGTGCCGGGCGTGACGCTTTTGGTGCTGGCCCCGGTTCTGATCGTGCTGCTGGGGATGGAGTTCGGGCTTTGGGTCGCGCTGGCTGCTTTGCTGGCCTTCCTGTCGATGTTCCGCAATCCGCTGCGCTACTTCGCACGGCGCGGCTGGGGCCGGGTGAAAGGACGCCACGATGCTTGACCAATCGGTCTTCTGGGCGGCCCTTTGGGGCGTGGTGGCCAATTGCGGGGCGCTTTTGCCCAGCCGGGATCATCACTGGCGCTTTGCTTATGCGTTGATCGCGATGGGTTTGCCCATTCTGGTCTGGGTCTGGTGGCAGCATGGCTGGCTTTTGGCGTTGGTGATCCTTGTGGCAGCCATGTCGATCCTGCGCTGGCCTGTGATCTTCCTGACCCGCTGGGCGCGGCGTCAGATCGGGATCTGACGCTTTGCTCTGGCGTGCAGGATCGCTCTGGCCTAGACCCGCGCCATGACTGATTTTCCCACCCCCCGCGGCACGCTGACCGCCGACCGCCCCTTGGCCGATCTGACATGGCTGCGCGTGGGCGGGCCTGCGGATTGGCTGTTTCAACCGGCCGATCTGGACGATCTGTCCGGGTTTGTCGCCGCGCTCGACCCAAGCGTGCCGGTGGTGCCCATCGGCGTGGGATCAAACCTGATCGTGCGCGATGGCGGCATCCGCGCCGTGGTGATCCGGCTGGGGCGTGGCTTTAACGCCATCACCGTGGACGGTGACCGCGTGACCGCGGGCGCGGCGGCACTGGACGCGCATGTGGCTCGCAAAGCCGCTGAGGCTGGGCTTGACCTGACCTTCCTGCGCACCATCCCCGGAGCGATTGGCGGGGCGGTGGCGATGAATGCGGGCTGCTATGGCACCTATGTCGCAGACGCTCTGGAGAGCGTCACGCTCGTTCTGCGCGACGGCACCGTGACCGATAGGCCTGCGCAGGCGCTCAACCTTGCCTATCGTCAGTCCGACCTGCCCAAGGGCGCGGTTCTGGTCTCAGCAACCTTCCGCGCGCCCAAGGGCGAGCCGGAGGCTTTGCACGCCCTTATGCAGGACCAGCTTGCGCGCCGCGACGCCTCGCAGCCGACCAAAGACCGCACTGCCGGCAGCACCTTCCGCAACCCGGCCGGGTTTTCCTCGACCGGGCGCGCAGATGACGTGATGGACCTCAAGGCATGGAAGCTGATTGACGAGGCGGGCCTGCGCGGCGCGCGGCTGGGTGGGGCGGTTATGAACGAAAAACACCCCAACTTCCTCACCAATGCCGGCGGCGCAACAGCCGCTGAATTGGAAGCCTTGGGCGAAAAGGTCCGGAAAAAGGTTTACGAAACATCCGGCCACCAGCTACAATGGGAAATCAGGCGCATCGGAGAGCCCACGCCTTAAGCAACGGGCCAGAGAGACGCCAGAACAGCACAAGCCGGGCAGGGCAGGCAAAAACAACAACCGCCCGGTTTCATTGACAAAACCACGGGGGACAACCTCCGGGAACATGAGGCAACGGAGTGGAACGGTCGAGCGGATCACTCCCCCGCGTTGCGGTCCTGATGGGCGGCCCGTCTTCCGAACGGGAGGTGTCGCTGTCGACGGGGCGCGAATGCGCCGCAGCGCTGCGGGGAGAAGGCTATGAAGTGATCGAGGTCGATGCCGGCCCCGATCTGGTCACGCGTCTGCAAGAGGCCGCGCCCGATGTGGTGTTCAATGCGTTGCATGGCCGCTGGGGCGAAGATGGCTGCGTCCAAGGCCTGCTGGAATGGTTGCGCCTGCCATACACGCATTCCGGCGTGCTGGCCTCGGCTCTGGCGATGGACAAGCAGAAATCGAAGAAAGTGCTCGCAGAAGCGGGCGTGCGTGTGGCGGAGTCGGGCCTGTTCGACCGCGACGCGGTTGAGGCCGATCACGTCATGGCAGCGCCCTATGTGGTCAAACCCAATAACGAAGGCTCCTCTGTCGGGATCTACATCGTCTCCGACGGGGCCAACCGTCCGCCACGCCTGTCGGACGCGATGCCCGATCAGGTCATGGTCGAAACCTATGTTCCGGGGCGGGAGCTGACAGTGACCGTCATGGGCGGCCGTCCTCTCGCCGTGACCGAGATTTTCACTGATGGCTGGTATGATTATGACGCGAAATATGCGCCGGGCGGGTCTTACCACATCGTTCCGGCGGACCTGCCGGAAGAGATCACCCAAACCTGTCTCAACTGGGCTCTGCGCGCGCATGAGGCTTTGGGCTGTCGCGGGGTCAGCCGCACGGATTTCCGCTGGGATGAGGTGCGCAAGACTGATGGGCTTTACGCACTGGAAACCAACACGCAGCCGGGGATGACGCCGACCTCCCTCACGCCCGAACAGGCGCAGGCTGTGGGCCTGAGCTTTGGCCAGCTTTGCGCCTGGATGGTGGAGGACGCCTCATGCGATCGGTGAGAACTCAGGCGCCCAAAAAGCTTGAACCGCGTCGCCGCGATCCGGCGCCCTCGCGGCTTGCCTATCGGGTCAATCGCTGGATGCTGTCGCCTTTGATGCGGCTGTTTCTGCGGCGTGGCCTGCCTCTTATGGTGCTGGCGGGTGGGCTGGCCCTGTTGCTCGGCCATGAGGAGCGGCGCGAGATGCTGCTGGGCGAGATGCGCGCGCTGGTCGTGCAAGTGCAGGAACGCCCCGAATTCATGGTCAATCTGCTGGCCATCGATGGAGCCTCGCCTGCTTTGGCCGACGAAATCCGCGTGACTGCACAGCTTGATCTGCCGACATCCTCCTTTGATCTGGATTTGGAGGCGCTGCGCGCCCGGTTGCAGGAGGCGCGCCCGGTCAAACAGGTGCATCTGCGCATTCGCCCGGCGGGGATTTTGCAGGTCGACGTGGTCGAACGCCAGCCGGTGCTGGTCTGGCGCCGCGCCAGCGGGGTTGAATTGCTGGATGAAGATGGTGTCTCTATCGCCGATATCTCCAGCAGGGCCGCCTATCCGCATCTGCCGCTCGTGGCGGGCGAAGGCGTGCAGCCGCATGTTGATGAGGCGCTGCGCGTGCTGGCGGCAGCGCGGCCCTTGCAGGATCGGCTGCGCGGGTTGGTGCGTGTGGGCGAAAGGCGCTGGGATCTGGTGCTCGATCAGGATCAACGCATTCTTCTGCCCACGCAAGGCCCGGTCGCAGCGCTGCAACAAGTGATTCATTTGCAGGCACAGGATCAGGTTCTGGATTACGCGGTCAGCCATGTAGACATGCGCCTGCCGTCGCGGCCCACCTTGCGCCGCTTGGCCCTGCCAGAGCCGGTGGCTGAAGACGACACAGAGACAAAGCCGACCGGCGTGCCGGTGGCAAGCGAAGGATGAACCGATGACAAGCGGTGGGCTGTATCAATCACAACGGGCCATGCGCAGCTTGCGCGAACAGGCGCTGCAGCGCGGGGTGATCGCGGTGTTGGATGTGGGCACATCCAAGGTGACCTGCCTTGTGCTGCGCATCGACGGCGCGGCGCGGGGCGTGCGCAATGGCGGCGTCGGATCGATGGGCGGACAGCCCAGCTTCCGGGTGATCGGCGTGGGCACCACCATGTCGCGCGGTGTGCGCTTTGGTGAGGTCAACGCCATGCCGGAAACCGAACGTGCCATTCGCACAGCTGTTCAGACAGCGCAGAAAATGGCCGACACGCGAGTAGATCACGTGATCGCCAGCTTTGCGGGGGCCGCGCCGCGTTCCTACGGGGTCGATGGCACTGTTGCGCTTGAAGAAAGCGTGGTGTCTGAACATGAAATTTCGCGCGTCTTAGCCTCGTGCCATATGCCCGAAACCGGCGAAGGACGGCATGTTATGCACGCACAGCCGGTGAATTTCGCCCTCGACCACCGATCCGGCCTTGTCGATCCGCGCGGGCAGTTGGGGCAGACCCTGACCGTCGATATGCATCTGCTGACGGTGGATGCCACGGCCGTGGCCAATCTGGCCTATTGCATCAAACGCTGCGATCTTGAACTGGCTGGCCTGACAACATCTGCCTATGCCGCAGGGCTCTCGGCCTTGGTCGAAGATGAGCAGGAACTGGGAGCCGCCTGCATCGATTTCGGGGGTGGGACGACGTCGCTGTCGATCTTCTTGAAAAAGCACATGATTTGCGCGGATGCCGTGGCGATGGGCGGCGATCATGTCACCCGTGACATACATCAGGGGCTGAATATCCCCCTCACCGATGCAGAACGCCTGAAAACCCTGCATGGCGGGGTCGAGCCGACGGGCATGGATGACCGCGAAGTCATCGAACTGGGCGGCGATAGCGGTGACTGGCATCACGACCGTCGCCGAGCGACACGCGCCGAACTGATCGGCATCATCCGCCCCCGCGTCGAAGAGATTCTGGAAGAAGTCAAAGCCCGGCTGGATGCCGCGCATTTCGGCTATTTGCCCAGCCAGCAGATCGTTCTCACAGGCGGCGCCAGCCAGATCCCTGGCCTGGATGGTCTGGCCTCGCGCATTCTCGGTCAGCAGGTGCGGCTTGGTCGGCCGTTGCGCGTTGCAGGGATGCCGCAGGCGATTACGGGTCCGGGGTTTTCGGCGGCGGTTGGTCTGACGCTCTTTGCCGCGCATCCGCAGGATGAGTTCTGGCACTTCCAGATGCCCAGCCAGGGCTTTGGCGGGCGGTCACTGGCGCGGGCCATGACCTGGTTCCGACAGAACTGGTGAGCGCTAACTTCGCAACATCTTGTGCCCGTTTCCAGATCAGGCGGGTTTTGACAAGATAAAAGGCAGATTTTGCGATGAATTGGTAATTTTTTGGTGACCTTTGCGCATCACCGCGTTACGCTAGCCCCAATAAAGTTGAGCAAATCATCAAAACAATGCCCGGAAAATGCGGGCTGGCAGTACAGGCGGACCGAAGATGACCCTTAACCTTTCGATGCCTCATCAGGACGATTTGAAACCCCGTATCACTGTGTTTGGCGTGGGCGGCGCGGGCGGCAATGCCGTCAACAACATGATCGAAAAGCAGCTTGAAGGCGTGGATTTCGTAGTAGCGAATACCGACGCGCAGGCGCTGGCGCAGAACGCGTCCGACAGCCGGATCCAACTGGGCGCCAAGATCACCGAAGGTTTGGGCGCTGGCGCCCGCGCCACGGTTGGCGCTGCCGCTGCCGAAGAAAGTATCGAACAGATCGTCGATCACCTGACGGGCGCACATATGTGCTTCATCACGGCTGGTATGGGCGGTGGCACCGGTACTGGGGCTGCGCCCATCATCGCGCAGGCCGCGCGGGAACTGGGTGTCCTGACCGTTGGCGTCGTGACCAAACCCTTCCAGTTCGAAGGTGCCAAGCGAATGCGCCAGGCCGAAGAGGGTGTGGAAGAACTGCAGCGCGTGGTCGATACGCTCATCATCATCCCCAACCAGAACCTGTTCCGGCTGGCGACCGAAAAGACCACCTTTACTGAAGCGTTCAGCCTGGCCGATGACGTGCTCTACCAGGGTGTCAAAGGCGTCACCGACCTGATGGTGCGCCCCGGTCTGATAAACCTCGACTTTGCCGATGTTCGCGCCGTGATGGACGAAATGGGCAAGGCGATGATGGGCACGGGCGAGGCCGAAGGCGAAGATCGCGCCATTCAGGCCGCAGAGAAAGCCATCGCCAACCCGCTGCTCGACGAAATCTCGCTCAAGGGCGCGAAGGGCGTGCTGATCAACATCACCGGCGCGCATGACCTGACGCTGTTTGAGCTGGACGAAGCCGCCAATCGCATCCGCGAAGAGGTGGACCCGGACGCCAATATAATCGTCGGCTCCACGCTGGATACGGCCATGGAAGGTGCAATGCGCGTGTCGGTTGTGGCCACGGGAATTGATGCCAGCACCTCTGCCGCCGATACGCCGATGCCGCGCCGGTCGATGGCCGCGCCGCTGCGCCAAACCGTCAGCGTTGAAGAGCGCAAGACCGACCTCGCCGCCAGCGTGGTTGAGCCTGCGCCTGAGGTGGTGGAAGAGCCAGCCGTCGCCATGGTTGATGACAGCCCCGAGGGTGAAGAGCCAAACCTCTTCGCCGTGATCGACACGCCGCAGGTGGATGAAAACGATGATCTGCCGCCCCCGGCCTATACTCCGGATGTGCCAGCCTTTGAGCCGCGCGTTGATACATATGACGAACCGCAAACGCAGGTCGCTGCAGCCGCTGAACCGCGCGTCAGCCTGCAGGCTCTGCGCGACACAGAGCGCACCGGCAAAGGCGAAGGCATTGGTCTTGGCCCGGCAGAACTTGGCAGCCGTGCGTCTGAGCCGCCGGTGGAAGAAAAGCGCGGTTTCGGTCTGAATTCCCTGATCAACCGGATGACTGGCTCGGCCTCGGATCAGCCCGAACGCCAGGCCCGGACTGTGGCGCCGCAACCGGCTCAGGCGGCTCCGCGAGTGCGGCCTGCGCCCACTCATTTTGACGCTACGTCAGACGAGAACGAAGACAAGATTGAAATCCCTGCCTTCCTGCGCCGACAGGCAAATTAAGCCGATCCGGGCCTTGCCCCCGGTCACTTCTGAACGCAAATGGCCGCCTCGAAGGCGGCCATTTTTCTATTTAAAACAATAAGTTCAATGAAGGTTGGCAGAGTCTTGCCGACCCAAAAACCCGATGTTTCAACACGTTGCAATGTTTGAGTTGTGAAGACGCCTGTCAAATTTTAACTGAAGGTCAGTCCCGAAATGGCGGGTCGCCACCTACGAGGCACATCCGTGCAGCATACGTTGAAATCCCCGGTTCGGTTTGCAGGTCTTGGCCTGCATAGCGGCAAGACGGCGCACATGATCGTGCGCCCGGCCCCTGCGGGACATGGGATCAAATTCTTGCGCACGGATATCGCTCTGGGTGATGCAGTGATCCCGGCGCGCTGGGATCTGGCGCGGCAGACGCCGCTGCAGACGCGGCTGGAAAACGCCGCTGGTGCGCATGTGGCCACGGTAGAACACATCATGGCCGCGCTGGCCGGGGCCGGGGTGCATAACGCACTGGTCGAAATTGATACGCCCGAAGTCCCGATCCTTGACGGCTCCTCCCTGCCATTCCTGCTGGGCATTATGCGCGTAGGCCTGACCCGTCAGGATGTGCCACTCAAGGCACTGCGCATCCTGCGCGAGGTTGAGCTGCGCCATGGCGACGCAGTGGCGCGTCTGATGCCGGCGGATGAGTTTGAAATGCATTTCGCCATCGATTTCCCTGATCCGGCCATCGGCCGTCAGGAAAAGACGATGAACCTGCGCAATGGCAGCTTCGCGCGCGAACTGTGCGACAGCCGCACATTCTGCCGCCTCTCTGATGTCGAAGCCATGCACAAGGCCGGTCTCGCCCTAGGCGGGACCATCGATAATGCCGTTGTGGTGGATGGAGACCGCATCCTGACGCCAGGCGGCCTGCGTCACGACGACGAGGCTGTGCGTCACAAAATGCTGGATGCGCTGGGTGATCTGGCGCTGGCCGGTGGGCCGATCCTGGGCCGGTATGAAGGCGAAAGGGCTGGCCATTCGGTCACCAACATGCTGCTGCGTGAACTGTTTGACCAACCGGAAGCCTTTGAATGGGTTGATCTTACACCGGCCATGGCAGCTCGGATGCCGGGGGCGGGGTTGGTTCTTGAGGAAGTGCCTGCCGTTGCGTAATCCTATGGGCCGCCGGGTCGCGTGGCCTGCCTGACCGAAGCCAGAAATATCCCGTAATTTGTGAAGGCGGAGCGTGTCAGGTGGCGCTGTGCAGCGTGACATGTGTCAGCCGCACCTTGCTGCGATGCTTCGCAACCACTAGCACCCCGTCGCGGCAAATTCATTTGGTACCGAAAGAAACCGCCAAAGACGTTTTGCACTGGAATTTAATGTGCTAACGAAGTCGAAACGGGTCTGACCCGAATGAAGACGACCAAAGGTAGAGCAGAATGACGGGCGTGCTAAGCGGGATCAAACGGGCCTCAGCCATTGCGGTTCTGGCGCTGGCACTGGCTGCTTGCAACAATAGCCGCACCGACCGTACCGCATCGCTCGAAGGCTTCACACCCGAACAGATCTTCGAACGCGGCGAATTTGAACTTGCCCGTGACCGTTCGGGCGACGCGGCTTATTATTTTTCCGAAATCGAACGGCTTTACCCCTATTCCAGTTGGGCCAAACGCGCGTTGATCATGCAGGCCTTCTCCTATCATCAGGACAAGGATTACGAAAATTCCCGGTCGTCCGCGCAGCGTTATATCGATTTTTTCCCAACTGATGAAGATGCCGCTTACGCGCAGTATCTCCTCGCGCTCAGCTATTACGACCAGATTGATGAGGTCGGTCGCGATCAGGGCCTGACCTTTCAGGCGCTGCAAGCCCTGCGCACCGTGATCGAGGTCTATCCCGAAAGCGAATACGCCACCTCGGCCATCCTGAAATTCGACCTCGCTTTTGACCATCTGGCGGGCAAGGAGATGGAGATCGGGCGGTATTACCTAAAACGCGAACACTATACAGCCGCGATCAACCGATTCCGCGTTGTGGTTGAGGATTTCCAGACCACCACCCATACGCCAGAGGCGCTTTATCGTCTGATTGAAGCCTATCTGTCGCTGGGGCTTGTGAACGAAGCACAGACCGCCGGGGCGATCCTTGGGTATAACTACCAATCCTCTGACTGGTATCAGGACGGGTTTGAACTTCTGTCGTCCGCCGGTCTCGAGGCGCGGCAACGCGGCAATAACTGGCTGGGCCAGATCTATCGCCAGTCGCTGCGTGGTCAATGGCTCTGACCCTGCGCGTCTGAATGGGAGGGCAAAGGCCTGCTGCGCGCGCTGGATATCCGCGATCTGCTGATCATCGATCATCTTGAGCTGAATTTTCAGCCCGGGCTGAATGTGCTGACCGGCGAAACCGGTGCGGGCAAGTCGATCCTTCTGGACAGTCTGGGCTTTGTGCTGGGCTGGCGGGGACGGGCCGAGCTGGTCCGTCAGGGCGCGGCGCAGGGAGAGGTGATCGCCGAATTCGACCTGCCCGACGGCCACCCGGCTCATGCCGTTCTAGAGGAGGCCGGATTGCCTGGCGGAGACAGCCTGCTGTTGCGCCGTGTGAACACCGCCGATGGTCGCAAGACGGCATGGGTCAACGACCGACGCGCCAGCGGAGAGGTGCTGCGCGCCCTGTCCGAGACATTGGTGGAGCTGCATGGCCAGCATGACGATCGCGGGTTGCTGAACCCGCGCGGGCATCGCGATCTACTCGACGACTTTGCCGAGGCCGATGCCGCCCGCGCCACCTGCCGCGCCGCATGGGCAGACTGGCGCAAAGCCGACGCAGCTGCCGAAGAGGCCCGCGCGGCTCTGGAAGCGATCCGCGCCGAAGAGGAGTTTCTGCGCCACGCTGTGGCAGAACTGGATCAGCTTGACCCGCAGCCGGGCGAAGATGCCGAGCTCGACACCCGGCGGCGGCTGATGCAGCAATCCGAGAAGATCCGCGATGACGTGGCCCGCGCGCTTTCGCTTTTATCCGAAGACGGGGCCGAAGGCGCGATGGGTGATGCGGCGCGCTGGCTCGACGGGGTGGCCGATCAGGCCGAAGGGCAGCTGGACGCCCCGCTTGAGGCGCTGTCGCGGGCGATGATCGAACTGGGTGAGGCCGCACAAGGCGTTGAGACTTGCCTGCAAGCGCTTGCCTTTGATCCGCAGGAGCTTGACGCGACCGAAGAGCGTCTGTTCGCGCTGCGTGCCTTGGCGCGCAAACATGGCGTGGCGCCGGACGATCTGGCAGGCTTTGCCGAGCCTCTGCGCGCCAAGCTGGTGGCGCTTGATGCCGGAGAGGATGGCGTCGCTACGCGGCAGGCCGAAGCGACCGCGGCCCGCACCGACTATGACGCCGCAGCCGCCGCCCTGTCCGATCTGCGCAAAGACGCCGCCAAAAGGCTGGACATCGCGGTGATGGACGAACTGGCCCCGCTGAAGATGGAGCGGGCCGTCTTTGAAACCCGCATTGACCCGACAGATGCCGGCCCCGACGGCGTGGACCAAATCGCCTTCACCGTGGCGACCAATCCCGGCGCACCGGCCGGGCCACTGAACAAGATCGCTTCGGGCGGAGAATTGTCGCGCTTCCTGCTGGCGCTTAAGGTCTGCCTGCATGGAGAAGCCAGCGGCGTGACAATGATTTTTGACGAGATCGATCGCGGTGTGGGTGGGGCAACGGCGGATGCGGTGGGCCGGAGGCTGTCGTCTTTGGCAGAGGATGGGCAGGTTCTGGTGGTCACACATTCTCCGCAGGTTGCGGCGCAAGGCGCGCATCACTGGCGCGTGTCCAAATCCGTCCAAGACGGGTCCACGCTGTCCCGCGTCGATCCGCTGGCCGAGGCGGAGCGCGTGGATGAGATCGCGCGGATGCTGTCCGGCGACCGCATCACGGACGAGGCCCGCGCCGCGGCGCGGGCGCTTTTGGACTAGCAAAACCGATCTCGGCTGGTGGTCTCCCGCCCGATTTGCGCGCATCACAGATGCGCTGGACCCGGTTGGGCAAGGCGCCGCGCACGCGGGTGCGCGGCGCGGGTGCGCCTAGAGCGTCTGAGGCGCTTTGGCCGCCAATCGACGGGTTTCTTCGCGATTGAAGAAAATCATGTAAAGCACGGGCGCCGCAACCAAAGTCAGGACGGTCGCGAAGGCCAGCCCGCCCATGATCGTTACCGCCATCGACCGGAAAAACGCATCCCCTAGCAAGGGCAGCATCCCAAGGATCGTTGTCACCGCCGCCAGCATTACCGGCCGCAGACGCGAGACAGACGCCCTTTCGATCGCGTCACGCAGATCATAGCCTTCGGCGCGCACCAGATCGATTTCCTCGACCAAGACGATGCCGTTTTTGATCAGCATGCCCGACAGGCTCAACAGACCCAGAAGGGCCGTGAAGGTAAAGGGCAGGCCCGTCCCCAGCAGGGCAATCACCACGCCATTGACCGACATCGGTACCAAAAGCCAGATAATGATCGGCTGGCGCAGCGCATTGAACAGCAGGATCGAGATCAGCACCATGATCAGAAGACTCACCGGCAATTGCCGCCCAAGGCTTTCATTGGCATCGCGGGAGCTTTCATATTCGCCGCCCCATTCCATGCGATAGCCGGGGGGGATGGGCATGCTGTCGATCGTCTCGACAATCTCGGTCCGGACGGCGGCGGCCGTCATCCCGGCGGGGATATCTGCCCCAACCGTGATCGTGGGCAGGCGCGCGCGGCGGTGTATGAGCGTGTTCTGCACCTCATACTCGAACCCGTCCACCATCTGTTCGATGGGCACGACCTGGCCGGAGGTGGGGGAGAATACGACCTGATCCATAAGGTTATACTCTCCATCTGCTGCACGACGCAGGATGATGGGGATTTGGCGGTCTTCCTCGCGCAGGACCCCGGTCACAATCCCGTCAGTCGAAAACTGAAGCACGGCAGCAATGTCGTCGCGCGCAACACCCGCGCGTTGCGCCCGTTCCGTGGCATAAATTGGGCGCAGCACAATCTCGGGCTCTCGCCAATTGGTGCGCAGATCCAGCACATTGTCGGACGCCGCCGCCATCCGCGCCTGCGCCTCGGCCGCCAGCGACCGCAGCACCATGGCATCCTGACCTGAAAAGCGCACCTGGATCGGATCGCCGCCGCCGGGGCCAAAGACCAGCCGCTTTGTCCGTGTCTCGGCTTCGGGAAAACGGGCGCGGGCAAAGGCTTCCAGATCGGCCTGCAAGGGCGGGATGGCCTCAAGCGACGGCGCGCGGATGATCAGATGCCCGTAAGAGGCGTTCCGCTTTTCCGCCGCATAGGTGAGCATGAACCGCGTCGCGCCCTGACCTACAAAGGCGGTCGTAGATACCACATCGTCGCGCGCGCCCAGCCAGCCCTCGATCACGGCCAGATCGGCCGAGGTCGCGGCAATCGGCGTGCCCTGCGGCAGTTTGAAATGCACGAAAAAGATCGGCGTGTTGCTGTCGGGAAAGAACTGCTCTTCGATCAGCCCGAACCCGGCATAACAAAGCGCGGTGACCCCCACCAAGGCCGTCACCACCAGCCAGCGCAGCTTCAGAGCCTGCCGGAGCGTCCAGCCATAGACCCGGAAGATCACCCCGGAATAGGCGTCATCTTCCCCGCCATCGCCCTGTTTGAACACGTAATGCCCCAAAAGCGGCGTGACCATCAGCGCCAATACCCAGCTGAGCAGCAAAGAGATGCCGATCACCGCAAAAAGCGAGAACAGGAACTCCCCCGTCGCATCCGGGCTCAGCCCGATCCCGGCAAAGGCCATGATGCCGATCACTGTCGCGCCCAGAAGCGGTATCTGCGTCTTTTGCACCGCGTTGTCTGCCGCCTGACGCGAACTCATCCCCCGTCGCATGGCGATCTGCATCCCCTCGGCCACCACGATGGCATTATCCACCAGCATTCCCATCGCAATGATCAGCGCGCCCAGCGAAATTCGCTCCATCTCGATGGAAAAGAGCGACATGAACATCACGGTGCCAACCACGGTCAGCAGCAAGGTCGAACCGACCACAACCGCCGCCCGCCAGCCCATGAAGATCGCCAGAACCGCCACCACAATTGCCACCGAGGTCGCCAGGTTGACCAGGAAATCGGTCGACGCCTGATCCACCACAACATGCTGCTGATAGATCGGCTGCAACGCCACGCCATAGGGGATGGTGCTGTCAAGCTCGGCCAGTTTGGCGTC
>JABSSB010000157.1 GCA_013214715.1 Paracoccaceae bacterium | reverse complement strand
ATGGCAAAGGAAAAGTTTGAGCGTACGAAACCGCACGTCAACATTGGCACGATTGGCCATGTTGACCACGGCAAGACGACGCTGACGGCGGCAATCACGAAGCAGTTCGGTGACTTCAAAGCCTATGACGAGATCGACGGCGCACCGGAAGAGAAGGCGCGCGGGATCACCATCTCGACGGCGCATGTGGAGTATGAAACCGACGCGCGCCACTATGCGCATGTCGATTGCCCCGGCCACGCTGACTATGTGAAGAACATGATCACCGGTGCGGCGCAGATGGACGGCGCGATCCTGGTTGTGAACGCCGCTGACGGCCCGATGCCGCAGACGCGTGAGCACATCCTGCTGGGCCGCCAGGTTGGCATCCCGAAGATCGTCGTGTTCATGAACAAAGTGGACCAGGTCGACGACGAAGAGCTGCTGGAACTGGTGGAAATGGAAGTCCGCGAATTGCTGGACAGCTATGAATACCCCGGCGACGACACGCCGATCGTGGCGGGTTCGGCTCTGGCCGCTCTGGAAGGCCGTGACGACAATATCGGCTCCGAGAAGATCGCCGAGCTGATGGCGGCTGTGGACGAATATATCGACACGCCCGAGCGCGCTGTGGATCAGCCGTTCCTGATGCCGATCGAAGACGTGTTCTCGATCTCGGGCCGTGGTACGGTTGTGACCGGTCGTGTTGAGCGTGGCGTGATCAATGTGGGCGACGAGATCGAAATCGTCGGCATCCGCGACACCACGAAGACGACCTGCACCGGTGTGGAAATGTTCCGCAAGCTGCTGGATCGCGGCGAAGCGGGCGACAACATCGGCGCGCTGCTGCGCGGTGTGGACCGTGACGGTGTTGAGCGTGGCCAGGTTCTGTGTAAGCCGGGTTCGGTGACGCCGCACACCAAGTTCGAGGCGGAAGCCTATATCCTGACCAAGGAAGAGGGTGGCCGTCACACGCCGTTCTTTGCGAACTACCGTCCGCAGTTCTACTTCCGGACCACCGACGTGACCGGCACCGTGACGCTGCCTGAGGGCACCGAGATGGTGATGCCGGGCGACAACCTGAAGTTCGGCGTTGAGCTGATCGCGCCGATCGCGATGGAAAACGGTCTGCGTTTCGCCATCCGCGAAGGCGGCCGCACCGTCGGCGCAGGCGTCGTCTCCGCAATCGTCGAGTAAGATTTGCAGCCAAGGCGCAGCCCGTCATCCGGGCTGCGTTTTATGCATATCTGACCGGTGAATGACGGGGCTTTTCTCTGCAGATGATCTGCAGTAAGAGGCGCCCCTGATCAGAATTACTCTTTGGGCGGGGGCACCCGCCCTTCGGGTTCGAAGAGGGCCTGTGGAATGAGCCGCAGGTCGTCCTATCAACTCCAATAGCCTTGAAAGGCATAGAAAAATGCAAAGCCAAAATATCCGTATTCGGCTGAAAGCGTTTGACTATCGTGTGCTGGATGCCAGCACGCAGGAGATCGTCAATACCGCCAAGCGGACCGGCGCGCAGGTGCGCGGCCCGATCCCGCTGCCGAACAAGATCGAGAAATTCACGGTTCTGCGTGGTCCCCACGTCGACAAGAAATCCCGTGACCAGTTCGAGATCCGCACGCATAAGCGTCTGCTCGACATCGTCGATCCGACCCCGCAAACCGTTGACGCGCTGATGAAGCTCGACCTCGCCGCTGGCGTGGATGTCGAGATCAAGCTGCAGTCGTAAGGCCGGAGGAGTATGACTATGCGCTCTGGTATTATCGCCAAGAAGGTGGGCATGACCCGCCTGTTCATGGAAGACGGCAAGCAGATCCCTGTGACCGTCCTTCACCTGGAAAACCTGCAGGTTGTGGCTCAGCGCACTTCCGAGAAAGACGGCTACACCGCCGTTCAGCTCGGCGCTGGCTCTGCCAAGGCCAAGCGGGTGTCCCAGGCCATGCGCGGCCATTTCGCCGCAGCCAATGTTGCGCCCAAGCGCAAGCTGGCTGAATTCCGCGTGTCCGCTGACAACCTGATCGCCGTGGGCGAGGAAATCTCAGCCGAGCATTTCCTGGAAGGTCAGAAAGTGGACGTATCGGGCACTTCGATCGGTAAAGGTTTCGCCGGTGCCATGAAGCGGCACAATTTCGGCGGTCTGCGCGCATCGCACGGTGTGTCGATCTCGCACCGCTCGCACGGCTCGACCGGCCAGTGTCAGGATCCCGGCAAGGTCTTCAAAGGCAAGAAGATGGCCGGTCACATGGGCGCTGCCCGCGTGACCACCCAGAACCTTGAAGTCGTCAAGACGGACGCCGACCGTGGTCTGGTGTTCATCAAAGGTGCCGTTCCTGGCTCCAAGGGTGGCTGGGTCACCGTAAAGGACGCCGTGAAGAAAAAGCTGCCCGATGGCGTGCCGTTCCCGGCCGCTCTGAAGAAAGCCGCTGACGCCGCTGCCGAGGAAACTCCGGCAGAAGGAGGTGAAGCATGAAACTTGATGTGATCAAACTCGACGGTTCGAAGGCCGGTGACATCGAGCTCGACGCCGACCTGTTCGGTCTGGAGCCGCGCGCCGACATTCTTCACCGCGTGGTCCGTTGGCAGCGTAACAACGCGCAGGCCGGCACCCACAAGGTGAAAACTCGTTCGGAAACCAGCTACTCGACCAAGAAGATCTATCGCCAGAAGGGCACCGGTGGCGCACGCCATGGTGACCGTAATGCGCCGATCTTCCGCAAGGGTGGTATCTACAAGGGGCCGACCCCGCGTAGCCACGGTCATGAACTGCCCAAAAAGTTCCGCAAGCTGGGTCTGCGCCACGCGCTGTCGGCCAAGGCCAAAGCGGGCGAACTGGTCGTGATCGAAGATGCGGCTGCCGAAGGCAAGACCTCGGCTCTGGCCAAGCAGGTTGCAAACCTGGGCTGGAAGCGTGCTCTGGTCATTGACGGGGCTGCTGTGAACGAAGGGTTCCTGAAAGCGTCGCGCAACATCGAAGGTCTGGATATCCTGCCGTCGATGGGAGCAAACGTTTATGACATCCTCAAGCGTGACACGCTGGTGATCACCAAAGCAGGTGTCGAAGCACTGGAGGCTCGTCTGAAATGAGCGTGAAGCCAGAACATTACGATGTGGTGCGCAAGCCGATCATCACCGAGAAGTCGACCATGGCGTCGGAAAACGGTGCGATCGTGTTTGAAGTTGCCATCGACAGCAACAAGCCGCAGATCAAAGAGGCCATCGAGGCTCTGTTTGGTGTGAAGGTGAAGGCGGTCAACACCACCATCACCAAAGGCAAGGTCAAACGTTTCCGCGGCCAGTTGGGCAAGCGGAAAGACGTTAAAAAGGCCTATGTGACCCTGGAAGACGGCAACACGATCGACGTGACCACCGGTCTGTGATCGGCGCTGATCCGAAAAAGATGGACCCCCGGCGAAAGCCGGGGGTTTTTTGTTTGGGGGCGGCGGGGTGAACCCCGCCTTACGCGCGCCTCTGGTGCTTTAGACTGGCACGTCGTTGTAATCGCGCTTGGTCTGGCCGCCAAAGCTGATCGGGGGGGGCGCCCGCAACACTGCTGATCAGGTCCATCATGCGTTTGGAGTGCAGGGCGTAATCTGAATATGCGCTTTGCAGAACCTCGGCCTGCCAGGCCATCACATCCATCGGGGTTATGCAGCCCAGCAGTTTCTGCTGTGCCTCGACATCTTTTTGCAACCGTTCGGCAAAAAAGCTTTGTTGCAGGCGGGCGATCTCCTCTCAACCGCGAGTTGGCGCGGTAGGCGAAGCGTCAACCGCTTTGACGGGTTTCTTCCGAGATGTGCTTGCGGTCATTTTTCGTGCTTGGGCCATGACGGTCTTCTGTCTTGTTTTGGCCGATTACTCTGATGTATCGGCTTTATTTACGGGCGCGCGGGTGGCTGGGTTGGCCTGTTCCAGCGCTTCGCAGATCATCTGCATCATGTCGCGAGAGTCGCTGATATAGCTGAGGAAGGCGTGATGCAGCAGGTCGATCTGGGCTTGCAGCACGTCTTCGGTGCGGCGGCAATCCAGCTCCAACGCCTGGGCATCAAGCTGTGATTGCAGTCGATCGGTCATCGCCTGAGCTTCCTCAACCATCATCTTGTCCCAGATGGGCAAGGCCTTGCGCCAGATGCGGGCGGGTGGCGTGACGCGTTTGGGAAGCGGGCGTAGCCTAGGCATGGTCGTGATCTGGGCCATTGCTTTGGTCTCCTCTCAGGCGACCCTTCGGTCCCGAATAGGACCTCTCGGATCGCCTCAGTTTTAAGGCGATTTCGACATGGCCCGCCTTGATCTGGATCGTGTTGTGACGCGATGCGTGCGTCCTCGGCCTTTACCGCCCGACGCCCTGCCGATAGACCGCGCCCATGTCGCGGAGGAGCTCATGACCGTATTACTGATCGATGCCGATGCCTGCCCCGTCAAGGACGAGGCCGAGCGGGTGGCGACGCGTCTGCGCGTGCCGATGGTTCTGGTCTGCAATGGCGGGCTACGCCCGTCGCGCAATCCGCTGGTGAGCCTGAAGATTGTCGATGAAGGCCCTGACATGGCGGATCGCTGGATCGCCGAAACCTGCGGCACAGGCGATGTGGTTGTGACCTCGGATCTTCCTTTGGCGGATAAATGCCTCAAGTCCGGGGCGCGGGTGATCCAACATAATGGAGAGGTGCTGAGCCTTGCCAATATCGGGCCGCGACTGGCCTCCCGCGATCTGATGCAGGATATTCGCGCCTCGGACCCGTTTCACCGAGGCGGTGGCGCGGCGTTTTCCAAAGCGGACCGGGCGCGTTTCTTGCAGTCTTTGGATCAGGCGTTGTCGCTTGCGCTGCGTGAGGATTAGGCGACATCATCTCCGCCTATGCTTGGCATCGCGTTGTCCGCAAAAGATCAAGGTGATGCGCGGGCCAGATCGTTGACTTGGGCCGTCCCGATATGCAGGGAGTCCAGCCTGGCTTTGCCATGTGTCGCGATGGGATGACGGCTGATTGCGGGGCGCTCCAATCGCGCGCATCCCGTGGATCCGGCTGGGGGCTTGGCCTGGTCGTGGGGCGCGGTCGAAACCAAGCCTGCGATTTTCGCGACGCGAATTGCTGTCTGCTTCGGTGTGGTGGTGGCGCGGTCCCATGGCTGCTTTTGGGGTCGTGCGACGGCGAAACCCCCAAGGACATGCGGCGTCGGACGAGGGTGAAACAGCGTGCCAGTCACGGTCTCTGTGCAATGGCAGAGGCGCCACCACACATGAGGGCCGGGATAGACTAAAAGGACGCAAACATCGCGCTGGAATATTGGACGATGGATCTGACGCGCTGGGCCAATCTGGCGATGGGTATCGCCGGAGCTCTTACCGCGTGGGCGTCCAATTCTCAGGCCATGCTGATGGATGGGCTGTTCTCGCTGATCGGCTAGGCCTCGGCGGTTTTTGTGATGCGGATCAGCAAGACGGCCCATCTTGGCCCCAGCTGTCTGCGCCCGTTCGGAGATGCAACGGATTAAGCGTTCTACGCCACTTTCCGGTCGCTTGCGCTGTTGGGTCTGGTGATTTTTGGCATCTCTCAGGCGGTGATGAATAGTCTGGGTTATGTGTTGCGCGGGGATGTGGAAGAGATCAACCTGTCGCCGATCCTGATGTGCACGATCTTCGTGGCAGGGCTGTGCTTTTGGCTGGCCTTTCTGCATCGCCGCGCTTGGATCCGGACCGGGCGGCAAAGCGACATGATGCAACTGGCGATGACTGCGGCGATCTATGACGGCATCATCACGCTCTTTGCCGGGATGGTCCTGCTGAGCACGCCCTACATGCTGGGAACGGTTCTGGAGCCTCTGGCGTCGGTGACGGATTCCATTCTTGTGTGGGTGCTGTGTTGTACCGCGATCCTCAGCTATGTGCGGTCGTTGCGCCATGGCGTGGCGCAGCTGGCGGGGTATCCGGCGCGAGCGCCGGATCAACTGGCGGTCCGGCATGTGGTCAAGCGCAGTGTGTCGGACGCAGGCGGACGCGTTGTGGATGTCGCGCTCGTGTGGGGTGGACGCAAGCTGGATGCGGTGGCCGATGTGGATTTCGATCGCGCGGTCAGCGCGGTCGAGACGGGTGCGCTTTGCCACCAGATCGAGACTGCATTGAATGACAAACTGGGGCCAAGCGAGGTAATAGTGGTCCTGTCAAAGCGCAACCATGGCTATTCTGCGTAGGGCGAGGCTCGAAGAAAAACGCCATTGCGCATGGACGCCAAGGGAAAACGGTGCTAACAGCGCCCATCACCGCCCCGGATTGATTCCGGGGCGCGTGTTTTTGGCCTGTTTTTCAGGCCAGTCGACCGGGGACCTTCGGGGCCCTAAACACCTTGGCCACCTTCGGGGGGCTTTAACATAGCGGGCCCAAAGACAAGAACCCAAGGGTACCGCATAGCTAAACGGAAGACAGAAGCATGGCACTTAAGTCGTACAAGCCGACGACGCCGGGCCAGCGCGGGCTGGTGCTGATCGACCGTTCGGAGCTTTGGAAAGGACGTCCTGTCAAATCCCTCACTGAGGGTCTGACAAAATCGGGCGGCCGGAACAACACCGGACGGATCACATCGCGACGCCGCGGTGGTGGGGCGAAACGCCTCTACCGGATCGTTGATTTCAAGCGCAACAAAATGGACGTGGCGGCCACCGTCGAGCGGATCGAATATGACCCGAACCGGACCGCCTTCATCGCGCTGATCAAATATGAAGATGGCGAACAGGCCTATATCATCGCACCGCAGCGTCTGGCTGTGGGTGACACGGTGACCGCCAGCGCCAAAGCCGATATCAAGCCGGGCAACGCAATGCCGTTCTCGGGCATGCCGATCGGCACCATCGTGCACAACATCGAAATGAAGCCCGGCAAAGGCGGCCAGATCGCCCGTGCAGCCGGCACCTACGCCCAGTTCGTGGGCCGTGATGGTGGCTACGCTCAGATCCGCCTGTCCTCGGGCGAACTGCGCATGGTGCGTCAGGAATGCATGGCCACCGTTGGGGCCGTGTCGAACCCTGACAATTCGAACCAGAACCTTGGCAAGGCCGGTCGCAACCGCCACCTTGGCAAACGTCCGAGCGTTCGTGGTGTCGTTATGAACCCGATCGACCACCCGCATGGTGGTGGTGAAGGCCGGACTTCGGGTGGTCGTCACCCGGTGACCCCATGGGGTAAGCCGACCAAGGGCAAGCGCACCCGCAACACCAACAAGGCGTCGCAGAAGCTGATCATCCGCTCGCGCCACGCCAAGAAGAAGGGTCGCTAACATATGTCGCGCTCTGTTTGGAAAGGCCCCTTTGTTGACGCTTACGTGCTGAAAAAAGCCGAAGCGGCACGCGAGTCGGGTCGTAACGAAGTCATCAAAATCTGGTCGCGCCGCTCGACGATCCTGCCCCAATTCGTGGGTCTGACGTTTGGCGTTTACAACGGCCAGAAGCACATCCCTGTGAACGTCTCGGAAGACATGATCGGTCAGAAGTTCGGTGAATATTCGCCGACCCGGACCTATTACGGTCACGCCGCAGACAAAAAAGCGAAACGGAAGTAAGTCATGGGCAAGGAAAAGAACCCCCGCCGCGTGGCTGAAAACGAAGCTATGGCCAAAACCCGCATGCTTCGGACCAGCCCGCAGAAACTGAATCTGGTGGCAGCCATGATCCGCGGCAAGAAAGTCGATCGCGCTTTGACCGATCTGACCTTCTCGAACAAGCGGGTCGCGCAGGACGTGAAGAAATGTCTTCAGTCCGCCATCGCCAATGCCGAGAACAACCACAACCTGGACGTCGATGAACTCATCGTCGCCGAGGCCTATGTGGGCAAGAACCTGGTCATGAAACGCGGTCGCCCGCGCGCCCGTGGACGCTACGGCAAGATCATGAAGCCGTTCTCGGAGATCACCATCAAGGTGCGTCAAGTTGAGGAGCAAGCCTAATGGGTCAGAAGGTTAATCCGATTGGCATGCGTCTTCAGGTCAACCGCACCTGGGACAGCCGCTGGTATGCAGACACCAAGGATTATGGTGATCTGCTGCTCGAAGATCTGAAGATCCGCGAGTTCATCAAAACCGAGTGCAAGCAGGCCGGTGTGGCCCGTGTGATCATCGAACGTCCGCACAAGAAGTGCCGCGTCACGATCCACACAGCCCGCCCCGGTGTGATCATCGGCAAAAAAGGCGCCGATATCGAAGTGCTGCGCAAGAAAATCGCTGCGATGACCGACTCGGAACTGCATCTCAACATCGTTGAGGTCCGCAAGCCCGAGCTGGACGCCGCCCTGGTGGGTGAATCCATCGCCCAGCAGTTGGAGCGTCGTGTCTCCTTCCGCCGCGCGATGAAGCGGGCCGTGCAGAACGCCATGCGCATGGGCGCCCTGGGGATCCGGGTGAACGTCGCTGGTCGTCTGGGTGGTGCCGAAATCGCCCGGACCGAATGGTATCGCGAAGGTCGCGTGCCGCTGCACACCCTGCGGGCCGACATTGATTACGCCCACGCCGAAGCCGCGACCCCCTACGGGATCATCGGCATCAAGGTGTGGATCTTCAAAGGCGAGATCATGGAACATGATCCGTCGGCGCGTGATCGCAAGGCGCAGGAACTCCAGGATGGTCCCGCCCCCCGTGGTGCGGGTGGCGGCAATCGCCGCGATCGCTAAGGAGAGACAGAGATGCTGCAACCGAAGCGCACAAAATTCCGCAAGATGCACAAAGGCCGGATCAAGGGCCTGGCAAAAGGTGGGTCTGATCTGAACTTTGGCACCTATGGCCTCAAGGCGCTCCAGCCGGAGCGTGTGACCGCCCGCCAGATCGAAGCCGCTCGTCGGGCCATGACGCGTCATATGAAGCGTCAGGGCCGCGTCTGGATCCGGATTTTTCCGGATACGCCGGTGACATCGAAGCCGACCGAAGTCCGTATGGGTAAAGGTAAAGGCTCGGTTGATTACTGGGCGGCAAAGGTCAAGCCTGGCCGCGTGATGTTCGAGATCGATGGCGTCAATGACGACATCGCCCGTGAGGCCCTGCGCCTTGCCGCGATGAAGCTGCCGATCAAGACCCGCGTCGTGGTCCGCGAGGACTGGTAAGCCTGTCGGCGCGGCAGTTACTGCCCGCCAACGCATGAAACACCCCGTCGCAGCTATGCGGCGGGGTTTTTTACGTGCGCAGTGTGAGATACTGAATTCTGTTTGGACTGAGAGCGTCGGGCCAAGGGCCGGGGGCTTTGTCGAGGGTCTTTTGCGGTTCAGATCACTGTCGCGCTGCGACCTTTATGGGCCAGAGGAATTGTGGGTAGTCTCCACGCCTTCTGAAACTGTTTCAGCTCAAACACCTGACGTTTTGACACAGGCGTTATTGCCTTTCAGACGACGTCCCAAACGCCGCAAAATCAGATGTGGTGAACACTGGGATTACTTGTTCAATCGGTCCAAACGGGCGCGGACCGACAGGCCGTGCGCCTCGAGGCTTTCGGAAATCGCCAGCGTTTCCGCGGCCGGGCCGATGTTGCGCAATGCCTCTGGCGTCATTTGGGCCAAAGTCGTGCGCTTGAGGAAATCCATCACCGACAGGCCCGACGAAAACCGGGCCGAACGCGCCGTGGGCAAGACATGGTTCGGGCCGCCGACATAGTCACCGATAGCTTCGGGTGTCCACCCGCCCAGAAAGATCGCACCCGCATGGATGCATTTTTCCGACAGGGCGCGCGGATCGGCGACGCAAAGTTCCAGGTGTTCGGGCGCAATGCGGTTGGACAAGTCGGCAGCTTCGTTCAGATCGCGCACAGTGATCACCGCGCCGAAATCGCGCCAGCTGGGGCCCGCGATCTCGCGCCGCTCAAGCGTTTCCAACCGCGCGTCCACAGCAGCGGCGACGGCCTGCCCGAACGCGGCATCATCCGTGATCAGAATGGATTGCGCGCTTTCGTCATGTTCGGCCTGGCTCAGCAAATCCAGAGCGATCCAATCCGGGTCATTGTCAGCATCCGCGATCACCAGAATCTCGGACGGGCCTGCGATCATGTCGATGCCGACCTTGCCAAAGACGCGGCGCTTGGCAGCGGCGACAAAGGCATTGCCAGGGCCAGTGATCTTGTCGACAGGCGCAATGGTTTGTGTGCCATAGGCCAGAGCCGCCACGGCCTGCGCACCGCCGATGCGATAGATCTCATCCACGCCGGCCAGTCGCGCAGCCAGCAGGACCAAAGGGTTCAACACGCCATCCGGCGTTGGCACCACGATGGCCAGCCGTGCCACACCGGCCACCTTGGCCGGGATCGCGTTCATCAGAACAGAGGACGGGTAAGAAGCCAGACCACCAGGCACGTAAAGTCCTGCCGCCGACACCGCTGACCAGCGCCAGCCCAGCGTCGCGCCCGCCGCATCGGTCCATTCCGCATCGGCCGGCATCTGGCGTTCGTGATAAGCGCGGATGCGGTCTGCAGCTAGCTTCAGCGCAGCGCGATCTGCAGGCGACACCTCAGCAATCGCCGCGTCAATCTCGGCCTCCGAAATCGCCAGTTGGTTCGGCGTGAGCTCCAACCGGTCAAATTTTGCTGTCAGGTCGATGACGGCGGCATCGCCGCGCTCCCGCACATCGGCGATGATTTCGGCCACGACCGCATCCACATCCGGGCTGTCCTCGCGCTTGGCACCCAGA
This sequence comes from Paracoccaceae bacterium, assembly GCA_013214715.1. Classification (GTDB taxonomy): domain Bacteria; phylum Pseudomonadota; class Alphaproteobacteria; order Rhodobacterales; family Rhodobacteraceae; genus JABSSB01. The sequence goes on along the minus strand of JABSSB010000157.1, from coordinate 2,811 downwards.
AGGGCGTGAAAGCGCGTGGCAAAATCTATGTCCGATGTGGACAGAAAAACGGGCATGGCAAACCTCCGGCTGCGATGGGGTGTATCGGGCGCCGCGCGTGGTCACAAGCCGTCAGGCGTTGTGATGCGGAGCCGATTTCGAAGGAGCCAGATAGGGCCGCGTCACATCCCGTAAAGAGGCTTCGAGCGCTTCCACCTCAAGCCGGATTGCCCCATCGCCTGCCAGAACCAGCGTGACATTGCCAGCATCGTCATCCGCGCCATCAAATTCAATATCGAGAAGCGACAGGATCATGTCCTTGTCGCTGCGGTCAATGCCCTGGCTGGTCACCTTCAACACGTTTTCAAAGACCAGCAGCGATTGCACCCGCTCTGGCGCGCCGCGGCCTGTCTGATGTTCCCACCGAAAACGATTGAGTAGCAGGGCAAAACGCCGTTCCCGCGGTTTGAAACTCATCTCGGTGACTGGCAGCACAGCGTCCTGCGTCAGCGTCGCCAAGACGCGCAGATCTTCGCCGTCCAATGCCCCAAGGTTGAGCGGACGCTCATCACCATCTTCAAATTTTGCGTCCTCTGCCACCGTCAGTCACCTTTGATCCGTTCAATCAGCGCGCCCACGCCGCGCAGTTTCGTCACGACCTTTTCATAGCCACGATCCAGATGATAGACCCGTGCGACTTTTGTGTCGCCATCCGCCGCAAGCCCCGCCAGGATCAGCGAGACCGAGGCCCGCAAATCCGTGGCCATCACCGGCGCGCCTTTCAGGCGGGTCACACCCGTCACTTTGGCTGTCCCGCCCTGCACATCGATCTTTGCGCCCATGCGGTTCAACTCGGGCGCATGCATGAAGCGGTTTTCGAAAATGGTTTCTTCCAGAACGCTTTCCCCATCTGCAGTGCAGAGCATTGCCATCATCTGCGCCTGCAAATCCGTCGGAAAGCCGGGGAAGGGTTCGGTGGTGACATTCACCGCCTTGATGTGATCCGACCGGCGTTTGACCTTCAGTCCGGTATTTGTCTGCGTCACGTCAACGCCTGCTTCGTCCAGCTTGTCACAGAACGCCGCCAACAGATCGCGCCGCCCGCCCAGCAGTTCCACTTCACCGCCAGTGATCGCTGGAGCCAGCATATAGGTGCCCAGCTCAATCCGATCGGTGACAACAGGATGTGTCGCACCGCCAAGGCTGTCGACACCCTGAATCGTAATGGTGGATGTGCCTTCGCCCGAAATCTGCGCGCCCATCGCTCGCAAGCAGTGGGCCAGGTCCACGATCTCGGGCTCGCGCGCTGCGTTGCGAATTTCCGTGGTCCCCTTGGCGAGCGTGGCCGCCATCAAAGCGTTTTCCGTAGCCCCGACCGAGACAATCGGAAAATCGATGATCCCACCCTTCAATCCGTTCGGTGCCGAGGCATGCAAATATCCATCGCGCAGTTCCAATTCGGCGCCCAAAGCCTCCATCGCGCGTTGATGCAGGTCCACGGGTCGCGCACCGATGGCGCACCCGCCGGGCAGTGACACTTCGGCCCGGCCATGCCGCGCCAAAAGCGGCCCCAGCACGAGGATCGAAGCGCGCATCTTGCGCACGATGTCATAATCGGCCCGCAGATTATTCGCGCCGCGCCCGGACATGGCCAGAACCTTGCCATTTTGCAAACTGGCCACTTCCAGCCCCAGGCTTTCCAAAAGGGTGGTCATGGTCTTGATGTCAGAGAGCCGCGGCGCGTTGGTTAGCGTAAGCGGGTCATCGCTCAAAATTGCGGCTGGCATCAGCGTTAGGCAGGCGTTTTTTGCACCCGCGATGGGAATCTGGCCGCTTAGCGCACCATTCCCGGTCACCAAAATCGAATCCACTGCTTTACTCCTCGGCCGTGTCTTTGCCTGTATTGTTAGCCGCCCGCGCACGCGATTGTGCCTTGCGTTTCGTGAGGTTGGCCTTCAGCGCGGCTTTCAGCCTGTCCTCACGCGAAGGGGTCGGCTTGGGGCCGCGTTCCGGCTTTTTATCCTTGGTCATGGCATGCTTCTACCGGAGTGCAAAAAAACCGTCCAGACGGGGTTGCGCCCCCTAACGAATAAGACTAATCACCCGCCACCAACGCTGCTGTAGCTCAGAGGTAGAGCACTCCCTTGGTAAGGGAGAGGTCGAGAGTTCAATTCTCTCCAGCAGCACCATAAAATCAATGACTTACAAGAATTGCTTTCCTCAGAGGTTTGAGGCTGTGGTTCACCTGTGGTTCACGCGAACGGGTTTCGGAATCCTTTTACGAAGCCCCTAGATCGCATACAGTCGCCGCGTCCTTTCGTGGACCGGGGGCGAGCCCAGATCGTTCTGGCGCGAGCTGTCACTCGCCTGAGCCCCCATCACACATTCACCCAGATCTAGGAGCCTCGCGCCAGCGTGGGCAAACCTCGCCCGCATCCTCGATAAAACGCCCATGACAGCGATAGAACATATCCGCACGGTGATGCGCCAACGTGCGCCAATCGAGATCGTATCCCTCGAGGATCTTCGGCGGTTTCGAGAAACCTGACACGTATCCCAGCGCCCTACGTATCTGGCAGGCCCGAACCCGGCAGGACGCACAGCAATACATCGCATCAAGTGGCATACCCGCATCGCAGACACCAGCGCAGATCGTTCTGCTCGGCCTCGTAAAGGCGCCACATCATGCGCTGGTGACCATAGCGCAATTGCCGCGTGAACCTCGCCGCTATGAGGTGTCTCTGGATCTCGCGTATGCCTGAGCCCAAAACGTCACCCCTTACTGTTAAATCCAAACCGGTTTGCCGCTAAACCTGCCGCTAGCAGGCCTTT
>JABSSB010000156.1 GCA_013214715.1 Paracoccaceae bacterium | reverse complement strand
AGGCAGTGTTGTCACAGCATCAGACAAACCATGCCGGGCGTTCCGAAGGAGCGACCGCCCCGACGGTTTATGGGACGCCCCCCCCATTGTTTGACGGGCAGGTGCTTTCGCGCCCCTGCGGGGTTCTGCTCTGGGCCTCAAATTGGGGACCATAGAACGGCACAACTGAACCGCCTCACCGCCGTCGCCGCTTGACATTCCCGCCCCGCTGGCCGGGGCGGCCTGCGGTAGACCGGCCCTTGGAAACGGCCGCTTCTTCGGCCGCCTTTTCCACCGCCCATTGCCGCGCCATTGGGTCGTCGGCGACGGCCAGATCGACCGCTTCGAGCCGTTTGATTTCGTCGCGCAGGCGGGCGGCTTCCTCGAATTCGAGGTTCTCCGCCGCCTTGCGCATATCGGTGCGCATCCCGTCCAGCACAGCCTCAAGATTGCCGCCATGCAGGGGCTTGTCCACTGTGGCTGTGACGCGGGACATGTCGGTGTCGCCTTGGTAAAGGCCTGCCAGCACGTCTTCGACGTTCTTCTTCACCGTCTCGGGCGTGATGCCGTGTTCTTCGTTATAGGCGATCTGCTTGGCGCGGCGGCGGTTGGTTTCATTCAGCGCGCGGTCCATCGAGCCGGTGATCTTGTCGGCATACATGATCACGCGGCCATCAGCGTTCCGCGCGGCGCGGCCAATGGTTTGCACCAGCGAGGTTTCAGACCGCAGGAAGCCCTCCTTGTCTGCATCGAGAATGGCGACAAGACCACATTCGGGGATGTCTAGACCTTCGCGCAGCAGGTTGATGCCCACCAGCACGTCAAAGGCGCCCAGACGCAGGTCGCGCAGGATTTCGATGCGCTCCAGTGTGTCGATGTCGGAATGCATGTAGCGGACCTTGATGCCCTGCTCATGCAGATATTCGGTCAGGTCTTCGGCCATGCGTTTGGTCAGCACCGTGACCAAAGAACGATAGCCTGCCTCGGCCACACGGCGGACCTCATCCAGCAGATCGTCGACCTGCATCTCGACGGGGCGGATTTCAACTTCGGGGTCCAGAAGGCCAGTGGGGCGGATGACCTGCTCGGTAAAGACGCCGCCGGATTGTTCGATCTCCCACGTGGCGGGGGTGGCCGAGACAAAGACCGATTGCGGGCGCATCGCGTCCCATTCTTCGAATTTCAGCGGGCGGTTGTCCATACAGGACGGCAGACGGAAGCCATGTTCGGCCAGCGTGAATTTGCGCCGATAGTCGCCGCGATACATGCCGCCAATTTGCGGGACCGAGACATGGCTTTCATCGGCAAAGACAATCGCGTGATCGGGGATGAATTCAAACAGGGTCGGGGGCGGCTCGCCGGGTGCGCGACCGGTGAGATAGCGGGAATAATTTTCGATTCCGTTGCAGACGCCTGTGGCTTCCAGCATTTCGATATCGAAATTGGTGCGCTGTTCAAGGCGCTGCGCCTCAAGCAGTTTGCCTTCACCCACCAGCTGGTCCAGCCGCTGACGCAGCTCTTTTTTGATGTTGATCACCGCCTGCTGCATCGTCGGCTTTGGCGTGACGTAATGCGAATTCGCGTAGACGCGGATTTGGTCGAACGTGTCGGTCTTTTGGCCGGTCAGCGGATCAAATTCGGTGATGCTTTCCAATTCTTCGCCAAAAAACGAGAGCTTCCAGGCGCGGTCTTCGAGGTGGGCCGGAAAAATCTCAAGGCTGTCGCCCCGCACCCGGAAAGAGCCGCGCTGAAACGCCTGGTCATTGCGGCGATATTGCTGGGCGACCAGATCGGCGATCACGGCGCGCTGGTCATAGATGCCGCCCGCCTTCAGATCCTGTGTCATCGCGCCATAGGTTTCGACCGAGCCGATACCATAGATGCAGGAGACCGACGCGACGATGATCACATCATCGCGTTCCAGCAGCGCCCGCGTGGCCGAGTGGCGCATACGGTCGATCTGTTCGTTAATCTGGCTTTCTTTTTCGATATAGGTGTCAGAGCGCGGCACATAGGCTTCGGGCTGGTAGTAATCGTAATAGCTAACGAAATATTCGACAGCGTTATCAGGAAAGAAGCCTTTGAATTCGCCGTAAAGCTGCGCGGCCAACGTCTTGTTAGGCGCCAGAATGATGGCAGGACGCTGGGTGTCTTCGATCACCTTGGCCATGGTGAAGGTTTTGCCGGTGCCCGTGGCACCCAGAAGGACTTGATCACGCTCGCCCGATTTCACGCCCGCGCTCAGTTCAGCAATTGCGGTCGGCTGATCGCCCGCGGGGGCAAAGCTGGTTTCCATCCGAAAGGCGATTCCCCCTTCCAGCTTGTCGCGTGATTTTACGTCGGGGGCCGCAGCATGCAGGACCGGGGCCGGGGTGCTGGTTTCGGTCATGGGAGTCTCCTGATCCTGAAACAGGGTGTAGCCGGTCGCAACACCAAGGCAAGCACGTAAATAAAATGCGGAATCTACCGGGTTCAAGCAATATGGGATAAAATGTCGCAAATCTTGTAAGCATCAGTTATTGTTTGCAATTTATTACAAATAAGACAGGTTGTGTGGTCTGCGGCATTTTTTGCTTTTGAATTGGAGAGATAGGTCCGTAGCGTGACCAGTGTGAAGGCGCAGGTTCGGACTGGCGGCGTCGCAACTCACCCCTCGCTCCCCGCGGCCCGCCTGTCCGTGCCTGTTCGCCCTCACGCTTTCCCACTGTATCTGTGATTTGGTATCTGTGATTTGGCCGCATTGCCTTGCAGCACGGACCGGTTTTGCGCATATAGAGGGCAGTCGGCGTCAGGAGAGCTTTTATGATCGCGCGCATCTATCAACCCGCCCGCACGGCCATGTCTTCGGGCACGGCAAAGACCAAATACTGGGTGCTGGAATATGCGCCGGCTACGTCGCGGGATGTTGATCCTTTGATGGGCTGGACCTCGTCAGACGATATGCAAAGCCAGGTCAAGCTGAAGTTCTCCAGCAAAGAGGCCGCGATGGACTATGCCCGCGCTAAGGGGATCGAAGCCGTCGTGCATGAGCCACACAAGCGCAAGCCGAATATTCGGGTGCGCGGCTATGGCGAAAACTTTGCCACGGACCGGCGTGGCGCATGGACCCATTGATCGCCGCCCATGCAGGTGGTCGAGCTGCGCCCTGATCAGCCAACGGCCGACGAGCCGGGTCGATTGATCATCGCGCATCTGGATCAGATGGCGGCGCAAACCCCGAGCGAAAGCGTGCATGCTATTGGCATAGCCGGGCTCGACGCACCCGATGTCGCGTTTTTCAGCCTTCGGGTCGATGGCCTTGCCGTAGCCATTGGCGCGATCAAGGATCTGGGCGACGGGCATGGGGAGTTGAAATCCATGCATGTGGCCGCCGAACGGCGCGGCACGGGCCTTGGACGGATGTTGCTGGTCCAACTGATGCAGCGGGCGCAGGATCGGGGTATGATCCGGCTGTCTTTGGAAACCGGAGCGACAGAGCCATTTACCGCGGCACGCGGGCTTTACGCAGCATTGGGGTTTCGCGATTGTGCGCCCTTTGGGGCCTATGCGCCGGACCCGCACAGTGTCTTCATGACGCGCGTTTTATAGGGCGGGGTGCGTTGGGATGAAGCGGTTCGATCGATACATGCTGTGGCAGCTTCTGGTGGCCTTCGGCTTCTTTGCGCTTGTCATGGTCGGGGTGTTCTGGGTCAGCCGGTCGGTGACATTGTTTGACACGCTGATCCGCGGCGGGCAGCCGGTGATCGTTTTTCTTGAATTTTCAGCCCTGACCCTGCCGACCTTGATCCGAACCGTGGCACCTGTCGCAGCTTTTGTGGCTACGCTTTACGTCATCAACCGGATGAGCCGCGAAAGCGAGATCATCGTAATGATCGCCACCGGGGCCAGCCCGTGGCAATTGGCGCGCCCGGTGCTCCTCTTCGGTCTGGTGGTGGCCGTAATGATGAGCCTGCTGACTTGGGTTTTGCGACCCTTGTCTGTGCAGCAGTTGGAGTTGCGCGAAAGCGAGGTGGCCCGCGATATCACGGCGCAGCTTCTGACACCGGGGGAGTTCATTCACCCGATCAGCGGTGTGACGCTCTACCTGCGTGACCTGAACGAGGACGGCACCTTGCGCGATGTCTTCATTTCGGACCAGCGCGATCCGAAAGCCAGCTATACGTTCATGGCATCCGAGGCGTTCATTCTGCGCACCAGGGGCGGTGTCAGTCTGGTGATGCTGGACGGGCTGTCCTTGCAGCAGACCAACGCCACCAACAGCCTTGCCACCACCCGGTTTGAGGATGTGACCTATGACATCACCGAAATGGTGCTGCGGGCAGAAAACCGGGGGCGCAGTATTCGGGCCGTACCGACGCTGGAGCTGATGCAATCGCCCGACGCGCTGGTCGAAGAGGGCTTTCGCACCGGGGAAGTCGCCGCAGAATTGCATGAACGCATTTCTCTTCCGTTGATGTGCATTTCGGTGGCGATGGTGGCGTTTGCGACGCTGATGCTGGGCAGTTTTTCCCGCTTTGGCCTCTGGCCGCAGCTTTTGGGGGCTTTCGCCCTATTGATCGGGCTGGAGGCGCTGCGGTCGTTCATGTTGTCTTTCGTGTCGGGCGCGGCGGAGCTTTGGGCGCTGGCCTATGTGCCTTTGGGCGCCGGGATCGCGCTTGCGGCCCTGTTCTTGCGCGTGGCGGGGCGGCCATTGTGGCGCAGGTCCGCTGATGCGGCAGAGACCACTGCAACCCCGGTATGAGCCGCGCGCTTTTCCTGTGGCCTTTTCCCGCGGGGCAGGGGTATATGCGAGAACGCAAAGAAAGCTGACCGCATGATGATATCCATTGTCGTTCCGATGCATAACGAGGCCGAGAATGTCGAGGCGATGGTCGCCGAGATTGCCGAGGCCACGCAAGGATTTGCCGCGCGCGAAGCGATCTTGGTCGATGACGGCTCGTCTGATGATACGGCCAAGCTGATTGCCGAGCAGCAGGCGCAGCACGCGTGGCTGCGGCTTGTGCAGCATCCGAAGGCGGGTGGTCAGTCGGCGGCCGTGCATTCGGGTGTGCGTCTGGCCAAGGGTGATGTGATCTGTACGCTGGACGGGGATTTGCAGAACCCGCCTGCCGAAATCCCGAACCTGGTGGCACCTTTTCTGGCAGATGGGGCCAGCGCCAATCTTGGGCTGGTGGCCGGGCAGCGGGTCAAACGGCAAGACACGGCGGCGAAGAAATGGGCCTCGAAGGCGGCCAACGCCATTCGCGCCTGGATGCTGAATGACGACACGCGCGACACGGGCTGCGGGCTCAAGGCGTTTCGGCGCGAGGCCTTTCTGGCATTGCCCTATTTCAATCACATGCATCGCTATCTGCCAGCGCTGTTTGCCCGCGATGGCTGGGACGTGGCGCATGTGGATGTGTCGCATCGCGAACGCAGCGGCGGGCGGTCGAAATATACCAATCTGGGCCGCGCGATGGTTGGGGTGCATGACCTGCTGGGCGTGGCCTGGCTGATCAAGCGTGGCAAAACGGCCCGCCCGGTCGAGCCGCCGCGCCCCGGCTCTGAAATCGATGCAGCGCAATGACGAGGGATCGGAATGCTTGAGGCGTTGATGGGGTTCTTCAAGGTCACCTCGACCGGGGAACTGATCTGGGTGATCGTCGGATTGTTTGCACAGATGCTGTTTTCGATGCGCTTCATCGTCCAATGGATCGCGTCGGAAAAGGAAAACCGGTCGGTCGTTCCAGAAGCCTTCTGGTGGTTTTCCATTGTCGGCGGCCTGACCCTGTTTGCCTATGCCGTGCATCGCGGCGACCCTGTTTTCATGTTGGGCCAATCGCTGGGCATCGTTGTCTACACGCGTAACCTGTGGCTGATCTATGCCGAAAAACGCGCCGCCGCCGCCAAGCTCTGATCCCGCAGGCGGTCAGGCCGCCTTGATCTGGGGGTGTGCCGTGATTGCTGCGATCACGGCCTATCGGCTTGTGCTTTTGCGCTTTTCCACTGCCGATCTGTTCGTGGACGAGTTGCAATACTGGCAATGGGGTCAGGCGCTCGATTGGGGCTATTTCTCCAAACCGCCGCTGATTGGCTGGGTGCTGCGCGCAGTCACGGATTTGGCCGGATCAAGCGAGCCGTTCTGGATCCGCATGGTCGGGTCACTGTTTCACGCGGCCACGGCCTTGATCCTGATGCTGGGCGCGCGGCGATTTACCTCCGCTCCGGCGGCGGCATTGGTTGGCGTGATCTATGTCTCCATGCCGCTGATTGCGGTGGGGTCCTTCCTGATTTCGACCGATACGATCCTGCTGCCGTTCTTTGCGCTGGCGGTGGTCTTGTACATGCGTTTGGTTGAAAAACCCTCTGTGGCAGTCGCAATCTGCATGGGGGCTGCGATCGGGCTGGGCATGATGGCCAAATATGCCGCGATCTATTTCTGGATGGGGGCGGCGCTGGGCGCGCTGTTTGTGCCAGCCTATCGCATCCGGCGATTGGACTTCTATGTCGCGGTTGCAGCGTTTGCGGCTGTGATTTCCCCCAATGTGATCTGGAACCTGCAGAATGATCTGACCACGCTGGCCCATACCGCTGACAATGTGGATTGGGTCAACCGCTCGGGGATCGCTTTGCATCCCGACAAGGCCGCCGAGTTTTTTGGCGCGCAATTCGCGGTGATGGGGCCGGTGTTTTTTGCAGCGCTGCTATGGTGGGCGCCCAAAGCGATGATATCGGCCAATCCCGGCCCGCGCCTGCGCTGGTTGGCGTGGATGTGTCTGCCAATCATCGTTTTGGTGGCGGTGCAGGCGCTTCTCAGCCGGGCTTATGCCAACTGGGCTGCGACCGCCTATGTGGCAGCGGTTCTGTTGGTGGTGCCGGTACTGTGGGTGCGGGCGCGGCGGTGGCTTTGGATCGGTTTGGCGTTCAATCTGGCGATCACGGCAGCAGTACCGGTTGCTGTGACCCAGGCCACAAGCTGGCGTTTGGGCGCCGAAGACCGGCTGGTCCTGCGCCGCTATGTCGGACGCAAGGCGCTTGCCGATCGCGTTTTGGACAGCACGGCCAAGGCCGGGCAGACGGTGATCGTGGCCGAAAACCGCGATCTTCTGGCCGAGCTGTTTCACGCCGCGCGGGACATGGATGTGGCAATCTGGTCGGAGCCGCCGCGCGGTCGGCCGCAGCACTATTATGCCCAGATCTACCCTTATCCCTGGGGGCTGGATGATCCGTTTGTCTTTGTCCGGGTCGGAGACCGCGGCCTGCCCTGTGAGCCGCTCTCGGAGCAGCCGATTGACCAGTGGGTGACCGGAGATGACGGGTTCAAATCCGCGCCCATTACGATGGTTTTGATGCCGCCTGATTGTTTCGAACAGGGTCAGTCGAACCGGTAGACCTCGATCATCTGTTCGCGCCCCGTGCCTAGGTTCATGCCTTCGACCACTGCAATCGCGGCAGGAGCATCGGGCAGCGCGTCGAGGAAAGCATCGCGCTCGGGTGCCGCGACATAGATCAAGGCGCAATCGGCGGTTCTGGCGATCTCGGCCGCCTGTGGCGCGTGGGTCAGAACCGGACGCAGGCGGCTTTGGAGTTGCAGCGACGGTTCATGATAGCCGATCGAGGCCAGCACAGCCTCGTCACACATCTGTTGATCCGCTTCGATCCGGGCCAGTTGTTTGGCCGGCCAGAGATACTGAACCTGCCCAAGATGGCCATAAAATGCAAAGCCGAGCCCGGCGCTCATCAAGGCCATGCCGATCAAGGGGACCATACCTTGACCCGCCCGCAAGGCGTACCAACTGGCGAGGCCGCCAAGCAGAACCAGAACAGCGCCAAGGGCCCAAATCAGGCTGGGGCCGATGCTGATGGTCAGGCTGGCAGCGACCGGTACGATGGTCAGCGCGGCGCCAATCAGCAACAGCACGGCGATCAAAACGGCATGCGGCCAACCGGGGCGGCTGTTTTGGGGGCGCGCCAGCCAGCCCGCGGCCGTTAGCACAGCCAAGGCCGGATAGGTCGGCAGGGTGTAATGCGGCAGCTTGGTCGCGACGATTTCAAAGATCAGCCAGAAGGGCACAATCCAGGCCAGACAGAACTGAACGGCTGGTGTCAGCTTTTCGCGCCACGCATAGGCAATGCCAAACGGCAGGATCAGCGCGGCAGGCCAGAATGTGACCCAGGCCAGCAGCAGGTAGGTGCCTGGCGGCGCGCCGTGGCCTTCCTGGCCTTCGGTCACTTTGCCCAGCATGTCCTGTCCCAGGCTTTCCGCCCAGAATGCGCTGCCCGCCTTCAGCGTGATCAACACATACCAGGGCAGAACAATCACCGCGAAGAGTGCCAGACCCGGCCCAAATCGCAGCGGCAGCAGCCAGCGCAGATCGCGGCGCAACACCGAAAGACCCGCCGCCGTCAATCCGACCACCATTACACCGATTGGCCCCTTGATCAGCATTGATGCGCCCAGCCCGGCCCAAAACAGCCAAGGCCAGGTTTTGCGGATCGCGTCGCCGCCCTGCATCCACAGCCGTGCCAAAACATATTGCGCCGCAAGGATGGAGGCCAAAAGCGCCGCATCCGTCTTGGCCTGTCGGGCTTCCGCCCCCAGAACCAAAGTGGCCGCCATCAGCCCGCCTGCCAACAACGCTGGCTTGGGTCCGACAAGCGTAGCGGCGATCAGATAGGTCAGCACACTGGCCAGCATTGCTCCCGTCAAAGCAGGCAGGCGGTAGACCCAGATTTCTCGCGCCAGCTCAGGGCCCACGATGCGCACTGGGATGGATTGCAGCCAGTAGATGCCTACCGGTTTCTTGTAGCGGGTCTGATCGCCAAGGCGAATATCGATGTAATCGCCTGTTTCCACCATCTGCTTGGTGGCCTGGCTGAACCGGCTTTCATCTCGGTCTACCGCTGGCAGGTCGAAAAAGCCCGGCAGGCTCAGCATCAGAGATAGCAGCGCGACAAATACCACGCCCCAGCCGCGCCGTGCCAAAGCCAGCCGCGACAGCGCCGCGTCGATCCGGGTCAGTGTTGTCTTGATCACGCGCGCTCCTGTCTTTGCGGTTTGCGTCCTCTAGCCTGATGCAGGCATGGCGTCCAGTGACCGATATTACGTTAAGGGTTATTGGGGGTGTTCAAAAATCTGACTCTCAACCGCTGACATCCAGAATTTACGTTTCGCGTTTGCAGCTTGGTTACGATTTCGTGATTATCCTAACAATGGCAAGGCGCGTTCACATCTCTTGGGTCCTGACGTGATTGCAACGGGCCCGGCCCGACGGAGGCGGAAATGAAGATCAATGCTGATTTTACTCAGCGTGTGGTGATGCGCTTTGACGAAACGGAGTGGGTGCCATCCCCGATGGCCGGGGTGGAGCGCAAAATGCTCGACCGTATCGGGGAAGAAATCGCCCGCGCCACCACCATCGTGCGATTTGCTCCCGGATCAGCTTTTTCGGCGCATACCCATGATGGCGGGGAAGAGTTTATTGTACTCGATGGCGTGTTTCAGGACGAACATGGCGATTTCGGTGTGGGCAGCTATATCCGTAACCCGCCGACATCGGCGCATACGCCGGCTTCGGCTCCGGGCACAACGATCATGGTGAAGCTGCACCAGTTTGACCCCGAAGACCGCACCCATATCCGCACCGATATGAGCAAATCCGCACCAGTGGATGCGGCTGGGCGCGCGGGTGTCAAGGTGCTGCCCCTGTTCCACGATGGGCATGAAGATGTCCGGCTGGAAGTCTGGGCGCCTGGCACAGAGGTTGCCCTTCCGCCACAAGACGGGCTGGAAGTCTTCGTGCTGGACGGTGGGTTTGTCAGCGAGGGTGACACGCTGGGTAGATGGGATTGGTTGCGCTTGCCTGTCGGCGCGGCGCTGACGGCGCGCGCGGGCGATCAAGGCGCGCGGGTCTGGATAAAATCCGGCCATCTGAAAGGCATGGAGGCTGCATGAGAAATGTTGCGATCATCGGCGGTGGGCTGAGCGGATTGGCAGCTGCCGATATCCTGCATCGTTCTGGTGTATCGGTCACGGTCTACGAGGCGCGCATTCGGTTTGGTGGGCGGGTTCTGTCCCGCCCGGCTTTGGGCGGAACGGCGCGTTATGATCTTGGGCCAAGCTGGATCTGGCCTCAGAATGCAAGAATGTTGGCGCTGGCAACCCGGTTTGGCGGGCGGGTGTTCGATCAGCCGACCGAAGGCAATCTGGTCTTTCAGGACCAGGCTGGAGCGGTGCGCCGCGATCTGACCATGGCCACGATGGGCGGGGCTTTGCGGCTGAATGGAGGGGTACAGATTCTGACCGACGGGTTGCGGGCGACCCTGCCGACGAAAGCTATGAAGGTGAACACCCAGATTAAAGGTATCCAGGACATGGGCGATCACATCGAGATCGCGGGACAACATGGCGCGGAGATGTTTTATGAACGCTTTGCCAGCGTTATCGTGGCTGTTCCGCCGCGCGTTGTGGCGCGGGATATCGCCCTGGGTTGGAATGGCGGGCAGCATGTCGCCGCCCATTTGGCCGCGATCCCAACATGGATGGCGGGCCATGCCAAATTGATTGCCGTCTATGACACGCCATTCTGGCGGGCCATGGGATTGAATGGTGATGCGATCAGCCATTCCGGACCGCTGAGCGAAATACATGATGCCTCTCCGATGGATGCTTCGCAGGGGGCGTTGTTTGGCTTCCTGACAGTCGGTGCAGCCTGGCATCCCGATCAGGTCACGCAGGCCGCGTTGTCGCAGCTCAGCGAGTTGTTCGGGGAAGAGGCCGCAGCGCCACGAGATGTGCTGTATCAAAACTGGTCGGTCGAAGGCGAAACGGCGGCACAGGAAGATCTGGCGCCACTGGACGGTCATCCCGATTACGGGATGCCCGACGCATTGTATGGCTATGTGCCGCCGCGGGTGCATTTTGCCGGGGCCGAACTGGCGCCTTCAGATGGCGGGTTTCTGGAAGGTGCTTTGGCTTCGGCCGAACAGGCCGCGCAGGCGGCTTTGGGTGCGTTGGGGCAAACCTACGGCTGGTCATAACGCGCGGGCTAATCACGACATCACGTGTCGCAGACGTGCTCTTAGCACTGGACAGAACTGTATAGTATCTGCCTGACAAGGTCAGGGAGGTCATCATGAATTCGCACTATCGTGTCGTTGTGATCGGGGGCGGCGTCGTGGGCGCTTCGGTTCTGTATCACCTTGCAAAATTCGGCTGGACTGATGTCTGCCTGATTGAACGCTCGGTTCTGACGGCGGGGTCGTCCTGGCACGCGGCGGGTGGCATTCACGCGCTGAACGCGGATCCGAACATGGCGGCCTTGCAGGCCTATACGATTGACCTTCTATCCGAGATCGAAGCCGAATCTGGCCAGAATATTGGCCTGCACATGACCGGCGGACTGACCATGGCGGGCACGCCTGACCGTTGGGAATGGCTGCAATCGGCCTATCGTGTTTTTCAGTCGATCGGCATCGAGGATTGCCGGCTTGTCACGCCCGAGGAAGCGCGAGAGTTGAACCCGATCATGTCCACCGACGGGCTTTTGGGCGGCATGTGGGCGGACCGTGAAGGCTATGTCGACACCACGGGTACGGTGCATGCCTATGCCGTGGCCGCCAAGAAACGCGGCGCGGAGTATTTCGAACACACCAAGGTCGAGGACCTGATCCAGACCGATGACGGATGGAAGGTTGTAACCGACAAGGGCACCATCACCTGCGAGCATGTTGTGAATGCTGCGGGTCTGTGGGCCAAGCAGGTGGGCCGCATGGCGGGTATCGAATTGCCGGTCTCGCCGCTAAAGCATCATTACCTGATCTCGGACACGATCCCGGCCCTGGAAAAGCTGGACTTTGAAGTGCCGATGACCGTGGACCTCGAAGGGTTCACCTATCTGCGGCAGGACCAGAAAGGTGTTCTGCTGGGCATTTATGAGGTAGATCACGAACATTGGGCGATGGACGGCGCGCCGTGGAACTATGGGATGGAGCTGTTTCAAGAACAGACCGACCGGATCCAACATGAGCTGATCTGCGGATTTGAGCGCTATCCCGATCTGCAGACTGTCGGCGTGAAAACATGGGTGAACGGGGCGTTCACCTTCTCGCCTGATGGCAACCCTCTGGTCGGGCCGGTGCCGGGCAAGCGCGGCTATTGGTCGGCCTGTGCTGTGATGGCGGGCTTCCTGCAGGGCGGCGGCGTTGGCAAGACGCTGGCGGAATGGATGATCCATGGTGAGCCAGAGGCGGATGCCTGGTGCATGGATGTCGCGCGCTATGGCGATTACGCGCAGAACAAGCGCTTCATCCGTGAAACCACCGGCCAGTTCTATTCGCGCCGTTTCGTGATGACCTACCCGAACGAGCAACTGCCCGCGGGCCGCCCGTTGAAAATGGCGCCTGCGCATGATGCGATGACGGCGGCGGGCTGCAAATGGGGGCAAAGCTGGGATCTTGAGGTGCCGCTCTATTTCGCACCGCAGGGTTTTGAGGAAACGCCGACGCTCAAACGCTCGAACGCCTTTGACATCGTGGCTGAGGAATGCCGCGTGATCCGCGAAGGGGTAGGGCTGATGGATATAAGCGGTTTCTCGCGGTTTGAGGTGTCGGGCGACAATGCCGAAGCATGGTTGAAGTCGATCATGGCCAGCAAGCTGCCTAANGCAGGCCGCGCCAAGCTGGCACCGATGCTTGGCCATGACGGGCGCCTGAAGGGGGATCTGACGATCCTGAACTGGGGCGATGGCAGCTATTGGATCATGGGGTCTTATTACCTGCGTCAGTGGCATATGCGTTGGTTCAATGATCACATGATGGAGGGCGTCACTGTCCGTGATCTGGGGGAGGAGATGGCAGGCTTTGCCGTGGTTGGCCCCAAAAGTCACGAGGTCATCTCCGCCGTGGCCGAGCAAGAGGTGACTCTGCCTTTCATGGGCTGCGCGCCGATGGATATCGGCATGATCCGCGCCCGCGTGGCACGGATGTCGGTGACCGGTGAAAAAGGCTATGAAATCAACTGTCGGATGGGCGATCACGCCACGCTGCGCCGCATGCTGCTTGAGGCCGGAGCGGCGCAGGACATCCGGGAATGTGGCTTTAACGCGATGCTGTCGACGCGGCTGGAGAAGAGCTTTGGCATCTGGTCGGCGGAGTTCACCCAAGGGTATACGCCCGGCATGACGGGCATGGATCGCTGGATCGACTGGGGCCGCGACGGCTTTGTCGGGCGCGAGGCTGCGATTGTGGAACGCGATGGCAATGGCCCTGCGCTAAAGCTGGTCACGCTTGAGATTGACGCCGCCGATGCCGATGCCAGCGGGTATGAGCCGGTCTGGGCAGGCGATCAGAAGGTCGGCTTTGTCACCTCGGGCGGCTATGGCCATTACATCAAGAAGTCGCTGGCGATGGCCTTGGTCAATGCCGATCACGCGGTCGAAGGGGCCGATCTGTCGGTGCATGTCGTGGGCGTGGAACGGCCCGCAAAGGTGATTGCCA
This sequence comes from Paracoccaceae bacterium, assembly GCA_013214715.1. GTDB lineage: Bacteria > Pseudomonadota > Alphaproteobacteria > Rhodobacterales > Rhodobacteraceae > JABSSB01. The sequence goes on along the minus strand of JABSSB010000156.1, from coordinate 565 downwards.
ATTCGCCTTATGACCCGCAAGGCAAGGCGATGCGCGGATGAGCACGCGACGGGGGCGGCGGCGCGGGGCCAAGGCCCCGCCGCGACGCGATGTGAATTACCGCCAATTGCGGCATCCTTTTGAACCGGCGCGCATCTGGTCGGATGATCAGGTGCAGGCCATTCACGAGGCCGCGCTGACTGTCTTGCAAGAGTTGGGGATCAAAGTGCTTTTGCCCGAAGCGCGCGAGATCCTGGCCAAAGGCGGCGCGGTGATCCGCGACGAGGGTATGGTCTTTTTCGGCCGGGACATGGTCGAGGCCGCGCTGGCATCTGCGCCTAAATCCTTTGCCCTGTGCCGCGCCGTGGCCGCACGCGACTTGCAGATGGAACTGGCCTGTCTGGCTGTTCAGCCGGGCGCGGGTGCGCCCCATGCGACGGACCTTGTGCGCGGGCGCCGTCCGGGCAGCTTGCAGGATTTCACCGAATTCGTGCAGCTTGTTCAAGGCTTTGACGCGTTGCATATGGTGCCGCCGGTGGTGGAGCCGCAGGACGTGCCGCCGAACACGCGCCATTACGCCATGACG
>JABSSB010000155.1 GCA_013214715.1 Paracoccaceae bacterium | reverse complement strand
GTCCCAAGCTGCGCAATCTCAACCACGGCGATCAGCTGGCCCGGCTGGTTGCGGCTGGCGTGCTGGCCAAGACGCGCAACGACGCACCTGGTTTGCCGGTCTGGAATGACCCGGAGGCGCCGCTGGAGGACCGGGCACGGGCCTATCTGGACGCCAATTGCGCCCATTGCCATGCGCCGGGCCTGCCGGCGGACACATCTGCGCTGTATCTGAACTGGGAGGAAACCCGCCCCGCACATTTGGGCATCCGCAAGACCCCCGTGGCCGCCGGGCGGGGATCAGGAGGCATGGACTGGGCCATCGCGCCCGGCGCGCCGGATCAGTCGTTCCTGCTCTATCGCCTGGCGTCGGACGATCCCGGCATCATGATGCCGGAACTCGGCCGTGGCCTCGTGCATGAAGAGGGCGTGGCTCTGATCCGCGAGTGGATTGCAAGCCTCGATTAAGGCGCGGTCACGCGCGGTTTCATCTGAAAGTTGACGTGGTTTTTAACCCCGCCAGCAGACTGATATAGGCCTTGCATGGGGTTAGGGCCGGGCTGCTGGCCGAGGCAAGGGGCAGGGCGGTTGTTCCTTCTGATGTCGGGACAATGACCATGGCTGTCGCGGAGATGGCCTTTGGCGATTAGCAGTTTGTCCTTTCGCCGACCGAAGCATGTTGGGCGGAATGGGAAGAGTTGGTCCGCGCGCTCTTGCCCGTGGCCACCGGTCCAATGGATATGGCTCCTGCGCCTGCGCTGGATATGTCCGAGCCCGCCATGACAGAGTAAGGGGCTGAACCCGGTCTGGCGACTCCTGGAGACTATCAGGTGTTGTCGGACTATTTCCGGTCCGTATGTCTGCCCACATCGCCGTGATGGGGCAGGATCACAATGGGATCGGACGCGCTTCAGCGATGGCTTCCATCGCGAAATAGGACGTGACACCGTCCAGTTCGACCTGCTCGATCAAACGTTGATAGACGCGGTCATAGCTTTGCATGTCTTGCGTGACCACTTTGAGCAGGTAATCGAAATCGCCGCCGATCCGGTGAAAGTCGATCACTTCGGGAATGCTCAGCACGTGGCGACGAAACGCCTGCAGCCAATCGGCCGAATGATGACGCGTTCGGACCATGACAAAAACAACCAGATCAAGGCCGAGCGCGCGCCTGTCAATGCGCGCGGTGGACCCTTTCAGGAGCCCTGTTTCGCCCAGATGTTTGAGCCGCCTCCAACAGGCGTTTTGCGACAGCCCCACTCTCTCGGCAATGTCGCGCTGCGATAATGCGGCGTCTTCCTGCAGCACGCGCAGAATTTGCCGATCGATGGAATCCAGTTTTGTCACCATAAGACTACACCTGACACAGAAGCCACGGTTGGGGCAATCGGCTAAAGTCTTGTCCGAAACTGCGGGCAGACGGGTCTCGGTTCCGGATGGGCAGGTCATCGGGACCTTGCTGCATGGTGGGGGATGCGCATCAGGGGTCTGCGTAGCGTGACCAGAAGAGCGATGTCGCGGTGGTCCTGTCTGGCGCTTGTTTGGGGCCTCGGTCCAATGCGCACGCGGTCTTGATCTTGCAGATCGGTGTAAGGCCATGCTTGTGATGCCTGCACCTGGGTCACCGGTCGACTTGGGGCTGTTCAGAGGGGCGCCGCCGCGCCGCAAAAGCTCGAATGCCGCAAGGGAGGGCTGATTCTGTCAGGCGAGTTGATCTGCGACATATCTGGTATTGAACGCATTTTTCACGTTCAAAGCAGTTGGGATGCTCTTGTGGTCAGGCGCGATCCAAGCATCCCTGGGCAGGACTGTTTGACCTTGAGCCGGTCACCTGACATCACACGGATCGAGATATGCGCAAGCCGCCCATAAGTCATATGGACCGTGACATACAGGTTTTCGGACGCAGCCATCTTTGCAATGGCCAAAAGCAGCGACAGAGGCGCGGCAGACCATTCATCCGGCGGATCGCGCAATCCGCGTTGGGCCTGCGCGGATGTCCGAGCGTGACACTACCCGTCAAAGCTGCCTGCCGCGCGGGCCAGAAGCATGAAGCCGCGCGCAGTGCGTGTGGTGCTGAGCGCCGTGAGATCGGCATCCTGGCAATCGCGGGCGAGCCGGGCAAGCATCTTGTCAAAGCGGAGCAGGAAATGCAAAGCGGCGTCGCGAAAGATCATGTCCTCTCGCATCCTCTGGGCGACCCGGTCCAACGCGGCGGGATCGCGCACGGCACCCAGATCAGAGAGCTCATGCCCGCGTTCACCCGACGCAAAGGCGCGCCAAAGCGCAGGATCGGGCGGCGCGACCGAGAGATCATCCACATAGACACCGTCCTGACTGAGAATGGTCAGAACGTCTTCGGCCGCCTGCAACAGATCGGCCAGTTGCGGGTCGGCCTTTGCACGGCGCAGGGCGGCAAACCCGTCGCGATCCTGCGCGTCTTCCGGGAAGTTCAAGGCCCGCAGAAGCAGCGTCATGGGGGGCCATTCGGTGATCGGCACCTGCCCAAGCGGCAAATCTGCCTGCGCTGACGCAGCCATAGGTGCCGGTGAGGCCTCTGATGCGTCTGTGGCCATGGGCGTCTGTGGCTCCGTCTGTTGTGGCGTCGTCGCAGCACAGATTGCTGTCTCTGCACGCGGCGCGTCGACGGAGGGCGCGGGTGGCGGCACGGTCGAGGATGGCAGTGACGAACGCGCGGTCGTCAAAGCCTGCTGTTGATCGAGCAAGCTCTGGCGCAATGCGCTGAGCGCGGCGGACAGGCGCGCGTTTTCGGATTCCAGCGCCTGCAACCGCCGCAGGGCGCGCGCCATCAGCCACAAGACCGCCAGCGGCAGAAAGGTGATTACGGCAAGGGTCACCCCGTCATCGGTGGTGTCGACCCCGTCAAGCGTGCCGCCGAACAGCAGAACCCAGCACAGGCCCAGCCAGCCCAAGCTGACCAGAACCAAAAGAACTTCTATTCCTGACGCGCGCGGCGCGGCGTTGCGGCCATAAGGGTCAAGTGAGACCGGATCGGCTTTGTCTTCTGACAATCGTGTGCCCTTTTTGATCAGCCGTAGTTGATATCCAGAACCTCATAGGCCTTGTCGCCGCCGGGGGTGCGGACTTCGACGCTGTCACCGACATCCTTTCCGATCAGCGCGCGGGCGATGGGCGATTTGATATTCAGCAGGCCTGCTTCGACATTGGCCTCATGCTCGCCCACGATCTGCCAGGTCTTCTCTTCATCGGTATCTTCATCGACCAACGTCACCCGCGCGCCGAATTTGATGCTGCCCGACAGCTTGGCCGGGTCGATCACATCGGCGAGGCTGATCACGCCTTCAAGCTCTTTGATGCGACCTTCGATGAAAGACTGCTTTTCCCGCGCCGAGTGATATTCGGCGTTTTCCGACAGGTCACCATGTTCGCGCGCTTCGGCGATGGCCTTGATGATGGCCGGGCGCTCGATGGTCTTGAGCGTCTTGAGTTCAGCTTCCAGCGCGGCAAAGCCCGCCGGGGTCATGGGGATTTTGTCCATATGGTGTGTCACTTCAGCGTAGAGCCGCCTCGCCAGAGCTTGTCCGCCGGGACGTGCGTTAAATCATGGCCTACCTGACCCAATGCCGGGCCGGATTGCAAGTGGTGCGCAACCGCGGAGCAAAGCGCGGCGGCAGGCTGCCGCGCAAGGCAGCAGGGTCAGCCGATGACCGTACCCACCAGTATTTCCGGTTGCCCGTTGTAGTAATTGGAAATATCGGCCAGAACCGGACCACCGGCGGCCAGCGCGGCCTGCATCGCGGCCTCATCGGCGAAATTCATTGTGGCGATCGCATAAAACCCAGCCGGCGCCTCCCCGCCGCCTGCCAGACCTTTGACCACATGGGTCGAGGTCAGATGTGGGCCCATATGCTCTCCCACCAGGGCCATATGGGTGGTGGCGTAATAGTCGTGATCAAAGCTGGTCGCTTCGGTCACCGGATACAGAACTTGCAAAGAAACGGTCATAATGGCCCCCAATCGTGACTATGACGATGTCTAACCCTGCGAATTACAGCGGCATAGGTCAAAGAATTTCTGAAAATGTCGCATGGCGGTTGTAGTGACGCCGTGTTGTGATTGACCTCATGAATTGCCGCACGCTAGGCAGTCGCGAAACTTTGTTACGCCGCGCTGCAGCGGCAGGTTTGAGACCAGAGGGGTACCCATGGCCGAGATTGAGCGCGAAGCGATGGAATATGATGTGGTGATCGTCGGTGCAGGCCCTGCAGGGCTGTCGGCGGCGATCCGCCTCAAGCAGTTGGATGCCGACCTCAATGTGGTCGTGCTGGAAAAGGGTTCGGAAGTTGGGGCGCATATCCTGTCGGGCGCGGTGCTGGACCCTGTGGGGCTCGACAAACTGATCCCCGATTGGAAGGAAAAGGGCGCGCCGCTGAACACGCCTGTGACCGAGGACAAATTCTATATGCTGGGCGAAGCGGGCCAGATCCGCGTGCCGAACTGGCCGATGCCCTCGCTGATGGACAATCACGGCAATTACATCGTGTCGATGGGTAATGTTTGCCGCTGGATGGCTGAGCAGGCCGAAGAGCTTGGCGTGGAGATCTTCCCCGGCATGGCCTGTTCGGAAATGGTCTATGGTGACAATGGCGAAGTCAAGGGCGTCGTGGCCGGTGTCTTTGGGCTTGAAGCCGACGGGTCTTACGGGCCGAACACCGAACCGGGGATGGAACTTCTTGGCAAATATGTCTTCCTGTCGGAAGGTGTGCGCGGGTCGCTGGCGAAGGAAGTGATCGCCAAATACGATCTGCAGGCCGGCAAAGAGCCGCAGAAATTCGGCATCGGCATGAAAGAGATCTGGGACATCGACCCGGCCAAACACAAGGAAGGCTCGGTCACGCATACGATGGGCTGGCCTCTTGAAAGCAATGCTGGCGGTGGGTCGTTCATCTATCACCTCGAGAACAATCAGGTCTATGTCGGGTTTGTGGTTCATCTGAACTACAAGAACCCGTATCTCTACCCTTACATGGAATTCCAGCGTTTCAAGCATCACCCGATGGTTGCCGATCTGCTGAAAGGCGGGAAGCGCGTGGCGTATGGTGCGCGGGCGATTTCGGAAGGTGGCTATCAGTCCATGCCCAAGATGGTCGCGCCGGGTGTGGCGCTGTTGGGCTGTTCGGTGGGCATGGTGAACGTGCCCCGGATCAAGGGCAACCATAACGCAATGCTGTCCGGTATCGCGGCGGCCGAAGCGGCCCATGCCGCCATCGGTGAAGGCCGCGCCGCCGATGAGTTGAGCGCCTATGAAACCGAGGTGCGCGAGGGCGAGATCGGGCAGGATCTGTGGAAGGTCCGCAATGTCAAACCGCTCTGGTCCAAATACGGGCTTGTCGCCTCGCTGGTGCTGGGCGGGTTTGATATGCATGTCAATTCGATCTTCGGCAATTCGCTTTTTGGCACGGTCAAGCATGGCAAAACCGATGCCGAGGCCACGCAACCGGCCAATCTGCACAAGCCGATCGACTATCCCAAGCCCGATGGCAAGCTGAGCTTTGATCGTCTGACCAATGTCAGTTTCTCGATGACCAACCACGAGGAAAGCCAGCCAGCGCATCTGCATCTGAAGGACCCCACGGTGCCGATCAAGGTCAACCTGCCGCGTTTCGCCGAACCGGCGCAGCGCTATTGCCCTGCCGGGGTCTATGAGGTCGTCGAAGAAGAGGGCAGCGAACCGCGTTTTGTGATCAATTTCCAGAACTGCGTGCACTGCAAGACCTGCGACATCAAGGATCCGTCGCAAAACATAAACTGGGTCACGCCGCAGGGCGGCGACGGCCCGAACTACCCCAACATGTGATCGATTGCGCGCGGTCTGGAAGGGCCGCGCGCCATTGCACAGCGCCCTGTCACGCTCTACTTTCCTCACAGCAGTGATGACCGGAGACCGCCTGTGCCCTTTTCCCTAACGCGTGCCGCGCTTGTTGCGCTGGCCCTTGCCACCGCATCCCCCGCCGCCGTGACGGCCCAGCAATCGCTGGGCGCCTATCTGGCCGGGCGCATTGCCCTGGCAAATTCGGATTACGCTGAGGCGGCGCAATATTTCAACGAAGCGCTTCTGGCCGATCCCGGCAATCCGGGATTGATGGAGGAACTGGTTCTGACCCTGCTGGCGCTGGGAGAGGTCGGTCGCGCCGTGCCTGTGGCAGAGATGATCGAAGAGATGGGCCTGCGCAGCCAAGTTGCCCATATGGTCACCGTTGCGCATCTGGTCGAGACCGAAGAGTTCCGCGAGTTGCTGAGCCGCAACCCTGATGAGTTTGGCATCGGACCGCTGATCGATGGGCTGCTGGCGGGTTGGTCTGAAATCGGCGCGGGGTCGGTGCAGGCCGGTCTGACCCGGTTTGATGCGGTCGCATCCCAAGAGGGGCTGCGCAGTTTTGCCTTGTTTCAAAAGGTGCTCGCGCTCGCGATGGTGGGTGACTACGAGCAAGCCGAGGCGATTTTCGCAGATCCCGCTGGCGGTCTGAGCGTCCTGACCCGGCGTGCGGCGATGGCGCGGGCCGAAGTGCTGTCGCAGTTGGGCCGGAACGAGGATGCGCTGCAATTGCTTCAGGATGCCTTTGGCGCGGGCGGGTTCGATCCGTCGCTGGAGGCCATGGCCGAAGTGCTGGCAGACGGAGAGACGCTGCCCTTCACGCATGTCACTTCGGTCCAGGATGGCATGGCCGAGGTGTTCTTTACCCTCAGCCAGGCGCTGAACGGCGAGGCCTCGGATGAATACGCGCTGATCTATGCCCGCATGGCGCAATATCTGCGCCCAGATCACATTGACGCTCTGCTGCTGTCTGCCGATCTGCTGGAGGATCTGGGGCAATATGATCTGGCGGTGGAGGCTTACGCCCAAGTGCCGCGCGATCATCCCGATTTCCATGCCGCCGAACTGGGCCGTGCTGCCGCACTGCGCGGGGCCGGGCGGGTCGATACGGCCATCGAAGTGCTGGATCGGCTGTCCCGTGATTATCCTGATCTGGCCTCGGTCCACACGGCTTTGGGCGATCTGCTGCGCCAGCAGGAACGCTATGGCGATGCGGCGGCGGCCTATGACCGGGCGCTGGCGGAAACCGCCGAGGGGGCGCAGGGGCGTTGGTTCCTGCTATATGCGCGCGGCATCTGTTACGAGCGGATGGACGAATGGGAGCTGGCCGAAGCCGATTTCCGCGCCGCTCTGGCGCTGAACCCCGATCAGCCGCAGGTGCTGAACTATCTGGGCTATTCGCTGGTCGAAAAGCGCATCAAACTGACTGAGGCGCTGGCCATGATTGAACAAGCGGTCGCTGCCCGGCCTGATTCCGGCTATATCGTCGACAGTCTGGGATGGGTTCTTTATCGCCTTGGCCGCTATGATGAGGCTGTTGGGCATATGGAAAAGGCGGTTGAACTGATGCCCGTGGACCCGGTGGTGAATGACCATCTGGGCGATGTGTATTGGGCTGTGGGCCGCTATCGCGAGGCGGAATTCCAATGGCGCCGAGCGCTGTCCTTTATCAATCCTGAAGACATGGATGCAGAGGCCGACCCCGATCGTATCCGCCGCAAGCTGGATGTGGGGCTGGATGTCGTGTTGGAAGAAGAGGGGTCAGATCCGCTGTCGGTTGCGACGGATGACGGCTGAACCCGGCTTTGCCCCGGCCAAGATCAATCTGGCGCTGCATGTCACCGGCCAGCGGGCGGATGGGTATCATCTGCTCGACTCGCTGGTGGCTTTTGCCGATGTGGGCGATCAGCTGTCGGTCCAGCCGTCAGAGCGACTGAGCCTGAGGGTGACCGGTCCTCGCGCCGATGGCGTGCCCGATGATGACAGTAATCTGGTGCTGCGTGCTGCGAAGTTGGCCGGGATAACCGGGGCCTTCACGCTCGACAAACATCTGCCCATGGCGGGCGGTATAGGTGGTGGCTCATCCGATGCCGCAGCCTGCCTGCGGCTCGCGGGGTTTGAAGGCGACAGCCTGCCGCTTGGTGCGGATCTGCCGGTCTGCATGTTGGCGCAGGCCGCGCGGATGTCGGGTATCGGAGAGGTTCTGACCCCGATCGCCTTGCCGCCGCTGCCCGCCGTTCTGGTCAATCCCGGTGTCGAAGTGCCGACACCTGCGGTTTTTGGCGCGCTGGCCAACAAGGACAATCCGGGCTTTGGCGACATGCCAGAGGCGTGCGGCGTTGAGGAGGTGATCGACTGGCTTGCGTTGCAGCGGAATGATCTGGAAGCCCCTGCCCAACGCATCGCGCCCGAGATCACAGGCACGCTTCAGGCTCTAGCCGGCGCAGGCGCTGCGCTGGCGAGAATGAGCGGGTCGGGCGCGACCTGTTTTGGCCTGTTTGAAACGCAGAATCAGGCTGAACTGGCCGCCGAGATGATTGCCACCCTTCAGGATGAGTGGTGGGTCACGGCGACCCTGCTGCGCTGAACCCGATCAGCTGAAGCGCGAAACGACGTAATCGGCCAGACCGTCCAGCATGTCGCGGATGGGATGTTCCGGCAGGGTGTCCAAGGCCGCGCGGGCCTTGGCCGACCAGCGATTCGCGTCCGCGCGCGTTGCCTCAAGCGTTTGATATTTCGCCATCAATGCCAGCGCCTGCTCAAGATCGCCGTCTGCCTGTTTGCCCTTCTCGATGGTGCGTGCCCAAAAGGCGCGTTCTTCGTCCGTGGCCTGGGCCACGGCCTTGATCACGGGCAGGGTCAGCTTGCGTTCGCGGAAATCATCGCCGACATTTTTGCCGGTCGTGGCGCTGTCGCCCTGATAATCCAGCAGATCATCGGCAATCTGAAAAGCGATCCCCAGCGCATCGCCGTAATCATAGAGCGCCTGCACCTGTGCCTCTGGCATCTCGGCAATCACACCGCCGACCTGTGTGGCAGCGGCAAACAGCGCCGCCGTCTTGCCCCGCACCACTTGCAGATACACCGCCTCATCCGTGCGCAGATCCGTCGCCGCGGTGAGTTGCAGCACCTCGCCCTCGGCAATCGTGGCCGAGGCGTTGGACAGAATATCCAGCACGCGCAGGCTGCCGGTTTCCACCATCAGCTGGAATGAACGCGAGAACAGGTAATCGCCCACCAGAACGCTGGATTTGTTGTCCCACAGCAGGTTGGCCGTGGGGCGTCCGCGTCGCTGTCCGCTTTCATCCACCACATCATCATGCAGCAACGTGGCGGTGTGAATGAACTCCACCGTCGCGGCCAGACGCACCGCGTGCGGTCCGTCATAGCCGCACATCTCGGCCGCTGCCAGCGTCAGCAGAGGACGCAACCGCTTGCCGCCCGCTTCGACCAGATGGGCGGTGACCTCGGGGATGCGGGGGGCGTGTTCGGACGCCATACGTTCGCGGATCAGGGTGTTGACCTGCTCCATCTGCGGGGCGAGCCGCTCGGCCAGTTGCTCATGCGGTTTGGTTGCGGTGCTGATATTCATTCTGGCCTTTCCGGGTCTCGACCCGCGCGCATAAATGCGCATATCTCTACTATCATGAAAGAGCTTCTGCGCAGCACCGATCCAACCATACTCGCCTTCGCATCCGCCCTTCTTCAAGGGGAGGATATAGATTGCTTTCCAATCGACGTAAATATGAGCGTTCTGGAAGGCAGCATCGGAATCTTGCCACGCCGCCTGATGGTGCGGGAAGATGATTTCGACGCCGCTTTGCGGGTGATCTTGGACAATGACATCCCCCTTGGCCGCTAATGTGGGAGGATGACGCACTCAGCCGCGATGCGTTTCTGGGCGGGCGGGTGTTTTTGCATCAACCCAAGGACGGCTATCGCGCCGGGGTGGACCCGGTTTTGCTGGCTGCAGCGGTGAACGCACAGAGCGGTGACAGGGTTCTGGATCTGGGCTGCGGGGCCGGGGCGGCAATGTTGTGTCTGGGCGCGCGTGTGGTGGGGTTGGATCTGCATGGTGTCGAGGTCCAGCACGACTATGCAGAACTTGCCCGCCGCAACGCTGTGCCACTGGGGGCCACGATCTGGCAGGCAGATCTGGGTGATCTGCCAGCGAAGTTGCGGCAGCTGCAATTCCACCATGTAATTGCAAATCCACCGTACTTTCGCGCACAGGCGCATTTGCCGTCCCCCGATCCTGGCCGCGCCACCGCGATGGGGGAGGTCGAAGGGCATCGTCCTCTCGCGGATTGGATCGCCACCGCCGCGCGTCGGCTGCGGCCGAAAGGCTATTTGCACATGATCCAACGCGCGGAGCGCCTGCCTGATTTGCTGGCGGGATGTGACGGGCATCTGGGCTCGGTCGAGGTTCTGCCACTGGCCGCGCGCATCGGGCGCGCTCCCGAGCATGTGATTCTCAGGGCGCGCAAGGACGGTCGGGCGCCGTTTCGGCTTTATGCGTCGATCGTCCTGCATGACGGTGACCGTCACCTGCGCGATGGCGATGACTATACGCCTGCGATTGCAGCAGTGCTGCGCGACGGGGCGGCATTGGACTGGCCATCGGCTTGAACTTGCCAATCGAGATGACCAATGCTGCGCCTGCGGCGTGACAAGGGACGGGGAATCGGGTTCACTGGGAACCGCAGTGAAAGAGGAGATTGCCGATGAGCGTCAGTGCCCACGTCTTGGAACTGAAGAAGAAGCATGAAGTCTTGAGCGAAAAGGTCGAACAAGCACAACGAACGCCGTCGATCGATGCGCTGGAACTGGCCAGCATGAAGAAACAGAAACTCCGCCTGAAAGAAGAGATTCAGCGCCTGTCGACCTGACCGGAAGACAGGCTGGCGCGCGCGGCCAAAGCCGCGCCGCCGGAGATCAGCACAGCTGCCAACCCCAGCGACCATGTTGCGCTGGCTATTCCGGTTAGAACCAGCAACATCGTCGACAGCAAAGGCGCAGCATAAGATGCTGTGCCCAACATCTGAATATCGCCCTGTTTCACCCCGATATCCCAGACATAAAACGCCAGCCCCACAGGCCCCAAGCCCAGCCCGATGATCGATGCCCAGCCCAACGGACCATCAGGCCAAACCGTGTCTTCGACGGCCAGATGCAACCCAGCTGACAGCAGGGCCGAGGCCAGACAGAACACCACAACCGATGAGGTTGGAACAGCCCCCAGCTTTCGTGACAGGACCGAATAGCCCGACCATGTCAGAGCACAGGCCAGTGCCAGCCCATAGCCGGGCAGATGCGCCGGATCGAATCCTGCACCATCCCCGCCCAGAATGATCAAAGCCGCCCCGCCAAAGCCCAGACAGGCGCCCAGAACATGCCCGCGGCGTAGATGCTCTCCGGGCAATAGGCTTGATAACAGCACGATCAGAAGTGGCCAGAGATAGGCGATCAACCCGGCTTCGGCGGCAGGCGACAGGCGCAGGGCTGAAAAATACAGCGCGTGATAGCCGAAAATGCCAAGCGTGCCAAAGGCATAGACGTGCAGCGGCACCTCGCGCAGTTGCTGCAACTCCCCGGTGGCGGCGACCCAGATCAGGCCCAGCGTGCCACCGATGGCAAAACAGATCGCGTTGAGCAGGAGCGGTGGCGTCGGCGCGCTGCCTACGGTGAACAGCGCCAGAAGCGACCAAAGCAGCACGGCCACAAACCCGATCATCGTGGCCTGAGGGCGGGTCATGTAATCTCCTCGACCGGGCGGACGTCGAACTGGGCTGCGACATGGGCGGTCTTGTCAATCTCGGCCAAAATCCAATCGCGAAAGGCCTGGATGTTCGGACGGGTTTCGGCCCCAGCGCGGCAGAGAAACCGAAATTGCGCGCGCGTCCCGATGGCTGTCGGGAAGGGCGCGACAAGCCGGCCTTCGGCAAGATCCTTGATGATCATGGCCCGGCGTCCCAGAACGACGCCGACACCCGCCAGCGCCGCATCAACGGCATGATCAGCCTGACTGAAATGCGCGCCGTGATCAGGTGTGAAGTCGATGCCTTGCAGCCGAAACCATGTCCGCCAGTCGGCAGGCGGGGTCAGGAAGTCGATGGAATCGTCGAACAAAAGCGGCGCTTTGGTCAGGGCCTGTGGTGTCGAAAACTGCGCCGCCAGATCTGGTGTCATCGCAGGCACCACCCATTCTTCGGCCAAGGGCTGGCTGAACAGGGCGGGTTCATCTCGACCATAGCCAAAGCGGATGGCCACATCGACATCGTCGCGGGCGAAATCCACGAGCTTCAGTCCGGCGGAAAAGCGCAGATCGACCTCTGGATGAGCGCGGGCAAATTCATAGAGACGCGGGGCCAGCCATTTGGCGGTAAAGGCCGGGCCTGCGGTGACCGTCAGCGTGGTGTCATCCTGCAATTTGCGCGTGGCCGTCCAGGCGCGCGACAGGGCGTCAAAGCCATCCGTGGTGCCCGGTGCGAGAACGCGCCCGGCTTCGGTCAGTTCGACGGCGCGGTTCAAGCGACGAAAGACCGGCTGGCCCAGATGCTCTTCAAGACTTTTGATCTGAAAGGACAAGGCGGCGGGGGTGACGTTCAACTCCTCCGCCGCGCGGGCGAAAGACATATGCCGGGCCGCGGCCTCAAAGGCGCGAAGCGCGGTCAAAGGGGGCAGTCGGTCGGCCATTTTCACACAAGCTCAGCTTAACTGAACCCCTCAAAACTCTCGTTTGTGCGGAATGATTGCTGACGCCATATTGGGATCAAGTCAAGCAAAGCTGATCCAAGGAGACCCGATATGTATGAACCCGCCGCATCCCCCGACACCCGCGCCGCCTTTGATCGTGCTCAGGCCGCTCGCGCCGAAGCCATCAAATCTGCCTGGAACTGGCTCTTGGGTGGCAAGACTTCCCGCTGATCGCGCGCGCCGATCTTACGGGATTATTGAGAGGCCACCCTTTTGGGGTGGCCTCTTTTTGTGCACTCAAGAAGGCAAGGGCGAATAGCTGATGTCCCTGTCCAGAACGGTTAAAACGCCACCGCGCAGGTGCTGTGGAACTATTTCGGACGGTAGCGGCGCGGACTCTACTGCAAACCCTGCAAATAGCAGTGGATGTGCCGGTAGCATGGGTATGCTGGAAACGTCCTCAATGATCGCATGGGTCTGACGCCGACTGGCCTGATAGGATAAAGCGACATAGTTCAGCAGATCCTGCTCATTCTCATCTTTCTCCACCAGAGCCAGCACTTCTTGGTAAAATTTTCCAGGGATCCCTTTTTTGCTCTTTTCATGGTAGTTTTGACCCTGCTGAGACACTTCATTCTGGCCTGAGACGCGGATCTCACCGGTATGTGGCACAGGTAGGGCGCGACGGCCCATGGCACGCTCAGGTTTCCCCCAGTTCGTTTCAGCTTGTGGTTGCCATGCTCCGCATAGATCTTGTTCACGTCAAAATAGTCCGGCTGCAGAGCGACCTTTCCTACGATAGAGGTGTCTTTTGACAGGCTGTATGCAACTTGCTCATCGGATTGGTGGAGGGGACGTCTGCTGTGGAATTGCGGTTTTCCAAGGCATCCGGATAAGACGACTGTTTTCATATTCCTTGAAATAAGCCCGAAAAGCGGCGCGGCTTTCACAGGGCAGCACTTCGTTCGCATCGAGGCAAAAGATCCATTTGGGCTTAAAGTGGGTTTGTAAAAACCTCATCGCCCATGTCGTAGTGGGACCCTGGGCAAAATGACCGGTCTGGTCGGGGATCTGCGTTGTTCTGTCGAGGATGATCAACTGCGGAAATCGCTTTGACAGCCTATCCAGCTTTTGGCGTGTTCCGTCACCTGATCCGTCATCCACGACCATGACGATGTCATGGAGTTCCAGGGCGTTTACAAGTGTCGACTCGATGATGTCTTCTTCGTCGCGTACCAAAAAAAGCCGCATGAAAACAATTTTTTGGGGGAGTGCTCCGTTAATCTCCGTAGAGTGCGGCGCACAAGGGCACGGATTGTGTCCTCAAGCTTGTGTCGTATACGCCGAATATGTTTAAAAGCGCGATATTGCGCGTTGGCTTTTCGAGAATGATTGTCTGCCATACTGCACCCTTGGCAGTTGAATAATTGGCATCGGTTGCGGGCGAGTTAATGGGTTACTTTGCAATCTCGCGAAACGGCACTTGTTTTCAGTGAGGCGAGACGCGCGCAAGACCCTCTCTCAGTGCATGTTAGCCCGGAATTTATGCGTGTTTGATTTGCAGCTTTTGCAAATCGAAGTGACGCCGCCCTGAGGCGGCATCGATTGTCAAAAAACCGTGTGGGGTCAGACGAAGAACTGCGCCCCATTGGCAGAGATGGTCGAGCCATTGATGAAGCCCGCATCATCTGAGGCCAGGAA
>JABSSB010000154.1 GCA_013214715.1 Paracoccaceae bacterium | reverse complement strand
CCTTTGTTCATGACCACCACATGCTCGGCCATATTGGCCACCACGCCCAGATCATGGGTGACCAGGATCAGCCCCATCCCGGTGTCGCGCTGCAGATCATGGATCAGCCCCAGAACCTGCGCCTGTGTTGTCACGTCAAGCGCGGTTGTGGGTTCGTCTGCAATCAGCAGATCGGGTTCCGACACCATCGCCATCGCGATCATCGCCCGCTGGCGCATCCCGCCCGACATCTCGAACGGGTAGGATTTATACGCTCGCTCGGGATCGGGGAAGCCGACGCGTTCAAAGGTATCAAGAACCTTCTTCTTCGCCTCATTGGCGCGCAGGCCCTTGTGCAGCCACAGCACCTCCGAGACCTGATTGCCGATCTTGTGCAAAGGCGACAGCGAGCGCATCGGCTCCTGAAAGATCATCGACACCGCATCGCCGCGCACCTTGCGCAGCTGGCGTTCGCTGATCTGCACCATATCCAGCCCGCCGGACCGTCCGTTCAGGATCACCTGACCGCTCCGGATCTGCGCGGCGCGTGGCAGGATGCGCAGAATGGCACGGCAGGAGATGGTTTTGCCCGACCCTGATTCGCCAACCAGGGCCAGCGTCTGCCCCTGCATCAGATCAAAGCTGACGCCCTGCACCACTGGCGCATCATTGCCAAAGCCGATGCTCAGATCATCCACTGTCAGCAAAGGCTTTGTCACGTCGTTAACTTCCGGGCTCCAACCACATCGCACAGATCATAGGACGGCAATCGCGCTCGCGTCTACAGCCGAGGCGTTCAATCCTCTGCAAACTCAGGCGGAATTCATCATCTGATCTACCCAAAGGCGCAACTCTCTGGCATCACGGCCGCGCAGAGGGAACGAAAAGGCTTTGGCATGACGCGTCTGGATATATTCATAAACCGCATGGTGTCGCAACGCGCCTGCCTTGATCACGCCATTGCGGCCACGGCGCAACTGCCCGGCCCGGTTTTCGAATTGGGGCTGGGCAATGGCCGCACCTATCATCACATCGCCCATCACGTGACCGGACGAGATGTCTTTGTATTTGAACGCGCCGTCGCCTCGCATCCGGATTCGACCCCGCCGGAGGGGCAGCTGATCCTTGGCGATGTGCGCGACACTTTGCCCGAGGCGCTCACGCGCTTTGGACCCACCGTCTCGCTGATCCACGCCGATCTGGGCGGGCATAGCCTTGAAAAGAACGACGCCTTCGCGCGGATGATCTCTCCGCTGGTCGAGCCGCTGCTGGCACCCGGCGGGCTGATGGTCAGTTCGGACCGGATGTATTTTGACGCGCTGGAGGAACAGCCGCTGCCCGACGATGCCGTGCCGGGGCGGGTGTTCATCTACAAGAAGTGATCGGCGGCTTTCAGCCCGCCATCCCCGCCGCACGCCCCAGCACCACCGCTGACAGCAGACCATTGCCGGACAGATAGCCGCTATCGCCTTTGCCTGACACGCCCACCGCCGCGCCACCGGCGGCATATAGGTTCGGAAACAGTCTGCCATCAGCTTTGCGCACCTGCCCCTGCGGCGTCACATCCAATCCGCCCTGCGTGTGAAACAAAGCCCCCGTCACCCGCACCGCGCAATAGGGTGCGGCCAAAGGCGTTGGGCCGAACACCCGGCCAAACGCGTCGGGCGTGCCCGGAGTGATGGTCGTCAGGCTCCGCTCCAGCGCAGCCAAAGGCAAATCGCAAATCTGTGCCAGTTCCGCGATGCTCTCGGCGGATTTGATCGCGCCTTGCGCTTCGGCATTGCGGAAATCTTCGAACTGGCGCGCGATGCCCGCGATGCGGCTGTCAAAGATCGCCCACGCCACCCCGCCCGGCTGCGCCAGAACATGCCGGGCCGCCTCGGAATAGCCCTGACTTTCGTCCCAGAACCGATGGCCCTCCGCGTTCACCTGCACGCCGCCTTCGGTGATCACCGCCCATGAGATCAGGATGCCATGCGGATGCGCGACATTGCCGTGTCCCTGATAGGCCCCCAGATGCCGCGTGCCCGCGCCCAGTTCTGCGCCCCAGAGCACCGCCTCGCCGCGGTTGCCATCATGGCCAAACCAAAGCGCGCCCGCGATGTCGGGCATGTTCTGCTGCACCATGTCCCGGTTCCCGCCAAAGCCATTGCAGGCAAGGATCAGACGGGTGCAGCCCAACAGCTCTTCGGTCCCATCCGCGCTGCGCGCTGCGATCCCGGTGATCCGGTCGCCTTCGGTAAAGAGCGTTTCGGCCCGCAGGCCTGTGATGATGTCGACCCCCTGCGCCTCGACCGCAGCACGCAGCGCGTCGACCAATTCGCGCCCCGCGCGGCTGGGCAGCCCGTGCATCCGTCGCCGTGCGTGACCGGGATAGTCGAAATCATGCACCACCGAAAACGCCAGCCCATAGCGCGCAGCCAGCCAATCCACCACCGGACCCGCCCCTTCGGCCAAAGCCGCAACAAGGTCGGGATCGTTTTCGCCTTTGGCTTTGGCCTGAATATCCGCCGCAAACAACGTGGCATCATCCACGATCCCGGCCTCTGCCTGACAGCGCGTACCCGCAGCCGGGATCAATCCCGCCGACAGCGCGGTAGAGCCCGCCGGAACGGCATCCGCCTCGATCACCAGAACCTCTTGCCCGGCCTCTTGCGCCGCCAGCGCCGCCACCAACCCGCAGGCGCCCGCCCCGATGATGAGCGTGTCGACGGCAACCGGGAAATCCCCGGCCGCGCGTGCGGCGATCATGACCCGCTCTCGCCGGAATATTTCTTGCCCAGCGCCAGCATCTCATCGGTGCCGAGCCGCGCGTTCAGCCCATTGAAGTCGAACATCTGATCCTTGAAGGGCCGGTTCGAACCGTTTTCAAAAAGCGACCGGTAATAGGCATCGGCCATGCGCGCCAACGCGCGCACGATCCCACCGGGGAAAATCACCACAGAAAAGCCACGCGCCTCCAGATCATCCGCGGTCTGGATCGGCGTTTCGCCCCCTTCAACCATATTCGCCAACAGCGGCACCCGCCCGGCGAATTGCTCCGTGACCGCCGCCATTTCTTCGGCGCTGCGCGGGGCTTCGACGAACAAGACATCGGCTCCTGCCTCAAGATAAGCGTCCGCCCGGTCCAGCGCGGCGTTCAGCCCTTCGACCGCAATCGCATCCGTCCGTGCCACGATCAGCGTGTCATCGCTGGCGCGAGCATCTGCCATCGCCGCAATCTTTCCGGCCATTTCAGCCTGAGGGATCAGGGATTTATCCGCCAGATGCCCACAGCGCTTGGGAGAGGTCTGGTCTTCGATCTGCAACGCGTTGGCGCCTGCACGCTCATACATCCGCATTGTGCGCTGCGCGTTCAGCGCATTGCCAAAGCCTGTGTCGGCATCAATGATCACCGGCACGTCCACCCGGTCGCGGATCAGGGCCAGCGTATCGGTCATCTCACTGACTGAGGTCAGCCCGATATCCGGCCGCCCCAGACGGGTATAGGCCACAGCCGCGCCCGAAAGATAGAGCGCTTCGAACCCTGCCTCCGTCGCCATCGCCGCCGTCAGCGCGTCATAAACGCCTGGCGCGACAAGAATCTTGTCGTCTTGCAATCGTGCCTTGAGGGTCATGTCAGCGCCTCCAGCATCTGCGCGCACGTCATCTGCGGCGTGACCGAGCCAAGCGAGACCAGCGTTGCCTCATGCACCTCACCCTTGAAGGCCGCGCTGCCATCGCTCAGCAAGATGGTGTGAATATTACGTAGATGTGCATCCCGCACGGTCGAGGCCACGCCTCCATTGGTCACGATCCCGCCGACGATCAGCGTGTCGATCTCAAGCGCGCGCAGGATGTATTCGAGCCGTGTTTGATACAGCGCGGAATAAGCGACTTTCTCGACCGTGTAATCCGCCGGGGCCAGGTCATCGACCAGCCCATGCCCCCAGGCCCCCGGCGCGAAATCGCCCTTGCCCAGAAAGGGGCGCAGTTTTTTGAGATGCGGCGCAATCAAAGGCGCCCCGCCCGGTCCGGGGACCAGCGTGAACTGGGCCGAGATATAAGTACCGCCTTTGGCCCGCAGAGCCGCGGCCAGCGGCGCGATGCGCGCAGGCAGCGCCGCGATGGCCTCGGCAGTTTGCCCGGCGCGGCCATAGGCCCCATCGGGGTGCAAAAAGTCATTTTGCAAATCAATCGTCAAAAGCGCGCTGCGCGCGGGATCAAATGTCATTGGCTTTTGCCTCAAGGATCGTGTTGCCAAAGTCATCCACCCGCGCCGTCAGTCCCGGTTCGACCAGAACGGTCGTGTCCGGTTGCGTCAGGATCGTGGGGCCGTCAATCTCTGCACCGACAGGCAGGCTCAGCCGGTCATAAAGCGTGGTTTCATACCAGCTGTCACCGAAATGCACCTGCCGCGTGCCGCGGCGTGCGGCCTCGATCGTGCCGCCCTCTGGTGCCAGCGCGCGCAGGTCGAATTTGGGCCGGTGCCCGATCACGGCAGAGCGCAGGTTGATCACCCGCCGCAGCCCGGTTTTCAACACGCGCCCATAGGTGGCGTGATAGGCCGCATCAAAAGCCGCGTCGATCTGGCAGCGATCCGGCGCGATGACATGCCCGCCCTGCACCGTGACCTCCAACGGCACGGCCACCGTATGGGTCTGCCCGGCATAGGCCATGTCCAGCTCCACAACGTGCGAGCGACGCTCAAACTCGCTGCCTGCTGCCGCCAAAAGCGCCGCGCCGCGATCCAGATGATCCTGCATCACCCCGCCCAGCGCCGCGGCGTCGAGCGTGGGCGTGGCCGCATTGATCGTCTGCACAAAATCATGGCGCATATCGGCAATCACACAGCCCAAAGCAGAGGTCACACCGGGATAGCGCGGCACAATCGCGCGGGCCAGGCCAACCTCTGCCAGCATCGCACCCGCATGCAGCGCCCCGCCCCCGCCAAAGGGCATGAAGGCAAAGCGTTTCGGGTCATGACCACGTTCGATGCTGACCAGCCGGATCGCGCCCGCCATGCGTGAATTGGCGACGCGCAAAATCGCCTCGGCCGCCATGATCGGGTCCAGCCCCAGCGGATCACCAACATGGGTGGCGATGGCCTGCGTCGCGGCCTCCACATCCAATCGGTCGAGCTTGCCGCCGATGGGATTATCCGCATCGATCCGCCCCAGCACCAGATTGGCATCGGTGACGGTCGGGCGGGTATTGCCCTGCCGATAGCAGACCGGACCGGGGGTCGACCCCGCACTTTCCGGCCCGATATTCAGCAAGCCGCCCTTGTCGACCCAGGCGATAGACCCGCCGCCCGCGCCAATCGTTGTAATCTCGATCATCGGGGCGCGCACGACCATGCCGAAATCGATCGAGGTTTGCGGCGCCAGCACCGATTCACCCCCGGCGATCAACGAGACGTCAAAAGACGTGCCGCCCACATCGCCAGTGATCACATCGGGAAAGCCCGCCGAGGTGGCGATATGAGCCGCCGCCATCACGCCGGCCGCCGGGCCAGAGAGCGCCGTGCGCACCGGGCGATCGGCGGCCGTTTCAGCCTCCATCACTCCGCCGTTGGAACCGACGATCAGGAACTCCCCACCAAAGCCGCCCTCACGCAGCGCGCTGTCGAGCCGGGCCAGATAGCCAGAGACTTCGGGTTGCAGATAGGCGTTCAGCGCCGTGGTTGAAAACCGCTCAAATTCCCGGATTTCCGGCAGGATCTCTGCCGAAGAGGACACATGCGGATTCGGCCAGATCGCCCGGATCGCCTCGGTCGCGGCGGCCTCGTTGGCCGGGTTGGCATAGGCATTGGCAAAAAGAACCGCGACCGCCAGACAACCCTGATCCAGAAGCCTCTGCGCCGCCGCGCGCACGGCATCGAGATCGACAGGCGTGTCGATTGTCCCATCGGCCAAGGTGCGCTCCGGCACTTCCAGCCGCAGATCGCGCGGCACAACTGGGTCGAAATTCCCACGCAGCCCCCAGGTGCGGGGCCGGTCGCGACGGCGCATTTCCAGCACATCGCGCAGGCCAGCGCTGGTGATCACCCCAATCCGCGCACCCTTGCGTTCGAGCAGCGCATTGGTGCCCGCCGTCGTGCCATGCACCACGACACCGACCTCAGACAGGTCCGGGACGCGCTGGCCAATCCCGTCGAGAAAGCCGCCCGATTGATCCGGGCGCGAGGTCGGTACCTTGTTGACCTCGGCTGTGCCGGTGGACTCATTCAGCACGAACACATCCGTGAACGTGCCGCCCACATCAACGCCAATCATCTTCATTGGGCGATCTCCTGCCAGGCGGCCCCATAGTGTTCGGTTGCGGCCTCGGCGCTCAGATAGCCTTGCGCCACATCCCGCGCGACCAATGCCGGGTCACGCTCGGACGCGGGGCCATACCCGCCGCCGCCGGGTGTCTCCAGCCGCACGCGCTGGCCTTTTTTCAATGAGATCCCCAGCATTTTCGATGCCATCGGCGGCTCATGCCAACCATCGGTCTGCTCATACGAGAACCGGTTCACCGCCGCAGTCTCACCCCCCGCGACCCCCTGCGGCGGGAACCGGCCCCGCTCTCCAAAGAGGAACCCTGTGGCCTCCTCCTCGAGCAACTCAATCTCATAGACAGCGCCCAGCCCGCCGCGCTGCGCGCCTGCGCCCGCGCTGTCAGGGCGCAGCGCCCATTGCCGGAAAACCACCGGGTAGGCGGCCTCCAAAATCTCCATCGGTGGAATCGTGGCGGTCGAAATTGGCGCGTTGCCGTGATTCAGCCCGTCGCCGGTAGACGACCCGCCATGCCCGCCGCCATAGAACGAAAACATCACCCAGGGCTTGCCGCCGCGTTGGCCTGCAATCGACAGCGCATTGATCGTGCCATAGGCATGGGCGACAACCCGATCCGGCGCGACCTGAGCGGCGGCCGAAAACATCACATCGATCATGCGCAGGATGGTTTCGGTATAGCCGCCCGTAGGGGCCGGAAATTCTGCCGACAGCATCGAGCCGTCTGGAACTTTTACCTCAATCGGGCGCATCACGCCGGCATTTGCGGGCAGATCGGGGAAGATATGTTTGATCGCGACATAGGCGCAGGCCACCGTGGTCGGCAGGGCGATATTGACCGGACCTGCCACCGCCGGGGCCGAGCCGGTGAAATCGAGAACCATCCGGTCGCCCGTGATCTCAAGCGCCACGCGGATCGGCAGTGGCGTATCGGTGATCCCGTCATTGTCCAGAAAATCCTCGGCCTCCCAGCGCCCATCCGGCAGCGCCGCAAGCTCTGAGCGCATCAGCGTTTCAGCCCTGTCCCCCAGCGCATCCAACGCGGCCTTCACCGTCTCAGGACCATATTCATCCAACAACGCATCCAGCCGCTTGACCCCCAGATCCAGCGCGCCAAGCTGCCCGTTCAAATCGCCTTCAGCCGATTGCGGCAGACGCGTGTTGCGCATCAGAATGTCGAGGATATCGTTTTGCAGCGCCCCGCCCCGCACCAGCTTCACGGGCGGCAGGACAAACGCTTCTTGAAACGCATCCCGCGCAGCGGGGTTGTAATTGCCCGGCACCGCGCCGCCCACATCATGCCAATGGCCAACCGATGCGAGATAGCAGAACAGCTTGCCATCGCGGAAATAGGGTCGCACCAGCCGCATATCCGACAAATGCGTGCCGCCGAGATGCGCATCGTTGAAGATATAGACATCGCCATCTTCCAGATCGCCATCGGCGGCGGCCTTGTCGATCACGGCCTTCACGGCAAACGCCATCACGCCCACGAAAATCGGCAGGCCGGATTTGCCCTGCACCAGCGTGTCACCATTGACCGAGCTATAAAGCCCGTGGCTGGCGTCATGCGCCTCGGCGATGATCGGGTTGAAGGCCGCGCGGAACAGCGTGGCGTCCATCTCATCGGCGATCTGTTCCATGCGCCCGGCCAGAACGGCCAGCGTGATCGGGTCAATCGCCTGCATTGCGATGCTCTCCCATGTCATTCCAGACTTCTTGACGGGTGATCAGGCCATCAGTGACCTCGAAGCGGTCCGCAAAGCGGATGCCGTCAAAGCGCGAGCCATCAGGCCAGTCACCATGCAGCGTGCCGCGCACCCAGACCGTGTCGCCCGCCACTTCGGTGCCGTCGAAATCCTTGCCGATCCGCGCATAGCGACCGCGCGACCAGTCGACCAGATCGCTGAGCCGCCGAAATTCCACCCCGCCGGGAAAGACCATCGAAAACCCCGCCCCCAAACAGGCCTGCGCCCGCGTCAGATCGCGCGCCTCCATCGCCTGCAGAAATCTGTGAACAGCCGCCGCGGCATCGTTTTTTGCGCCTTCCGACATGGTGCCTCCCACTCTACCTGTATCTGAATTAGGACAGATTACAGTCTTTCAAGCGGAAAATTGTCGGGTGAAAAAGCTAACAGACACCTTGACCGTGCGACAGGATGACCTAGCTGCCCGATGCGGTAAGGGAGGCATGCCACGGATGAGCCAGCAAAAACCATCTTCGCTGCCCGAAGGGGGCAAGGCGCGACGCGTTTACCTGCTGCTGCGGGATGAAATTTCCAGTGGCAGCTTGCAGGTCGGCACGCTGCTGCCCGGCGAACAGCGCATGGCCGAAACCTATGGCGTCAGCCGGGTGACGATCCGCCGGGCCCTGGAAGGGTTGGCGATGGATGGGTTGATCCAGAAGAAAACTGGCGCAGGCTCCATCGTTCTGGGCCGCGCAGCGCAGGACGGCCCGATGTCCGGCGATATCACCTCCCTGATGCCTCAAGTTGTGGATATGGGCCGCGAAACCACTGCGCGCCTGCTGTCCTTTTCCTATGATAGAGCCCCTATGGCCGTCAGCCGCGCGCTGGCACTGGACCCGGCCACACGGGTGCAGGCCGCAACCCGCGTGCGTTTGATCGGGGATCGCCCGTTTTCCTATCTGGTCACGTACGTGCCTGAAGAAATTGCCCGGAACTATACCGAGGCCGATCTGGCCACCACGCCGCTGTTCAAGCTGCTGGAACGGTCGAACGTGCAAGTCTCGGGCGCACATCAGACTGTGACGGCTACGCTGGCCTCACCCGAAGTGGCCGAGGCGCTGGATGTCTCGGTCGGCTCGGCCCTGCTGTCGATCCGCCGCGTGGTGCGCGATCAGGATGGGCGCGGGGTGGAATATCTGTCGGCGTTGTATCGCCCCGATATGTTCCGTCTGGACATGGATCTCGACCGCGTGGGCCGCGGCTCGGACCGCCACTGGGAGCCGGTGATCGGCCCTGACAGCGCCGAGGCCGCGGAATGAGCCAGCCGCGCACGCTGCTAGACAAGCTCTGGGACACACATGAGGTGACACGGAACGCTGATGGGGCGTCGCTGTTATGGGTGGATCGGCATTTCGTGCATGAGGGCTCCCACCATGCCTTTGCCAAGCTGGCACAGCGCCAGCAAGGCGTTGCCGCGCCAGACCTGACCTTTGGCGTGGTCGATCACTATGCCCCGACCCAAGGCCAGGGCGCCGCGCGGTTGATGCGCGCCTCGGCCGAGGTGCGGCGCATGATCGAACAGCTCGAGGCGAATTGCGCCAATCACAACATCACCTGTTATGGGTTGGATGATCCGCGTCAGGGCATCGTGCATGTGATCGGGCCGGAACTGGGCCTGACTCTGCCGGGGCTCAGCATCAATTGCGGGGACAGCCATACATCCACGCACGGAGCGTTCGGCGCATTAGCCTTTGGCATCGGCGCCACGCAGGTGGCGCATGTGTTGGCCACGCAAACCGTCTGGCAGACCCGCCCCGCCAGCCTGCGCATCCGCGTCGATGGCGCCTTGGGTCCGGGCGTGGGCGCCAAGGATCTGGCGCTTGGCTGGATCGCGAAATTGGGCGCGGATGGCGCGCGGGGTCATGCGATTGAATATGCCGGGCCGGTGGTGGAAAGCCTGTCGATGGAAGCGCGGATGACCTTGTGCAACCTCTCCATCGAAGGCGGCGCGCGCTTTGGCATGATCGCACCGGACGCCACGACACGCGACTATGTGCAGGGCCGCGCCCATGCGCCCGATGGCACGGCCTGGGAACAAGCGCTTGCGGCATGGGATGACCTGCACACCGATGCCGATGCGCGTTTTGACCGCGAGGTCGTGATCGACGGGTCCGAAATTGCACCCGTGGTCACATGGGGCATCTCCCCCGATCAGGCGCTGCCCGTGACCGCCGACCTGCCCGCCGGAGACAGCGACCAGACCCGCGCTGCGCTGGACTATATGGGTCTGTCCTCGGGCCGTCCTTTGGCGGGAACGCCGGTGGATCGCGTGTTCATCGGCTCTTGCACAAACGCTCGGATCGAAGATCTCCGCGCCGCCGCCGCCGTGCTGTCGGGCCGTCAGGCGCGGGTGCCGGGCATGGTCTCGCCCGGCTCGTCCCAGATCAAGGCGCAGGCCGAACAGGAAGGGCTTGACCGGATCTTTGCGCAGGCGGGGCTCGAATGGGTGGCGTCGGGTTGTTCGATGTGCGTGGGCATGAACGGTGATCTGGTCGCGGCGGGCGAACGCTGTGCGTCGACCACCAACCGCAATTTCCGCGGGCGCCAAGGCCCCGGCGCACGCACGCACCTGATGTCCCCCGCGATGGTCGCGGCGGCGGCCGTGACGGGTGAAATCACTGATGTGCGCCCGATGTTGAAGGGACGGATCTGATGGCAGGCTGGAGCAACCATACAGGTACCGCTGTGGTGCTGCCGCGCGAAAACGTGGACACCGACCAGATCATCCCGGCACGCTTCATGGCGACCCCGCGCAGCGAAGGCTATGGCCCGTTCCTGTTCCACGACCTGCGCGATGAGGGCTTTCCCACCATGCGCGTGCCCGGTGCCGAAGTTCTGGTGGCGGGGCGCAATTTCGGCTGTGGGTCCTCGCGCGAAGCGGCGGTTTATGCGCTGGTCGATGCCGGCATCCGCGCCGTGATCGCACCCAGCTTTGGCGATATCTTTGCCGGCAATGCCGTGAACAACGGCTTGCTGCCCGCCCGCGTCGATGACTGCACCGCGGTCACGCTGGTCTCGGCGCTTGGCACCGGGCAGGCCGATCTGACGCTCGACATCCCGTCGCGCCGCATCATGCTGGGCGATCTTGAGCTGAGCTTTGAGCTGCCCGATCCGGCAGCCACGAAACTGATCAATGGCTGGGACGATATCGACCTGACCCGCGCCCATGCGGAGCAGATCGAATCCTATCGCGCCAGCCGGGAGGCCACCGCCCAATGGGTCTGGCCGCGCGCAGGGTGAGGCGCGCCATGAAAGAGCGAACCGGGCGGCCTGATCGCCCGGAACAAGGGGACCGCAAGGTCCAGCGGGGAGCATCAAGGAGGATTGACCCATGACCAAGCAGCTGATCGGAGGCCTGATCGCAGGCGCCGTTCTGGCCAGCGGCGCAGCCCGCGCCGAAGAGACCATCACAGCCGTTCACGCGTTTCCTGAAACGCTGATCTACACGCAATCATTCCTGTCCTTCGTGGACAAGGTCAACGCCGCCGGTGAAGGCATCATCCAGATCGAGGTCCGCGGCGGCCCCGAGGCCATCGGCATGTTCCAGCAGCCCGACGCCGTGCGCGACGGGATCGTGGACATGGTCTATACTCCCGGCTCTTTCTATGGCGGTGTGATCCCCGAGAAAGACGCCATGGTGTCGTCGAACCTGACGGCGGTCGAAACCCGCATGAATGGCGGCACCGACCTGATCGACCAGATCCATCAGGAAAAGATGGGGGTGAAATACCTTGGCTGGTTTGACAGCGGCGTCTGCTACAACCTCTGGACCCGTGATGAGCCGTCCTTTGACGCGTCCGGCAATCTGGAAGTCGAAGGCCTGAAGCTGCGCGGCAACGCCGTCTATAATGCCTTCTTCACCAACTATCTGGGCGCTCAGGTCATCGACCTGCCCACGGGTGAGGTGTATTCGGCCCTGCAGCGCGGTGTCGTGGACGCGACCGGCTGGACCCAGATCGGCCTGATCGATCTGAAATGGAACGAGTTCCTGAACTACCGGATCGAGCCGTGCTTCTTCTCGACCGATCTGGGCGTGATCGTGAATCTCGAAAGCTGGGAAGGTCTGAGCGCCGAAGCCAAAGAAGTTCTGACCACTGTCGCCATCCAGCATGAAAAAGACAGCGTCGAAGCGCTGCGCGCCAAGCGCGACGAAGACTTCGCTGCTCTGGACGCCGCAGGTATGCAGGTCGTCACGCTAGAAGGCGATGCGAAAGCTGCCTATCTGCTGGCGGCACGCGAAAAGAACTGGGAGCGGATGCAGGACCTGATGGCCGAACAGCCCGGCGGCACCGCCAATTACGATCGCCTGATCGAGCTCTTCTACGATCCGGCTGCCGACCAGTAAGACCCAAGCGGCGTGCCCTGACCGGGCGCGCCGCCTCCAACGATAATAAAGAGGCAGGCAATGGCGCGAGCAGCGTGGCTTTGGGACAGGTTCGTGGACCTTATGGCGCTGGTGGCAGCCGCGATGCTGATCTGGCTGATGGTGTCGGTCGTGACCTCGGTCGTCATGCGCAATATCGGCATTCAGCCTTTTGCCTGGCTGTTCACATCTTCTGAATATGCGATCCTTTACATGACCATGCTGGGGGCACCCTGGCTGGTGCGCGAACGCGGCCATGTGCATATCGAGCTTGTCACCGCCGCCTTGCCGGATGGGGTGCGCCGTATCGTCAGCCGCGCCGTGGCGCTGGCCTGCGTGGTGGTTTGCGTGATCCTTGCCTGGCAAGGATGGGAGCTGTTTGCCAAGAACTGGACGCGCAATGATTACGATGTGCGCGCCTATTACTTCCCCAAATGGATCCTCACCATCACCTTCCCCGTGGCCTTTGCCATGATGGCGGTGGAGTTCGCGCGCTTTGTTGGTGGGGCGAAGCTGATCCATTCCGGGCAGGCGGGGATTCACGAATAATGGAATGGTTCGAAGCCCTCGCGCTGCTTTTGGGCAGCATCGTCTTTCTCATGGCGATCGGGATGCCCGTCGCGCTGGCCTTTCTGGCCGCCAATATCATCGGCGCCTGGATTTTCATGGGCGGAGAGCGCGGCGTCGCCGCCCTTTTGAACAATGGCTTTGGCTCGCTGACCAAATTCGCGCTGGTGCCAATCCCGCTGTTTCTGCTGATGGGCGAGATCTTCTTCCATACCGGTCTGGGCGGGCGGATGTTCAACGCCATCGACCGGCTGCTGGGGCGGCTGCCGGGGCGGCTGTCTTACGTGACCGTGCTGGGTGGGACGGGGTTTTCCACCTTGTCGGGCTCTTCCATGGGCTCAACCGCGCTTCTGGGCTCGCTGATGGTGCCCGAGATGATCAAGCGCGGCTATAAAAGCCATATGTCCATCGGTCCCATTCTGGGCACGGGCGGGCTGGCGATCATCATCCCGCCCTCGGCTTTGGCGGTTCTGCTGGCGACACTGGCGCAGATTGACGTGGCCGCGTTGCTGATCGCGGGTGTCATCCCCGGCCTTGTGCTGGCAGGGTTCTATATCTTCACGATCTGGCTTCAGACCCGCATCGACCCATCCGCCGCGCCTGCCTATGAGGTTGAGCCGATGTCACTGGGCGAACGGCTGGGCCTGATCCTGCGCGATGTGGTGCCGATGGTCGGCCTCATGGTGGTGATCGTCGCGATGATGGTCGGCGGCATTGTCACCCCGTCCGAGGCCGCCGCCTTTGGTGCGCTGGGTGTGCTGCTGCTGGCGCTGGTCTATCGCTGCCTCAGCTGGGACGCGATCAAGAAATCCGTGCGCGGCGCGCTGCGCGTCACCCTGATGGCCTATCTGATCGTCTTCGGCTCAGCCACGTTCAGCCAGCTTCTGGCCTTTTCCGGCGCCTCGCGCGGGCTGATCACATGGGCCACCGGGTTTGATCTGGACCCGCTGATGATGCTGATGATCATGTTCGGCGTGCTGCTGGTGCTGGGCATGTTCATGGAGCAGATCTCGATGATGCTGCTGACCGTGCCGATTTTCTTTCCGCTGGCCACACAGCTCGGCTTTGACCCGATCTGGTTCGGGTTGATCATGCTTCTGGCGCTGGAGATCAGCTTTACCACCCCGCCCTTTGGGCTGCTGCTGTTTGTGATGAAAGGCGTGGCCCCTGCCTCGACGACGATGCGCGAGATTTACACCGCCGCGATCCCCTTCATCCTGTGTTCTCTGGCCGTTGTGGCGCTGCTGGTGGCGTTTCCGCAACTCGCGCTGTGGTTGCCAGGGCTCTAGGCCTCTTCCCGAAGGATATCCGCATCAGCATGGGACAGCATCAACGCGCGCTGCGCAGGACTGTTTTCCAAGCTA
>JABSSB010000153.1 GCA_013214715.1 Paracoccaceae bacterium | reverse complement strand
TCACCGCCGAACATCCGCGACCTCTGATTTTGTCGGCTTAGAGGCAGGGGGTGATATCGGTTCCGTCAATCATCTGCGACGCGATCCGACTTGCTATGCGACATTCGGTCTTGTCGTCATTATTGGCGGCTCTGGCTCTGTTTTTGATGGCAAGCAACCCGGTTGAAGTGCTCTGGCCGACGCAAGCAAAGCCCATGCTGGACGAGTTCTATGCCGACACGGTGGTCGGGGTCCTGACCGCAACCTATTTCTATTCCACCGCGGCTGGGCCTGGCTGTCCCCGCGCATTGCGCGATGGTTCAACAGCAGCATCCTGCACCACTGTGTGGAAGACGGGCAACGTTCTACCATGTTGTTGCTGCGGTCGCTTGTGCAGCAGCTTGGAGCCGCATTGGGCCTTGTGATGGCCGGCAGCATTGTCGGGCAGAGCGCGACCGCGACGGCCTGGATGGTTGGCGCCTTGTGCCTTGTGCTGGCGGCCATCCTTATCAGTACGTCGAGCGTCCGCCTTGGTCAGGCCGGGAACTAAAAATAAGTGGGCGCCGCGACAGGGGGGTCGCGACGCCCGTTTGACGGCCTGTTTGCACCGGGGCCGTCAGAGTTAGCCCACGACGTTATAGCCTCGGCTGCGCATACAGTTGCGCACGATCACTTCCTGGTTCTGGTTATTCTGGATGGCATTGGCTGTGCCACCCACCACCGCACCGATAATCGCCGCATCGCGGACATTGCTGCCGGTATTGTCGATGATGGCCGTTGTGCCCGCCGCAACCGCTGCGCCTGCGGCGGCGGAGCCTGCTGTGTTGGTCCCAACCGTCGGCTGAGACCGCGCCAGAGCCTGGCACTGCGCCAGATCGGCCGAATAGTTCGGCCCGATCTGGCCATCAATAACAGGCGTGTAATTCGCGCCCGAATTGGCACAAGCGGCCAGGACCGGCAGGACGACAATCAATCTCAAAGCTTTCATGGGTCACCGTTGTTTTGCTAATAAGAACGCAATCAGTGTCGGGCCTGACGGGCGAGAAGGCAAGCCAAATGGCTCCGTGCGGCCGTCAAAGGCTGATGCGGAACCTTGCAAACCCGTCTGGCCCGTTCCCGGCGGGATCGATAGTAACACCCGGCACGCTGTCGGCATACCCTACGGCTTTGGGCCCGGTATCGAAGAGCACGGTAGTGTCAGGCAAAGGTGCAAAGCCCCAATTTGCATCGGCGCGTGGGCTGATCGTGCCCTGTTCAACGATATAGCGCACGATCACATCGCGATTGGTGTCGGGTCCTTCGAAGACCACCGTATCCCCCATGGCACCCGGAAAGGCGCCGCCGCCGCCAGCGCGATAGTTATTCGTGGCAATTATGAACTCCGCAGCCGGTGAGAGCGGCGCGCCGTTGAACTGCAGATTGACGATGCGGCTGGCCTTGGGGTTTTCAAGCTCCCCCTTGATGCTGAATTTCGGCGGCTGGGACAGGTCAATCTGATAGGTCACGCCATCGATCACGTCGAAATTATAACTGGGGAAAGACGGGTTCAGCAGCGGCTGATCCGCGCCGCCTGGTGTGATCTGATTGAAAATCCCGGCCGAGCGTTCCAGCCAATCCTTGACCTGCGCCCCGGTCACCCGCACGGCGCGCACCGTGTTGGGATACAAGTAAAGGTCCGCGATATTCTTGATCGGGACATCACCGACAGGCACATCGGTATAATATTCGGGTCCACCCCGGCCCCCGGCCTTGAAGGGGGCCGCGGCCGACAGGATCGGCAGGCCCTCATGCGCAGTCCCTTGCAGCATCTGTTCAATATACCAAAGCTGCGCGATCGACACGATCTGCACCGATGGATCATCCGCGACCAGCGCGAAATAGGAATGCAGCGGCGCATCCGTCGTGCCCACGGCGCGGCGCCCATAGGCAAGCGTGGCGTCATGATCGGCCTGCACCGCANCCAGCACTTCCTGTTGGCTGCCCACCAAGGCGGTGACGGAACGGTCTTTGTTGCGTTTGGAGATCGGGCGCGCCTCGGCGCTATGCACCATGACGCGCCAGCTGCTGCCGTCGCGTTCGAGCATCAGGTCGATCAGGCCCAGATGAGAGCCCCAATAGCCACCCATCGCTGCCGGTTTGCCGTGGATTGTGCCAGCACTGGCGTCAACGGCAGCAAAGCCGTCAAAGGTCGAAGACGGGAAGACCAGATGGCTATGGCCGGTCATGATCGCATAAATCCCGTCAATCGCCGCCAGCGGGACAGAGGCGTTTTCCATCCCCTCCACGGCATCGGGCGATCCGATGCCGGAATGCGACAGGGCGATCACGATATCTGCGCCCTCTTCACGGATTTGCGGGACATAGGCTTTGGCGGTCTCGATGATATCGCGGGCGATGACATTGTCTTCAAGATGGCGGCGGTCCCAGTTCATGATCTGCGGCGGCACAAACCCGATGATGCCGACCCGGACCGGGTGGCTGTTGCCCGCACCATCCGTGATCTGGCGGTCCAGAACCACGTAGGGCAGGACCAGCGTTTTGTGGTCCCGCGGGGAGGCGCCGGGTTCGAGAACGACATTGGCCGACACCACCGGAAAATTCGCTCCGGCCAGAGATTGGCCAGAAAATCCAAACCGTAGTTGAACTCGTGATTGCCTAGGATCGATGCGTCAAAGCCGATCGTGTTCATCGCGGTGATGACGGGGTGCATTTCCCACTTTTATCCCACGCTCATAGGCGATGTAATCACCCATCGGGTTGCCGTGCAGGAAATCGCCATTGTCCAGCAACAGAGCATTGGTCGCTTCGGCCCGGATATCCTTGATGATCGAGGCCGTGCGCGCGAGGCCAACTGTGTCGACCTCGCGGTCGCCATAATAGTCATAGGGAAAGACATGCAAGTGCAAATTGGTGGTTTCCATCAGCCGCAGATGCGCTTGATTGCCAGCGGCTTGCACAGAAAACGGGTGCAGGGCGACAAAGCCAGCAGTTGAGGCGAGGAAATGGCGGCGAATGAAGATGAATGGCGGCATCTGTGCCGCAGTCCTTGCTACGGTCACACACTTATTGCGGGAAAGGGTAACAAAGGGTTGCAACCGATGTGAGCGGTTTATGACGCCGCGACTGTATTGAGCGTGGCCAGGGGTATTTGGAAAGAGAAGAAACAAGGGACGCGCAAGAGGCGCGCCCGTCAGTTCTTGCCGCGATCGGTAAAGCGGGCGGCATCCGCGGCTGCGCGGCGGATCGCGTTCGATTTATGGACGGTTTCCATATATTCGGCCTCCGGGTCGCTGTCATAGACAACGCCACCGCCTGCCTGAATATACAGGTTTTCATCTTTCAGAACGGCCGTGCGCAGGGCGATGCACATGTCCATGTCGCCGCCCGCGCTAAAATAGCCGACGCCGCCGCCATAGACGCCGCGCTTTTCCGGCTCCAACTCATCAATGATTTCCATCGCGCGCACCTTGGGCGCACCCGAGACTGTGCCAGCGGGCATCCCGGCAAAGAACGCGTCCAGCGCGTCTTTGCCTTCGGCCAATTCGCCGACAACGTTCGACACGATATGCATCACATGGCTGTAGCGTTCGATGATGAATTGCTCGGTCGGGCGGACGGTGCCGATTTTGGACACTCGGCCCGTGTCATTGCGCCCCAGATCGAGCAGCATGAGATGTTCGGCCAACTCTTTCTTGTCGGCCAAAAGGTCGGCCTCATGCGCGCGGTCTTCTTCCGGTGTTGCGCCGCGCGGGCGGGTGCCAGCGATGGGGCGGATTGTGACCTCTTGCCCGAAGACGCGCACGAGGATTTCGGGGCTGGCACCGATGACCTGAAAGCCGCCGAAATTGAAGAAGAACATGAAAGGCGAAGGGTTCGTGCGCCGCAGCGAACGGTAAAGCGCAAAGGGCGGATGCGGGAAATCCTGCGTCCAGCGCTGCGAGGGCACGACCTGGAAGATATCGCCAGCGCGGATATAGTCTTTGGCCTTGTCCACCGCGGCCTTGTAGCCATCGCGGGTAAAGTTGGATTGCGGCGGGGCTATATCATCGGCCTGACCCAGATCGCGGGTGTCAGACGGCATGGCGCGGTCCAGATCGCGCAGCGCGTCCATCACACGCTCGGCGGCCTGGGCATAGGCCGCGCGGGCCGACAACCCATCGCGCACCCAGGCAGGGGAGACCACGGTCACATCGCCTTTGACCCCGTCCAGCACCGCCACCACGGATGGGCGCATCATCACCGCATCGGGCAGGCCAATGGGATCGGGCGGCACATCTGGCAGATGTTCGACGAGCCGCACCATATCATAGCCGAGATAGCCAAAAAGCCCCGCTGCCGCCTGAGGCAGATCGGCGGGCAGATCAATCCGGCTTTCCGCGATCAGCGCGCGCAGATTGTCCATTGGATCGCCGCTTTGCGGGTCAAAGGCTGCGTCATCATAACGAGCGGTCCGATTGATTTCGGACGCCGTCCCGTTGCAGCGCCAGATCAGATCTGGCTTCATCCCGATGATCGAATAACGTCCGCGCACCTCGCCGCCGGTCACGGATTCAAGGATGAATGCATCCTTGCGCGCGCCGGTCATTTTCAGCATTAGCGACACCGGCGTGTCCAGATCAGCGGCTAATTTTGCGTGCACGACCTGATTTTTCCCCGCCTCATAGGCGCGGGCAAAGCTGTCGAAATCGGGGGTCAGCTCCATCTCGGGCCCTTACTGAAAAGACAGGAGCACCGCATCTACGGCGCGCTGATCGATATCGCGTTCCGAGCGCATAAACGCATCACGCGAGAAGGCGGCATAGATGTCCTGCGCCAGACCTTCGCTGAGCTGCGCCTGAAGCGCGGTGCGCAGCTGGGCGAGCTCATCGGTGTCATCGGCGGGGAGGCTGGCATCAAGACGCAGGATCGCCATGCCACCGGCATTATCGATCACCCGGATCTCTCCGTCTTCCATCTCGAAGACCTGCGTCATGAAATCGGGGGCCGTGCCGTCAATATAGGCGGTGCGGGTCAACCCGTTTTCAACGCGGATCGGCAGGCCCAATTCGGTGAAATCGCCCGAGATCGCGAGCTCGGCCACCAGTTCATCGGCGCGGGCGCGCAGCGCGTCAGAAAGCCGTTCGGCGGACACAAGCTCGGCCACGGCATCGCGTGCGCTGTCAAAGGGTTCTGGCCGCGGGGCCACGATTTCATCGAGCCGCAGGGCGAAAATGCCGCCATCATCGAGAAAGCCCACCTCGGGGAAGTCGTCCTGCGTGACGCTCAGCGCGGCTTCGCGGAAGGCGTTATAGGCGGCGATGGTGTCTTCGGAGAGGTCTGAGAAGTCGATCGTGCCGACCTGCATCTCGGTCTCGCTCGGCAATTCTTCCAGTGTGGCACCGCCGGCCAGCAGATCGTCGACATCCGAGGACATACGCTCAATGCTACGCGTGGCACGGCTGCGGGCCAATTCATCGCGCAGCTCATCGCGAACCTGGTCAAAGGGGGTGACCTGCGCTTCCAAAACGGCGCCGATATTGAAGATCGCAGGGCCCAGATCGGTCTCTAGCGGGCCGACGACATCGCCGACCTCTGCGGTAAAGACAGGGTCCCCAGCTGTCCCAAGGTCGC
The DNA here is from genome assembly GCA_013214715.1 of Paracoccaceae bacterium. Classification (GTDB taxonomy): domain Bacteria; phylum Pseudomonadota; class Alphaproteobacteria; order Rhodobacterales; family Rhodobacteraceae; genus JABSSB01. The sequence goes on along the minus strand of JABSSB010000153.1, from coordinate 8,547 downwards.
TGATCTCGACATCGCCCAGATCGACATCCGAGAGGGTCAGGCCGCGTTCATCCACGAGCGTTTCAAAGGTGGCAGAGCCGTCCGCGATCCGGGCCAATGCGGCCTCGGCCTCGGATGTGCTGCCATAGACCAGCCGTTCGACCAGACGCCGTTCGGGCAGGTTATATTGCGCGCTGCGCTCTTCATAGAGGCGCGTCAATTCGGCCTCGTCCACGTCGATCGTGTCCAGCATCATCCCGGGTGTGAGCCAGGCATAGGTGATGCGGCGTGTCTCTGGCAGCATGAAGGCGTCGGTATTGGCGTCGTAATAAGCACGCAGCTCGGTTTCGGTGGCCTCTTCCGGCAGCGCCTCTAACGCATCGGGGCCAAGCGCGGCCCAAGTAAAGCTGCGCCGGGCACCGACAAAGGCCACCAGTTGATCAACCATCGTATCGGGCATGACAATCGAGGACAGGATCGCCGCCTGCACGATCTGACGCGCGCGGTCGGCGCGGATATCGCTTTCGAACTCCGCTTCGCTCAAGCCCGCCTGATCAAGCGTATAGGCGTAAGCCTCGCGGTCAAAATTCCCGTCGAGCCCCTGAAAGGCCGGATAGGCAAGGATTTCGCGCTGTAATTCCTCGTCACCGACGGACAGGCCCAGTTCGGCCACTTCGCTGTCGATGGCGGCGGCCAGCACCAGCTGTTCCAATGCCAAGCGGTCCAGACCGAATTCGGCAACCTGTGCCATGGTGACGGTTTGACCCATCTGGGTCTGCAGGGCACGCTGCTGGTTTTGCAGGGCGCGGGCATAATCATCGGTCGAGATCGACACTGACCCAACCGAGCCGATGCTGCGAATGGTGCCCGAGAAATTGGTCGCGCCAAAGCCCGCAAGCCCGACGATCAACAGACCCAGCAGAATCCAGACAAAAGTGTTGCTAAGTGTCTTTTTGCCCGACGCCATGATGCTCCCCCGCTGGCCCGCTCTGTTCGCGTTTCGATGATGAATAGGGCCTGCGCCGATGGGGCACAAGCGGTTAACCGATCAAGACGCGCGGCGGTCATAGTCCAGCGTGGCCAGACGGTCGAAAAGCAGGCCGATCCCTGCCCGGTCGATATTGGCGAAGGCGATGCGCAGCTGATGTTGGCCGCTGACCTCATCTTCAGGCTGGAACATCGTGCCGGGCAGCAGCAGAACGCCCGCATCGCGCACCAAAGCCTGCGCCAATGCGTCCGAGGGCAGGGTGAAAGGATGCTCCACATAGGCGAAATAGGCGCCCACGCCCATCAGCCGCCAGCCCTGCGCGGCGAGTCGCGGGAACTGATCTTCGATCGCGGCGCGCCGGTCGAGGATTTCGGCCCGCTCTCCGGTCAGCCATTGGCCAAGGTTCTGCATCCCCCAAAGGGCGGCGCGCTGGCCAACCTGACCGGGGCAGATCGCGACCGTGTCCAGAAACTTTTCGATCTCGGCCAGCAGGCCGGTATCGCATGCCAAGGCGCCGACACGGTGACCTGTCAGGCGATAGGCTTTGGAAAAGGAATAAAGATGTACCAGCGTCCGGTCCCAATCGGGCCGGGTGAAGAGGTCATGCGGCGGACCGCTGCGGCTGTCGAAATCGCGATAGGTTTCATCAAGGATCAAGCGGATGCCGCGCGCCGCGCAGAGATCATAGATCGCGCCGACCAGATCAGAGGGGTATTCAACGCCGCCGGGATTGTTGGGCGTAACCAACGCTACCGCCCTGGTGCGTTCCGTGATCAATCCTGCCAGCGCGTCGGGGTCGGGCAGAAGATCGCTGCCTGTCACCAGCGGCACTGCCCGTACGCCTGCCATGTCCAACCACATCTTGTGATTGAAATACCAAGGTGTTGGCAGGATAACCTCATCCTCTTCGCCTGTCAGAGCATGGATGGCAGCCGCAAAGGCTTGATTGCAGCCAGAGGTGATGCCGATCTGCGCGGGCACGACCGTGCCGCCATAATGGGCGCTGATCTGAGCGGCCAGTTCGGCGCGCAGAGCGGGCTCTCCCAAGACAGGGCCATAAAGATGGGCCTTGTCTTCATGCAGCACGGCATCGGCCATGGCCTGCCGCATCGCCTCGGGCGGCGGGTCCACCGGCGCGGCCTGACTCACATTGATCAGGGGCCGCTCGGGCGGGAAATCCACGCCGTCAAGCCAGCGCCGCGCCTCCATCACCGGAGGGGCAAAGGTCGTGGCCGTGCGTGTCAGGGTCATGGGGTGCATCCGGGGCAGGTGTGACAGCGACAGATATCGCGATCGTGACGTCAATCAGTGCCGCGATAGGGCTCGACATATTGCAGGGCCATATCCCAGGGGAAGAAGATCCACGTGTCCTGGCTGACCTCGGTGATGAAGGTATCGACCATCGGGCGGCCTTTGGGCTTGGCATAGACGGTGGCAAAATGCGCCTTTGGATAAAGCCGGCGCACCAGTTCCAGCGTCTTTCCGCTATCGACCAGATCATCGACGATCAGGATGCCTTCGCCATCGCCCATCATCCCGGCATCGGGGCTTTTGAGGACTTCAGCCTCGCCCTGCGCCTGATGGTGATAGGATTTCACCGAAATCGTGTCGACGGTGCGAATGTCCAATTCGCGCGCAACGATCATGGCCGGGGCCATGCCGCCACGGGTGATCGCCACGACAGCGCGCCACGCGCCATCATCGGGCCCATGCCCGTCCAGACGCCAGGCCAGCGCCCGGCTGTCACGGTGGATTTGGTCCCAGCTGATGTGGAAGCCTTTTTCATGGGGCAGGCGGTCTGTCATCTTATCTGTCCTTGTCGCTGGCAGGTATGTGCGGCCCGTTATTTCCGGCCTTTATTTTCGCCCGGTGACCACGTCGATATCGGGCGCGTCTACCGCCTTCATCCCGACGACGTGATAGCCCGAATCGACATGCAGGTTTTCACCCGTCACGCCCGAGGACAGATCCGACAGAAGATAGAGCGCGGACCGCCCCACATCATCGGTGGTCACATTGCGCCGCAGGGGGGAGTTCAGCTCATTCCATTTCAGGATATAGCGGAAATCTCCTATGCCCGAAGCTGCCAGCGTCTTGATCGGCCCGGCGGAGATGGCGTTCACCCGGATGCCGCGCTTTCCGAGATCTTCGGCCAGGTACATTACCGACGCCTCAAGCGCGGCCTTGGCCACGCCCATCACATTGTAATGCGGCATAACCTGCTCGGCGCCATAATAGGTCAAGGTCAGGATCGACCCGCCGTCGGACATCATCTTTTCCGCCCGCTGCACAACGGCCGTGAAGGAATAGACCGAGATATCCATCGACATGGCGAAATTGGCGCGGCTGGTATCGACATAGCGCCCGCGCAATTCGTTCTTGTCAGAAAAGCCGATCGCATGAACCACGAAATCCAGCGAGCCCCAGGTCTCTTTCAGTGAGTCGAACAGCGCATCCAGCGACGCCTCATCCGTCACATCACAGGGCAGAACAATATCGCTGCCCAGTTGTGCGGCCAGCGGATCGACACGCTTTTTCAGCGCTTCCCCTTGATAAGAAAATGCCAGTTCGGCCCCAGCATCGGCCAGTTGTTTTGCAATGCCCCAGGCAATGGATTTGTCATTGGCCAGACCCATGATCAGACCGCGTTTTCCGGCCATCAGCTCGTTCGACATGCGTTTTCACGCCCCTTTTAGTTGGTTCTTCGACCTTTAGAAGATTGGCCAGACCGCATCAAGCCTTGCGGGCTTGAGCCGACAGGCGCACTGGCCTAGGTCTGGCAGAAAGATATTGAAAGGATCAACATGAGCGACCGCAGTGGCATTTTTGCCGGAGATGATCCCTTTGTCCTAACCCGCGAATGGCTGACCGAAGCCGAGGCGCAAGAGATCAACGATCCAAACGCGATGGCGCTGTCCACCGTCGATGCTGATGGTCTGCCCAATGTGCGCGTTGTCCTGCTAAAGGAAATCGAAGCCGATGCCTTCGTGTTCTACACCAATTATGGCTCGGCCAAGGGGCGGGAGATAACCGCAAGCGGTAAAGCTGCCTTTGTCCTGCATTGGAAATCACTGCGCCGTCAGGTCCGGGTGCGGGGGCTGGTCACGAAAGAGGACGGGCCGCAGGCAGATGCCTATTACCAATCACGTGATATCAAAAGCCGTCTGGGCGCCTGGGCGTCGGATCAGTCGCAGCCATTGTCGGGTCGCGGGCACCTGATTGCCGAGGTCGCCAAGGTCACTGCCGCCAAGGGCTCAAAGCCGGATCGGCCACCGTTTTGGGGCGGGTTCCGGGTTCGTCCTCTTGAAATTGAGTTCTGGGCAGATGGCGCGTTCCGCCTTCATGACAGATTTCAATGGAAACGGCCCAATTTTGATACGGAATGGGCGGTTTCCCGCCTGAACCCGTGACCGCACCGGTAATCGTACGTTAAATTGATGTTCTCGTGACCTGTTTCACCTTGCGCAAGAGGGCAAAAAGCACCAAATGTAACATTGTAACAAATATACTAAAAAACAAGTTGTGCGAGGAAAACGTGGCAGAGGATCTCTCAAGTCTTCATCACGTGCAGGGTCGAGTGAAATGGTTCGACCCAATGAAGGGGTTTGGATTCGTCGTGTCGGATGCCGGCGGCGATGACATTCTGCTTCACGTGAACGTATTGCGGAATTTCGGTCAGAGTTCAATCGCCGAAGGCACGCAGGTCGAAATCGTCACCCACCAAACCGAACGCGGTGTGCAAGCGCTCGAAATCGTGCGTTTGGTCCCGCCAGAACGGGATGTGAGCGCGCCGGTGCTGAACGATTTTGCGCATCTCACCGATGATGATCTCGATGAGATGGACATGGAACCGGCGCGTGTGAAATGGTTCGACAAGGGCAAAGGCTTTGGTTTTGCCAATGTGTTCGGCCGTCCCGAAGATGTGTTTCTGCATATCGAGGTTCTGCGCCAGTCCGGTCTGGCCGATCTTCAACCCGGAGAGGCGCTGGCCTTGCGGGTGATCGAAGGCAAGCGGGGCCGGATGGCTGCCGAAATCCTGTCCTGGGAAATGGCTCTGGAAGACGACGCCTGATGCTGATTTAGTCGGGGCGATGAGGTTCGCCCCGACCCCCTTTTGGTCTGGCGCGACGCGGAAGGGGCATTTTGATGCGCGTTATATTTCTTGCATGCGTAGGGTTGGCCTTGTGGGCTGGCATGGCGGCCGCGGCCTGCCGGGATGACCTTGTTGCCTTGCGTGGCGACTGGGGAGAAGCGCGGTTTTCGGTCGAGATTGCTGATACCGACGAATCGCGTGCGCAAGGTTTGATGTTTGTCGAAAAGATGCCGACTCGGACGGGCATGTTATTCGTGTATGACGCCCCGCAACGCGCTGTTTTCTGGATGAAGAACACACTGATTCCCCTCGACATGATTTTTGTGCGCGCAAATGGTGTGGTGCAGCATGTTCATCATGAGGCCGTGCCGGGAGATCTGACCTCCATCGACGGGGGGCAGAACGTCTTGATGGTGCTGGAAATCAATGGTGGGCTGGCGCGTCGATACGGGATTTCGGCAGGCGATCAGCTTCAACATCCGCGTTTGCCACAAGACCTCGCGATTTGGTCCTGTTAGGGCTTTCCTTCCGCGCAAGCTGTCGCTAGTAAGGCGCACGGTCCGGGGCGTGGCGCAGTCTGGTAGCGCACCTGTTTTGGGTACAGGGGGTCGTGAGTTCGAATCTCGCCGCCCCGACCACTTTCCCACCAGTCATGGAACCAGCGTGCCACCGGTGCGTTCATATAGCTCGCTGACCTGGCTTGCGAGGCGGGGATCGTTTTGCGGCACGGTCAGATCATCGCCGGACTTTTGTGGCACGTCGATCAGGATCTTGTTTTCCACCAGATAGCCGCCGTCACGTTCCTGCGCATCGTATCGGATCACCAGCCGGGGGAGCGCATCCGGACGGCCATCGAATCGCAACGTGACCGCAGCGGATGTGGCCGCCGGCAGGTATTCGCGGCATTCCACCCGTCCACCTTTCGGGGGCGTGAATTCACGGGTGGGGCCGGAACAATAAGCCGCCAGAGCGTCATAGAGTTCGGTTGGGTAGCTGTCATAGAACGCGCGCCAGCTGGTGGACGGGCCGCTGCTTTGTGGTGTCGAACACGCCGATATCAGGGCCAAGGCGGCACATATTGGCCCCAGGCGCATCCAAATCTTGTGCGTTTGTTGTGTCATATACCCAAGGACGATCTGCCACAGTGATACAAAAGACATAGGTTTCACTGACCCGTCGCGCAATTGCCAGCCCTGTAGCGGGCCAAAAGAATCTGACCTGATCCGGCAGCCTCGTCTTCTAGCAAATTGAAATATCAAGAAATCCTCTTGTCACACGTGACGGGTTCTGCGGCGCGGCACGAGCCGGGGCTGCGTTTGGCTGTCTGACAGGTCAACAGAAAAGAATGACATTTTGGTAAAAAAACGGCGTTGACGATCTATGGGAGAATGCGCCAGATTGTGTGGGCAAGGTCGCACGCCCACAAGATGTAGTGGGTGAGGGCAAAAGCAAAAGCGGCCTTTCAGGGACTATAAAAAGCTAGTCACAGACAGAGTTGGTCATCAAGACCAGCGGATCGCGTCTCACGCGATGCGTGAGGGCTGTTTGACGCTGGCGCTCAATTTAAGACAGGTCACCCGGGGCGGGGGCCGCCAAAAAAGGCAGAGGCGCGGATATGAAAATTGACAGAACGTTTACCAAGGCCGGGCAGGACGCGTACGCGGATATCGAATTCGTAAAAGCCACCTCGGAAATCCGTAACCCTGACGGATCGATTGTGTTTCAGCTCAAGGATATCGACGTCCCGACGAGCTGGTCGCAGGTCGCCTCAGATGTGATCGCGCAGAAATATTTCCGCAAGGCAGGCGTGCCTGCCAAGTTGCGGAAAGTGAAAGAAAAAGGCGTGCCCGAGTTCTTGTGGCGTTCGGTGCCCGCCGATGACAATGATAGTTTTGGCGGCGAAACCTCCTCCAAGCAGGTCTTTGACCGTCTGGCAGGCGCCTGGGCCTATTGGGGCTGGAAAGGCGGCTATTTCTCGACCGAGGAAGATGCCCAAGCCTATTTTGACGAAATGCGCCATATGCTGGCCACCCAGCGCGCCGCGCCGAACTCGCCTCAGTGGTTTAACACCGGCCTGCACTGGGCCTATGGTATCGACGGCCCAGCACAGGGGCATCACTATGTCGATTACAAGACTGGCAAGCTGACCAAGTCGAAATCCTCCTACGAGCACCCCCAGCCGCACGCCTGCTTTATCCAGGGCGTGCAGGACGATCTGGTGAACGAAGGCGGCATCATGGATCTTTGGGTGCGTGAGGCGCGCCTGTTCAAATACGGCTCTGGCACCGGCACCAACTTCTCGCATCTGCGGGGCGAAGGCGAAAAACTGTCCGGTGGCGGCAAGTCCTCGGGCCTGATGGGCTTCCTCAAGATTGGCGACCGCGCAGCAGGTGCAATCAAATCAGGCGGCACCACGCGCCGCGCGGCCAAGATGGTGATCGTGGATGCCGATCATCCCGATATCGAAGAGTTTATCGAATGGAAGGTCATCGAAGAGCAGAAAGTGGCCTCGATTGTGGCGGGCTCCAAGATGCACGAAGCCAAGTTGAACGCGATTTTCGCCGCGATCAATGGTTGGGACGGCAAGGCCGAAGATGCCTATGATCCGCACGCCAATGCGCAGCTGAAATCGGCGGTGCGTGAGGCGAAAGGTGTAGCCATACCAGAGACTTATATCAAGCGTGTGCTGGATTATGCCAAGCAGGGCCATACCAGCATCGAATTCCCCACCTACAACACGGACTGGGATAGTGAGGCTTACAGCTCGGTATCGGGTCAGAACTCCAACAACTCCATCCGCGTGACCAACGCCTTTCTGCACGCCGTCGAGAAAGACGCAGATTGGGAATTGGTAAACCGCGTTGATGGCTCCGTCGCCAAGACGGTGAAAGCTCGCGACCTATGGGGAAAAGTCGGACATGCGGCCTGGGCCTGCGCCGATCCGGGCATTCAGTATCATGACACTGTGAATGAATGGCATACCTGCCCCGAAGATGGTCCGATCCGAGGGTCGAACCCGTGTTCGGAATATATGTTCCTCGATGATACGGCCTGCAACTTGGCTTCGATGAACCTGCTGACTTTCCTTAAGGATGGTGTGTTCCAGGTTGAGGATTACATCCACGCCTCGCGTCTGTGGACTGTGACGCTGGAAATCTCGGTGACGATGGCGCAGTTCCCTTCGAAGGAAATCGCGCAGCTGTCTTACGACTTCCGTACGCTGGGTCTGGGCTATGCCAATATTGGCGGGCTGCTGATGAACCTTGGCCTGGGCTATGACAGCGATGAAGGCCGCGCGCTGGCCGGGTCTCTGACGGCGATCATGACCGGCACCGCGTATGCAACCTCGGCCGAGATGGCCGGAGAGCTGGGACCCTTTGCAGGTTATGAGCGCAACGCGCAGCATATGTTGCGGGTGATGCGCAACCACCGCAACGCTGCCAAAGGCGCCACCGACGGGTATGAACAACTGGCCGTGAAGCCGGTG
>JABSSB010000152.1 GCA_013214715.1 Paracoccaceae bacterium | reverse complement strand
CCAGCCCCCCTTGCGCGCGCAACGAAAGGGTCACATCGCTCAGCGCCGGTGTTTGCGCGCCCGGATAGGTCAGACCCGCCTCTTTCACGTCAAACCGACCACCGCTGAGCCGCCCATCCAGCCCAGGCACCTGTGTCATCGCGTCCGAAGGCCGGGCCATCACATCCGTCAGGCTGCGCAACGTCGCCAAAGCAAAACTGGCGCGCACAAACAGGCCCGCCAGCGCCGCTGTCGGTGCCAGTGCGCGCCCCGACAGGATCATGGCTGCGATCACTGCCCCCATCGTGATCCGACCGTCCAAGGCCAGATAGACGCCGATCACCACAATGGCCACAGAGGACGCCTGCTGCGCAAATCCGGTTAACGTTGTGGCCAATGTCGCCAGACGGCGATTGGCTTCCTGCGCGCGGGCGGATTGGGCGACCTGTTCTTCCCACCGCGCCTGCATCCGCCCCTGCCCTGCCACAGCCTTGAGCGTTTCGGGCTCGGACAGGGCTTCGACCGCAACGGCGTTGCGGGCCGCGCCCGTCTCTCGGGCGGCCGCGGCCGCGCGGCGCAGCGGCAGCAAAAGGCCCACTCCTACGATGACCACCAGCGCCAAGGCCAAGGCCGGCGGCCATGCCAAAGGCCCGCCCAGATAGGCGATCACTGCGATGAACAAAGCGGCAAAGACCAGATCGGTCAGCGTGGCAACGGTCTGCGATGAAAACACGTCACGCAGGGTCTCGTAATCCTTCAAACCGTTCAGCAATGCTCCGGTGCCCGGCCCCGCGTGGTCAAGCCTGAGGTCAGAGATATGCCGAAACAGGGAGGACGAGACAGCCGCATCCACCTGACGCCCCACCGCATCCACCACCCCGGCCCGCAGCATCTTGAGCCCCGCATCAAAGGCCAATGCGATGCCCACACCAATCACCAGCGACCAAAGCGTGATGACGGCGGCCGTCGGGAAGACCCGATCATAGACATTCATCGTGAAAATTGGCACCGCCAGCGCCAGCAGATTGATCAGGGCCGACGCAAGGATCACCTGAATATAGTCGCGCCAATAGCGCCGCACCGGCGCCCAGAACCAGTGACCGGTCCGAGGAGACGTGGCTTCGGTCGGCTCTGCCTCTGATCTGAGCAGGATCAGATGACCCGCATAAAGATCGGCAAACTCTGCCTGCGTCAGCAAAACCGGATCGTCACCGCGCGACGGCCAGAGCATCAGCACACCGGCTGCGTCCCGCTTTAGCATCACCGCGGCCTCGCGCCCTTGCAGCAGAGCAATGGCTGGCAGGATCGCATCCGGAATATCGCGCGCCGCACGGCGCACCAGCCGTGCCCGCAGGCCCAGTTGCTCGGCCGCGCGGACGGCCAGTCCGGGTGTCAGACGTCCATCACCGGGCAAAGGCAGCCCCGCCACAAGCGTGTCAGCCCCGGCATCAAGCCCCAACCGTTTCACAGCCGCAGACAAAGCCGCCAGAAGCGGATCGGAGGGCGGGCGCGGCAAGTGCCAGTCCTTCAGGTCCACAGCGGCGTCATTCGAAGCGTCAGGGATGGTCAGTCTCCTGTTGTGCCAATCGAGCGACGCCAGTCGCGGAAACTTCCAGCATCAATCTGGGCTTCGTCGCCATCGCGATTGCGGCCCGGAACGCCCATTTGCTCGCGCGCGTAAACCAGCGCGTCTTCGGGTGGCTGCAGCCCCAGCGACGGCAGCAATATACCCGCCGCCGCCAGGACCCGGTATTCAGCAAACACTTCGACCGCGGCGGCGTTGATCTGATTTGCCTGGGCCTGAAAATAAGCATTCTGCGTGTTCAAAATGTCCAAAAGCGAGCGCGCGCCCACAAGGATTTCCTGTTCATAGGCTTGGCGTACTTCCAAGGCCAGTTCGGCCTGCTGCGTGATGATCCGAAACCGCCGTTTCGCGGCCTCCAAGGCAGCCCAGCTTTGCCGGACTTCGCGTTCCACGATGCGGGTTTGGTGAAGCAAATTCGACCGGGATTCGTTCACACGGCGCGACTGTTCTTGCCGAGCCGACCGTTTTGACGTGCCCTGAATTTCATATCGAAGCACCAGACCGACCCGCGCATCCCGTCGAGCGCCTACGAACCCACCAACATCCTGACCAATCCGCCCATCAGCTTCCAAAAAGAGTTTGGGAAACTGATTGGCATCAGTGCGGGCGGCAAGCTGCTCGGCCGCACCGACATCGGCCTGCAGAAAGCGGATCGTCGGATTGCTGCGCCGCGCCGTCGCCAGGGCCGCGTCAAGGCTGGCAGGCATGGCCGAGGCAATGGAAGGCACCGCGGTGACCGGACCGGCATCAACGCCGACGATCTGCAAGAATTCATTGCGCACCGCCTGACGGTTGAATTCAAACTCCACGACCGTGTCTTGCGCCAGCGCGAGCCTCTCCTCTGCCTGGCGCAGATCTGACTGCAACAGCACCTCGCGACGGGCGCCATCATTGACCCGTCGCACCACTTCTTCGTGATAGCTGAGGTTCTGCCGGGCCAAGGCCAGTAATTGCTCGGTCCGGCGCACGTCCGAATAAATCCGGATCGCTTCGAGAGAGAGAACTTCGGACCGTTCCAGAACCCGCAACGCCGCAGCGTCCACGCGATAGGCCTGGCGGTTGACCTCGGAGCGGGTTTCCCACCCATCCCAAAGCAATTGGCGCATCCGCGCCGAAATCTCATACCCCGTGATCGGGTCGTCGGATGATGTCAGATCATTCGTCGTTGTGCCATCATTGTAGCTTGACCCGCCAAAGGCTTCGAATTCAAAGCGCGGTGCGAAAAACGACCGGGACTGATCAAGTTCAAATTCAAGAGCTTGTTTGTTGGCCGCGGCAGCCGAGATTTCGGGATGGGTCTCAAGCACGAAAAGGATCGTGTCCCGAAAATCCAGAGCCTGCGCCGACGGAGCGATCCCCACCAATGCGGCAAGACCCGCAACAAAGCGTTTCACCATGTCCCCAATCCGATCACCTGAAACAACATACTCAACATCGTAAGCAAACGACGCAAGCCCGCAAGGTTTTCCTATCTTGGCCCCGGCGCAATCAGGACTTGTTTTTAATCCGGTGGAGCGCAAAGATCACAGGGTCTGCATCGGATAAGGACAAGCTTGTATGTTTCGCGTGATCCTGTGTGTCATGACCATGTGTTTGCCGGGATGGGTCAGTGCCCAGGCCATTGGTACGGTCAATTTCGATTTTGATGTCGACCAGCTGGATGCCGAGGCGAAGGCCAAAGTCGCAGAAATCGCAGCCCAGCTTGACGCGATCGACAGTTACAAACCGACTGTCGTCATTGGCCATACCGATGCTGTTGGCACCAGCGGGTACAATTTCGACCTTGGCCTGCGACGTGCCCGGAACGTTGCCGCCGCACTGACCACTGCCGGGGTGACGGTCGATCGCATCGGAGATGTCGAAAGTCGGGGCAAGACCCAGCTTCTGGTCAATGTGACCGGACCGGAACGCGTGAACCGCCGCGTCACAGTGTCACTGGGCGAAATCCTTGATGCCTGCCGCAGCTATCGCGCGGTGGAGATCAAGGCCAGCGCCGGCGGATCTGCCGAGTTGCAGCAAGACCTGCGCGACCGTTTGACAGAAGCCGTAACAACCTATGCCCAGCTCGCCGCCACGGGCGCGAACGGGCCCGCCTTTCAGATGGCTGGCGCCACGCAGGATGATTGCAGCCAGGCCGTCGGTTTTGACGGAGGCTCGCTCCGCAAGGTGGAATATGCCAAACGCTGCTTTTGCAGCTCGGCCCGGATGCGCACGGCGCTGGGGCGTTAGCCCTGCGCCTCCGCCAGACGTGCGACATAGCGGGCCATCGTATCAACCTCGAGGTTGATATGGTCGCCCACGGCCACCTCGCCCCAAGTTGTGACTTCTTTGGTATGTGGAATGAAATTCACGCCAAACACCGCGCCCTGCACTTCATTGACGGTCAATGAGGTGCCGTTCAGCGCGACAGAGCCTTTGGGCGCGATGAATTTGGCAAATTCCTCTGGTGCGCGGAACTGAACGCGGGTGCTGTCCCCTTCGTCCGAGACCATGATCACCTCGGCTACGCCATCAACATGGCCCGATACGATATGCCCGCCCAGCTCGTCTCCGACTTTGAGGGCGCGCTCAAGATTGACCCGCTTGCCAATGGTCCAATTGCCCAGATTGGTCTTGGACACAGTTTCGGCGCTGACTTGCACATCATACCAATCCGGGCCAAGGTCAACCACGGTCAGGCAGACACCATCCGACGCAATGGATGCGCCCATATCGATGCCGCTTGTATCATAGCCGGTGCGAATACGGGCGCGCAGATCGCCTTCTTGTGTCAGTGAGACAATCTCTCCCAAATCGGTCACGATCCCGGTGAACATCGGCCTGCTCCTTATTACATGTGTCTGACGCTGTGCCTACAAGGCCGGGCCCAGGCTCGCAAGATGTCACGCCATCGCGCGGCGCCACCGCGTCATGACATCCAGGCCAATGGCCGTTGTCTGGGTCAGTTCAAATCGGGGCGCATTGGCCAAGCGGTCCAGTCCCAGCGCCCCAATGGCTGGCAGGCCTTCGGCACCGATGGCAAGACCGGCATTGAAGCCGATCATCTCATCCACCAGATCCGCCGCCAGAAGCGAGGCCGCAAGCGCAGAGCCGCCCTCGCAGAAAACCCGCGTCAACCCCGCCGCGCCGAGCTGGTGCAACACGTCCAAAGGGTCCAGCTGGACACCCCGCACCGTACAACGGATCAGCTTGGCCCCTACATTGAGCCACGCTTCCATCCGTGACGGATCAGCGCCGGGCCCATGACACAGCCACAGCGGAACCTCATCGGCGCTGCGGGCCAATTGGCTGAGCAATGGCAAATCCAGATGGCGCGAGATCACCACGCGCACCGGCTGATGCTCAACGCCCAGATCGCGCACCGTCAACATCGGATCATCGGCGCGCGCGGTCCCCGCGCCGACCATGACGGCATCGTGACGGGCGCGCACCGCATGAACGGCGCGACGCGCCTTGGGTCCCGTAATCCACTTGCTTTCGCCCGTGCCGGTCGCGATGCGCCCATCAAGGCTCGCTGCCAGTTTCAGCGTCACAAAGGGCCGCCCCTGCTCGATCCGCAGAAAAAACCCGGCGTGATCCGCCGCAGCCTCATCTGCCAGAACACCAGTCGTGACCTCGATCCCGGCCGCGCGCAAGGCGGCAAAGCCCTGCCCGGACACACGCGCATCGCTATCTTCGATGGCCGCCACAACGCGCGCCACACCGGCGGCGATCAACGCATCCACGCAGGGCGGTGTTTTGCCATGATGTGCACAGGGCTCCAGGGTGACATAGACCGTGGCGCCGCGCGCCTTGTCTCCGGCCTGCGCGAGGGCCACCGGTTCAGCATGCGGACGCCCTGAAGGCTGTGTCCAACCACGACCAACCACGCGCCCATGGGCAACAATCACACATCCCACAGCCGGATTTGGCCAGGTTTGCCCCTGGGCCCGCCGTCCCAAGGACAGCGCCATTGCCATGAATCTTTCGTCAGACATTGGATGACCCGCGTTGGTCGCGATCACTCGTCCTGCTGTGTCCCCGGACGCAGCTCATGCACGAAATCTTCAAAATCATCGGCGGCCTGGAAATTCTTGTAAACGCTGGCAAAGCGAACATAGGCCACGGTGTCGATACGCGCCAGCGCTTCCATGACGATCTCGCCAATCCGTGCCGACGGAATATCGGTCTCGCCCATGCTTTCCAGACGCCGCACGATGCCAGAGATCATCTGGTCGATCCGCTCTGGATCGACGGGCCGCTTTTGCATCGAAATGCGGATCGAACGTTCAAGCTTGTCCCGGTCGAAATCTTCGCGCCGACCGGTTGATTTAATCACCACCAGATCGCGCAGCTGGACGCGCTCATACGTGGTAAAACGTCCGCCGCAGGCCGGGCAAAAGCGCCGCCGCCGTATCGAGACATGGTCTTCGGCCGGGCGCGAGTCCTTGACCTGGGTATCTATGCTTCCGCAGAACGGGCAACGCATGGGAAATCTCCCTAGGAATGAGGCGTCTTGTGGACGGCTTACGCTTAGTTATCCACAGATACGCTTCAACCGCAATGGGTAGCGTTGTCTTGATTGCCATGCCCCAAGATCAAGGGTCAGCGATCGTTCGGTGCTGCCAGGAAATAGAACGCGCTATCGGTGCAATAACCTTCGGCAAAGCTCACGGCCATGTTTTCGCCGACCTTCTTGACGTTGATCGAAAAGCTGGGGGGCGCCACTCCGCTGGGGGGGACGGACATGGAAAACTGCACCGCGCGATAGGTGGCGCGCACAGTCGAGGGACCTTCTGGCCTCCAGACATAAACTTTGTCAGGTGTACGGGCATTCAATACGCGGCGAGCATAGTCACCTGCGGCGCACCAATAATCCAACGGCTGGTTGCCAACGCGCGCAATGACCTCGAAAACGCCGTTGCCCACATCTACCACGTCATGCTGGTTCCACGACCGAAACGCCATCGCCTGAGACGGAACAATCAAAGCCGCTGCAAGCAGACCTGCGATCAAAGAGCGTGTCATAAGACCTCCGACATCAAGTTCTTTGTCCATAACATAACGTCCAGACAGCAAAACCAGTGTCACAAACGGGTTATGCGATATCCTATTCTCTAGATCGTGATTTTTCGGCTGGTTCAAGATGGGTGCCCCCTGCGTCAGCTCACCGCAGATCGCGCCAAACCTGACCGTCCCGATCATAAACCTGACCCGCCTTTTCTTTGGCGAAAAATACCGGTGACGGGTCGCCCGCACCGCGAATTGTGGCCGGATCGCAGTCCAGCCGCGCCAGCTCCTCTCCGTTCTGCTCCACGATGACACCCGCAGACTGCGCGCCCGGCGGATCAGAGAGCCTGTCAATATTCAGAAAAACGCGATACGTGATGTCGTCAACCTGGAAGCCCGTCACATGCCAGATCGACCGCCCGACGCCCGGCCACGGCTCGTACAGGACGTCGCGCACATGGCGCTCAAGCACCAGGTCCGGCATGTCAGCAGCTCCAAACGCATAGCGGACGCGATCGCCTATCAAACAGGTCTCCAACTGCTTGGACGACCCGGCCATGTCACAGGCCAGCAGCACGTCCCCGTCGCAGGCCACGCTCGCCTTGGCCCCAAGAAAAAAGCAGAGCCATAGCCCTGCTTTTGTCCAACTCACAGAGGGCGTCATGCCGATCACTGATCCAGAAAACTCCGCAGCTTGCGCGAACGGCTGGGGTGCTTGAGCTTGCGCAAAGCCTTGGCCTCGATCTGGCGGATGCGTTCGCGGGTCACGCTGAATTGCTGACCAACCTCTTCCAGAGTGTGGTCGGTGTTCATACCAATACCAAAGCGCATCCGCAGAACCCGTTCCTCGCGCGGCGTCAACGATGCCAGAACGCGTGTCGTGGTTTCCTTTAGGTTTTCCTGAATGGCAGAATCCAGCGGCAGAACCGCGTTCTTGTCTTCGATGAAGTCACCCAGCTGGCTGTCTTCCTCATCCCCGATCGGCGTTTCGAGAGAGATCGGTTCCTTGGCGATTTTCATCACCTTACGCACCTTCTCCAGCGGCATCTGCAGCTTTTCTGCCAATTCTTCCGGCGTCGGCTCGCGGCCGATCTCATGCAGCATCTGCCGCCCGGTGCGAACCAGCTTGTTGATCGTTTCGATCATATGAACCGGGATACGGATCGTGCGGGCCTGGTCCGCGATGGAGCGTGTGATCGCCTGCCGGATCCACCAGGTCGCATAGGTCGAGAACTTATAGCCGCGGCGATATTCGAACTTGTCGACCGCCTTCATCAGGCCGATATTGCCTTCCTGAATAAGATCAAGGAATTGCAGGCCGCGGTTCGTGTACTTCTTGGCAATCGAAATCACCAGACGCAGGTTGGCTTCGACCATTTCCTTCTTGGCCTGCCGCGCCTCTTTCTCGCCTTTTTGAACCTGCTGCACGATGCGGCGGAATTCAGGAATATCAAGGCCGACATATTGCCCAACCTGCGCCATGTCGGCGCGCAGATCTTCGACCTTGTCTGACGAGCGCTCAATGAACATCTGCCAGCCGCGACCTGGCTTTTCGCTCATCTCGCCCAACCAGTTCGGGTCCAGTTCGCGCCCACGATAGGCATCGACAAATTCCCGGCGGTTGATCCGCGCCTGATCGGCCAGCTTTACCATGGAACTGTCGATGGACATGATCCGACGGTTGATGCCGTAAAGCTGGTCAATCAGCGCTTCGATCCGGTTGTTATGCAGATGAAGCTCATTCACCAGCAGCACAATCTCGGCTCTGAGCGCCTGATACTTTTCTTCCTCTGCCTCGGAGAACGACCCGTCTTCGTTCAGCGTGGCGGAAATGCGTTTGTCCTGCATTTCGGACAATTGGGCATAATCCGACGAAATCTGCTCCAGAGTGGCCAGAACCTGATCCTTCAGCGCCGCTTCCATCGCGGCGAGGGACATATTGGCCTGATCGTCTTCGTCATCGTCATCGTCGCGGGCAATCGGGTTGCCGTCAGCATCATATTCCGGACCGTTATCATTAGCCGGTTTCTGCTGCGCCTGCACGTTCGACGCATCGACCAGCGGCTCTTCGACGCCGCCATCTTCATCCATCTGGTTGCCAAAGGTGGTTTCCAGATCGATCACATCCCGCAAAAGGATGTCTTCGGACAGCAATTCATCATGCCAGATGGTGATGGCCTGAAAGGTCAGCGGGCTTTCGCACAGACCCAAGATCATCGTGTTGCGGCCGGCCTCAATCCGTTTCGCAATCGCGATCTCGCCCTCGCGCGACAGAAGCTCAACGCTGCCCATTTCGCGCAGATACATGCGCACCGGATCATCGGTGCGATCCAGCTTTTCGGTCTGCGCACCGGCCACGGCGACTTCGCGCGTGTCATTGGTGGTGGCAACCTCGGTTGAGCCCTTGTTCTGGGCCTCCTCTTCCTCAGCTTCTTCGTCTTCGATGATATTGATGCCCATCTCAGAGAGCATGGACATCACATCTTCGATCTGTTCCGAGCTTACCTGATCGGGCGGCAGAACCTGATTAAGCTGGTCATAGGTGATGTAACCTTTCTCGCGAGCCTCGGCGATCATCTTCTTGACGGCGGCTTGGCTCATGTCGAGCGAGATTTCAGGTTCCTGGTCTTCGGTCTTGCGGTCGTCGTTATCTTTGGCGGCCATTCATGGGCTCCTGAGAGGGCAACGGGGCGATTCGGTCACCGAATCACCAGAAGGGCGGTGATTCGCATATAGTGTTATCTGGTTCCGGGGCGAGATTCTTGTGCAAAACGCGTTTTAGCCCGACGGCTTGTCGCCGCGGATGCGCGAAAGCAACGCATCCAGTGCGGCCCGTTCGGCACGATTGATCCTCAACCCGTTTTCGGCAGTGTCATATACGGCCTTATCCTCATGCTGACTGCGCCGCGCGTTATTGGCGGCTTCGGCAGCCTCATTCAGGCGCCATGACAGGGTTTCATCCGGCAGATCTGAAAGGTCTTCAACAGCCTCTGCCATTTCTGTCTTCAGCCCGGCCTGAGCATCAAGCTTGGCCAGCTCTTCCGAGAGTGTCATCCGGGCGATATCCAAATCCCCGGGTCGGCGCATCGCCGGGCTGATCGCGACATGGCGATGCGACAGAAGTTTTTCAAGAGCACCCTGACCCAGATCATTCACGACAATATCGCGCAAATTGTCCGGGTCGGTGATCGCATGGGTCAGGATCAGCGCCCGTAGCCGGTCCATATCCGGATCGGTGCAGCGCATGGAGGCAATCCGATGTTCGAATTCGATCACGACATCCGGGGTCACAAGCGCGGCCGCCAGCACAGCACGCTGGTGAAATTCGGCTTCAAGCTCTGGTCCGCCGGTGACATGGGGCGATGTCTTGGTTGAGGCCGTAGGCAGGCTGGGCATCGCGCCGCGCCGCCACGGCGTCTTGCCCTGCTGCGCACCGGATTTCGGGCGGGCGCGAAACAACTGCCATTTCAGATCTCTCAGCGCCTGATCATAATGCCCGCGCAGTCCGGGATCCTGGATCAAGCGGGTTTTATCTGCCAGTGCCTTGTCCAAGGCCGCCTTGCGTTCCGGGCTGTCAAAGCTTTTGCCTTCGGTCTCACGTCGCCACAGCAGATCGACCAATGGCTGCGCCGCCTCCAGAACCGCGCGCACAGCATCCGGCCCTTTGGCCCGCAGCAGATCGTCCGGGTCCTGCCCGTCGGGCATGATAGCAAAGCGCAAGGATTTGCCCGCCTGCAACAGCGGCAGCGCCAGATCAACTGTCCGCATCGCCGCCCGAAGCCCGGCCGTATCCCCGTCCAGAGCGATGATCGGCTCATCAGACATGCGCCACAAAAGCTGCAAGTGATGTTCGGTCACCGCCGTGCCCAGCGGCGCGACAGACGCTGCGAACCCCGCTTCGCTCAGCGCGATCACATCCATATAGCCTTCGGCGACGATCAAAGGCTGGCCCTTGCCGGATGCGGCGCGGGCTGGTCCGTGGTTGAACAGGACACGAGATTTATCAAACAGCGGCGTTTCTGGCGAATTGAGGTATTTGGCATTGTCTCCGGGGTCCATCGCACGCCCGCCGAAAGCCATCCCACGCCCCCGCGAATCCCGGATCGGGAACATGATCCGGTTGCGGAAGGTGTCATAGGGGCGATCTTTTTTCTGCGACGGTTTGGCCAGCCCAGCCTCAAGGATCAGATCGGCGGCGATGCCTTTGCCGGTCAGATGATCCCACAACCCCTGCCACGCGTCGGGGGCAAACCCGATCTCCCACCGGTCCAGCGCCGCTTCTGACAGGCCACGCCGCGTCAGATAGGCCCGCGCATCGGACCCTGCGCCCGTTTTCAGCTGAAGCCGGAAAAACTGCGTGGCCTCTTCGACCACATCGACCAATTGCGCGTGGCGATCAGCTTTCTGCTGCGCGCGAGGATCGCGGGCCGGCATCTGCATCCCGGCCTCGCGGGCCAGAATTTCAACGGCCTCCATGAAGGGGACGTTTTCGGTTTCCATGATGAAATTGAAGGCATTGCCCTTCGCATGGCAGCCAAAACAATAGTAAAACCCTTTCTTGTCATCGACATGGAAAGAGGCGGTTTTTTCCTGATGAAACGGGCACGGCGCCCACATATCGCCCTTGCCGGGCTGTGATTTGCGGCTGTCCCAAACCACTTTGCGACCCACCACATCCGACAGGGATGTGCGGTTGCGCAGCTCGTCAAGAAATCCGGGGGGCAGACTCATGATTTAGTATATGGCGCGCCAGCGCAGCCCTGCCAAGACCTGTCAGCCCGCCATGCACATCGTCGTCCATAGCACACCCAGATCCTCGCGGCGCAGATCCCGCATGCGCTGTTCATAAACCCAGGGCGTCATCAACGGGATGGCCGTGTTGTATTTGTCAGGCCAGCTTGGGCTTTGCGCGGCAATATGGCTCGCCACATCACCTTCCTTGACCCGCGCCAGCCGCGCGTCCTGAATGGCTTTGGCGACCTGCCCTTGATATCCGCAATCCTCCTGTTTGGACTGCGCCTGCACGGATAGTGGCAGGATCAGGGTCAAAGCAATCGCGGAAGGTCTGAGCATCTTGGGCCTCTTTGGTCGAATCGTGAAACGTGACCAAGGTTACCCGCGTGCGGCCACGGCTTCCATCGCATTGCGCAGCTCATGCACCGCGCTTTTCGCCATTGACCGGAACACCATGATCAACATGGCCTTATCGCCAACCCGCGTGACGGAACAAGGCATATGGCCCAGATCGCTGCGGATCGCGTGGCCGCGTTTGAAGTGACGCTGCCGCAGATCGACAGCCACAAGCCGCGCCATCACGGCCTCCACCGCATCGCCTTCCAGCCTCAAGCAAGCCCAAGCATCTGATTGGTCGACCAAGGCGCAATGTGCCGCAAGGCGCGCATCAGGCTCCGGCCCGGCCAGCATGATTTGATCCTTGCCGAACCAGATCGCGCGCGCGCCTTCTTTGCCTGTGGCGCGACCGGCCGCGGGCATCGCCATGCCATGCGCGGCCTTCAGCGCGGCCGCGGCCGCATCGTCCTGCCCACGCCACGGGGTCAGCAATGTTATGGCGCCGAGCTCTGCTTCGCTCAAGCTGACCGAACCGATGCTCAGCGGCACCAGACCCTGCGCGGGGCTTTGGGGGGTCAGATCACGCACGGACGCGCCCTCCTTCAGGATCAAAGAATACGGGATCGCGCAGGACCACCAGCGTTTCGACCCCCCGCAGTTTGTCGACCATGCGCAAGGTCTCACCATGCCGCTCCGGACCGCCCTTGACGAAAGCCAACGCGATCGGATGGCCCAGCGTGGGCGAATAGGCGACCGAGGTCAGATAGCCCTGATCGGCCTGCGGTGTGACGTCACCCTCCGTAGGATACAGATGCGCCCCGGCCAAAAGCTGCGTCTTTTCGCCCACGGGCTCCAGCCCGACCAGCCTCTCGCGCTGCGGGTCCAGCAGTCCGGGACGTTTGGACATTGTCTTGCCGATGCAGTCTTTCTTTTCCGAGACCATACGTCCCATCCCGATATCAAAAGCAGTGGTGCGCCCGTGGATTTCGGCATGGGTGATGAACCCTTTTTCGATCCGAAGGACGTTCAGCGCCTCCATCCCGTAGACGCCGCCGCCAAGGCTTTCGGCAGTTTCGACCAACGCGTCAAAAAGCGACGTGCCAAATCGCGCGGGCACCGCCAGTTCGAACCCCAATTCGCCCGAGAAAGAAATCCGGAAAAGTCGCCCGTCCACGCCGCCGACCTGAACAGGCCCACACGACATGAAGGGCCACTCTTCCCGGTTAGGCGGAGTGTCGAGGATCTGATCCAGAACCGCCCAGGCCTTGGGCCCTGCAATGGCAAACTGCGCCCATTGCTCGGTGGCAGAAGCGAGCGCCACCTCCCAACCCGGTTTCAGAACCTGGGAGACAAATTCCAGATGCCGCATCACCTGACCGGCGGCGGCAGTGGTCGTGGTCATCAAATAATGGTGCTCACCCAATCGCGCGGTGGTGCCGTCATCCATCACATGCCCGTCTTCGCGCAGCATCAAGCCATAGCGAACGCGCCCCGGCTTCAACGTCGTAAAGCCATTTGCATAGACAAAGTTCAGCAATTCCGCCGCATTTGGGCCTTGAATATCGATCTTGCCAAGGGTCGAGACATCCGCGATCCCCACCGCTTCGCGTACCATCCTGACTTCCCGGTCGCAGCTTTCGCGCCAGGTGGTTTCTCCCTCCTCGGGGAAATAGCTGGGGCGATACCACAAACCGGCCTCGATCATCGGGGCCTTGCGATCCGCTGTTGCGGCGTGAGAGGTCGTGAACCGCTCTGGCGCGAAGCCCTTGCCCTGCGCCCCTGCGCCCAAAGCCGCGATTGGCACAGGGACAAAAGGCGGGCGGAACGTGGTTGTTCCGGTCTCAGGGATGCCGCGCCCCGTGGCATCCGCCAACACGGCCAAAGCAGCGACATTGGAGTTCTTGCCCTGATCAGTCGCCATGCCTTGCGTGGTATAGCGTTTCATATGCTCGACCGAGCGGAAGTTTTCGACAGCCGCCTGTTTGACATCCTTGACGGTGACATCGTTCTGGAAATCCAGCCAGGCCCGGCCTTTGCCACCAACTGCCCACAGGTCTGCCAAGCGATAGGGCGCATCTTCGGCTTGCGGCGGCGTCACATCAGGCATGCTATAGCCCATCGCCTGCAAGGCCCGGCCCGCAGCCGCAGCGCCTTCGGCCAGACAGTCCGCGGTAGCAAAGGCTCCGTTGCAAGACCCGGCCGCCTCCAATCCCGGCACGGCATCGGGATCGGGCACAAAGCCCAGAATGTCCTGCTGCCAGAGCGGACGGCCGTTCATATGGCAGGTCAGATGGACCGACGGGTTCCACCCGCCCGACATGGCGAGACAATCCGTCGAAATGCGATCTTCACCGCTGGCGGTGCGGACGGTGATCCCTTCAAGCCGCTTGCGACCCTGCGCGTCGCAGACCTGCCCACCCCGTATCACGCGATAATCGCCCATCACGGCGCCGTCGTGGCGGCTGTCGATCACCGCGGCGACATGCACGCCCGCCGCAATCAGATCGCGCGCTGTGCGATGCGCGCCGTCATTATTGCCGAACACGGTCACCGATTTGCCCGGCGCCACACCCCAGCGGTTGAGATAGGCGCGCACGGCGCCTGCCATCATGATGCCCGGGCGATCATTGTTGCGAAACGCCACCGGACGCTCAATAGCGCCCGCTGCCAGCAGCGAACGCTTGGCAACGATCCGCCAAAAACACGCTTCTGGCCCGCCGGCCCCACCGGGCTGTTCCAAAGCCCCGTAGGTGCCGCCATCATAGACCCCGGTCACAGCGGTGCGTGGCATCAGACGGACATTGTCCATCGCTGAAAGCTCAGCCAGAACCGTTTCGGCCCATTCCGGCCCGGGCAGCCCATCAATCTGGTCGATCTCGGCCAGAAGTCGCCCGCCCATGCGCAGATCTTCATCGGCCAGAATCACATCCGCCCCAGCCCGCCCCGCGACCAAAGCCGCCAACTTGTATTCGCTGAAGGTGAGCTGACGATCGTGTTCGTCGAGGAGCATCGGAGCATCCGGGGTCGTTGCGACCCGACGCTCGACGATCTCCCAAAAGGTTTTTCCTTCGAAGACCAGAGAATCGCCCATCTGGTTCTGG
>JABSSB010000151.1 GCA_013214715.1 Paracoccaceae bacterium | reverse complement strand
GTGCAGATCTTTCACTCCCGCGATCTTGCGAATTGGAAACTTGTGGCCCGACCACTGAACCGCGTCGGTCTCTTTCTGGTATTATCGTGGTGGCGATCTGCTGGCCGTAGATGCGATGAATGCGCCGCGGGATTACATGGTCGGCAAACGTCTGATCGACGGCGGAAAGAATGCGGATCCGGCTGTCGTGGCCGACCCGGCTGCAGACCTCAAAGCGCTGATGCGCGCGTGAGGATTGTCGCCGGGCGGTTTCGCGGGCGGGCCTTGACGCCGGTGGGCAAAGGCGATGCCGCGGCGCATCTGCGTCCGACCACGGACCGCGTGCGCGAAAGCCTGTTCAGCATCCTGACCAGCCGCGGCGCGATTGATGGGGCGCGGGTGCTTGACCTTTTTGCCGGGACGGGTGCCTTGGGGTTCGAGGCTTTGTCGCGCGGGGCCGAGAGCCTGTGCCTTGTCGAAAACGGGCGCAAGGCGCAGGCGCTGATCCGCGACAATATCCGTCTATTGGATGTGCGGGACGAAGCGCGGCTGGTCGCCCGCGATGCCACAAAGCTACGTCCCTGTGACGGTCCGGGATTTGATTTGATCTTCCTCGACCCGCCTTATGGCAAATCCTTGGGCTTGCCGGCGTTGGACGCCGCGAGGCGTGCCGGCTGGATCGCGCCGGGGGCGTTGATCGTTTTCGAAGAAAATGCCCCACAAGAGGCGCCTGAGGGCTTTGCGCTGATGGATCAGCGCCGCTTTGGCGACACGCATGTCACCTTTCTGGAGCCATCATGACACGACCCGATCTGGTGATCTTTGACTGCGACGGTGTGTTGGTCGACAGCGAAAAGGTCAGCAACCATGCCATGGCCACGAATCTGGCGCGACATGGGCTGACCCTTACGGTTGAAGAGAGCATGGCCGCCTTTGTTGGGTCGTCCATGCCCGAAGTCGAAGCCAAAGCGCGTGAATTGGGGGCGGATTTGCCCAAGGATTGGATCGACGAGGTCTATGTCGACATGTTCGACGCGCTGCGGCAGGGCGTTGATCCGGTGCCGGGCGTCCTTGAGGTTCTGTCGGCTTTGGACAGGGCAGGCATTCCCTGCTGCGTGGCCTCAAATGGGAGCCGCGCCAAGATGCAGATCACATTGGGCCAGACGGGCCTTTGGTCCCGATTTGAAAGCGTCATGTTCTCGGCCCATGAGCTGGGCACGGCCAAACCCGCACCTGATATGTTTCTGACCGCGGCTGCGCGGTTTGGGATCACGCCTGCGTCCTGTGTTGTGATCGAAGACAGCCCAACAGGCGCCTTGGCGGCAAAGCGGGCCGGGATGGGGTGTATCGGCTTTGCAGCTTTTGACGATGGCGCAGCGCTGGCTGCGCAGGGGGCAAGTGTCATTCAGGAAATGTCGGACGTGGTGGGTTTGCTGCAAATCGGCTGACGCGGCTACGCTTTCATGCTATGCGTCATCTTATGGAAGCCACATGGACCGGATGGCGCGGTTGGCGCGCGTGTGAGAGGCAGGCGGAGCGGCCCGCTCAGGCCAGGACCAAGGCGCCACAGACGCGGCAGCCGGTTTTCATCCATGATGCGATTACCCCCTATCAGGGCAGCACGCTGCTTTTGGCCATGCTGAACAACCCCGCGCAGGCGGATGAGGATGACGCGCCCCAATCGTGATGAAAGTGACTGGACCTGCCCATGACGGATGACCACCCAGTCGTCGAATTCTGGTATGAATTCGCCAGCACATATTCCTATCCGGCCGCCATGCGGGTCGAGGCGCGCGCTGCAGCGCGCGGCGTGACTGTGCGCTGGCAACCCTTCCTGCTGGGTCCGATCTTTCGGGCGCAGGGCTGGGACAGCTCTCCCTTCAACCTGCAACCGGTCAAAGGCGCCTATATGTGGCGGGACATGGCGCGGATTTGCGACGCCGAAGGCCTGTCCTTTGTCCGGCCCGATCCGTTTCCGCAAAACGGCTTGCAGGCCGCACGGCTGGCTTTGGCTTTGCCGGATGATGGCGCCCGCGCCGCGTTCAGCCGGGCGGTTTATGCGGCGGAGTTCGGGGCGGGCATGGACCTGACGGATGGCTCGGCGCTGAGCGCGTTGCTGACCGAGCAGGGCCATGACCCGGATCAGATCTGGGCTGCTGCGCAATCAGACGCTGTCAAATCCGGGTTGCGCGCCCAGACCGAGGCCGCCGTGGCCCATGGCATCTTTGGCGCCCCCATGTTCCGCAGCGAGGATGGAGAAATATTCTGGGGCTATGACCGGCTGGATCAGGCTTTGGAGTGGGTGCTCACACGGAACAGGTGACAGGGGCCAAGGTGACGTGGCAACCCCGGTTGCCCTTGAACCGGACCGATGGTTTATGCGGCGCAACTCTCACAATGCAAAGGCCGCCCCTATGATCCGCACCGTTCTGACCCTTGCCGCGCTGGCATTGGCCATGCCCCTGCACGCGCAGGAGGTGACGCTGAGGTTTCAGCATTTCGTGTCCCCCAATTCCGCCAACCCCAAGCATTTCATTGAACCCTGGGCGCGCAAGGTCGAAGCCGAAAGCGACGGGCGCATCAAGGTCGAGATCTACCCTTTCATGCAGTTGGGTGGCTCGGCCGCAAACCAATATGATCTGATCCGCGACGGAGCGATTGATGGCGGTTGGGTCATCCCCGGCTATCAACCCGGCCGTTTCCCAGAGGCTGAGGCGCTGGAACTGCCCTTCATGGTCAGCAAATCCGGGGAAGAGGCCAGCCGCGTGGCATGGGCGTTCACGCAAAAACATCTTTTAGATGATTTCGCTGATGTGCATCTGATCGCAGCGCATATGCACGGGCCGGGGCTGGTGCATAAAACGGGACCGGCGATTGAAACCGTCGAAGATTTTGCCGGGCTGAACCTGCGCGGCCCGTCCCGCGCGGCCACGCTGCTGTTGGACCGGTTGGGTGCGAACCCGGTTGGGATGCCTGTGCCCGCCTTTCCCGAAGCCCTGTCGCGCGGGGTCGTGGATGGCGGTGTGATCACTTGGGAAATGTCGCCGTCACTGAAGCTTGATGAACTGACCGACAGCCATACGGATGTGGCGGGTGATCGCTCGCTTTATAACCTGTTTTTCATCTGGGCGATGAATCGCGACAGCTATGACAGCCTGCCTGATGATCTGCGGGCCGTGATCGATGCCAATTCCGGCGCCGAGACCAGCGCCTGGGCCGGGCGCGCGCATGATATCGGTGACCGTGAGGGGCGCGCCTTGATGGCGGCCTCTGGCAATGAGCTGGCCACACTGTCTGAGGCGGAAACGGCCCGGGTCAAAGCCTTGGGAGACGCGGTGATCACCGACTGGATCGCAGAAGCTGAGGCAAACGGGATGAATGGCGCGGGCCTGGTTCAGGATGTGCGCGACCTGGTCGCGTCGCAGCCCGGCGGGTGACAACCCCAAATAGCGTCCGCCCGGATCTTGCGGCGCTCTCACGCCTATGAACGCAACATGAACTGTGCCTCCGGTTGCCGCATCGGAGGTTCCCGGCCGAAGATGTTGCGAAACTGCGCCTTACTTTCCGCTGCGTGGCACCGGGGCGTCTTATCGCGGCACAGGTGGCTATGTCAGGTTTTGATGTGGCGCTGTGAAATCGCGTCGATCGACATCACCAGCTTCGATAGATCGGCCGCATAGAACCCCGCAGCGTTGATGCAATTTGTTTCAAGCATCTTCAGCCCGTCGTCAGTGCGGCAGATATCCATGACGTAAGCGGGGGAGTAGCCGGGATTTGCAAGAACCAACCTCTTGGCAAACTCCAACACATCCGCATCAACGTCATGTCGATACACCACACGTGATCCCTCTTTATAGAGTGAGGAGGTGACAATCTCGTCCATGACGACCCACATGCGCCATTCTTTGAGAATGCGCACAGGTTTCGTGAACATCAATTCTGTATCATGACGCAACGAGCCTTTGGGTATTTCATGGTCTGCGAGCGCGATCACTTTTTTGGCCAGGTCTATGATGTCGCCTGTTGTCTTGACCTGTCCCGGCGCTTCTTTGCTGTCGTCGATCGGGCGCAGAAACCAGCGTTTTCCGTCATCCGGGAGCTGCTCAGGAATATCTCGCAGCGTCAGGAAAAGAGCGTCCGCGCCATTCAGGAGGAACGGATGCCAGGGCGTCTCGTGCACGAAAGGCCTTATCTTGAAGACGCCGGGCTGAAGGTCGTGCGTCTGTGCGTATCGCCAAAGGCTGTAAGAGCCGAACAGCACGACCGCGTTCGGGTCTTTGATGGCGGGAGGCGGTGTCAGCTCACCGACAAACGGCACCACTTTATGCCAAGTATAAGCAATACCAAGCCAATCGAGCGTGTCGGCCATTTTCCGAGTGTCCTCAAAATCCTGGAGTATCCACTGCATGACATGGCGTCTAAATATGACAAATCGGGTCCTATCAAACTGAACATTATCCTGCCGGGTGGTCAAGAGCAGTCAGCTGTCCAGTGTCCAGCACCGGTCAAAGGGGATCACTTTGCCGCCGTTTTCTGGCGCCTCGCAACAGTTTGCCCAAGGCAGCGAACCGCCCGACATCCCGTCAAATGCATCCCAATGGTCGCCGTTGGGTTTGGCCTGCGCACAGATTGAGCAAGCGGCTGGGCCTTTGGCCGCGCCCGTCTTTTCTTTTCTTGAAAAATACCCCCGCCGGAGGCCAGCGGCCAAAGGACGCTTCCGCGCGCCGCGCAGCGGCGCGCGTCTTACCCAACCGCGCAGCGGCGCATCTGTGATGCGCAATGCCGGGCGGGAGGGGCCGGATCAGCTTTGATAGGTTGGGTGGAACAGACCAGCGGGCGAGAGAGTAAAGATGTCCACCCCATCCGAGGTCACGCCGACCGAATGCTCAAACTGCGCCGAGAGCGATTTGTCGCGGGTCACTGCGGTCCAGTCATCGGCCAGCGTCTTTGTCTCGGGCCGGCCCAGATTGACCATCGGTTCGATGGTGAAGAACATGCCCTCTTCCAAAACCGCGCCGGTCCCCGGACGTCCATAATGCAGGACATTGGGCGGCGCGTGAAACACCTGACCCAATCCATGGCCGCAGAAATCGCGAACCACGGACATGCGGTGCGCTTCGACATAGGTTTGGATTGCATGCCCGATATCGCCAAATGTATTACCGGGCTTCACCGCTTCGATCCCCAGCATCAGCGCGTCATGTGTGACCTGGATCAGCCGTTCGGCTTTGCGCGGCAATTTGCCGGCCACATACATGCGCGAGGTATCGCCATACCACCCATCCACGATCACCGTGACGTCGATATTCAGGATGTCGCCATCCTTCAAAACCTTTGGCCCCGGGATGCCGTGACAGACCACATGGTTCACCGAAATACAGGAGGCGTGCTGATACCCCTTATAGCCGATCGTGGCCGAGGTTGCCCCGGCCTCCTCGACCATATGCGTGATCAAACGGTCGATCGCCTCGGTCGTTTGGCCGGGAAAGACATGCTGGGCCACATCGTCGAGAATGCGCGCGGCCAAAGCGCCGGCGACATGCATCCCGGCGAAATCGGCCTGCTCATAAATCCGGATGCCGTCCCGGGTCTTGCGGCTGCGGGTTTTGTCCAAGAGTCTCTCCAGAAATCTCACGTGGTGCATATAGGTCAAATCCCTGCCAAGTGCCAGAGCAGCCCATGTCGCGGGGTTTGGGGGGGCAATCGATTGTATTTGAAACGCCGAAGACAAACAATCCACGCCTTGCCGATGAATGCTGTGCCAGTTTGATCGTGGCAGCAGCCGGCTCGCCAACCCTCAAGACGCAGCTAAGCGTCCTGTGACGACAAGACACAGCGCGCTCATTGTGCCCGATAGGCTTGCAGCGCGGGCGCAGCGGTTTATGGTCTTGCGGGCATAATTCGGAGAGCCCCATGCCCAACCCTACGGCTGCCATGCTTGTGATCGGCGATGAAATCCTGTCTGGCCGCACGCGCGACGCCAATATGCATCATCTGGCGGGCGTGCTGACCCAGATCGGCGTTGATTTGAAAGAGGCGCGGGTGGTCAGTGATGATCCCGATGCGATCATCGCGGCGGTGCGAGGGCTGTCGGCGACCTATGATCACGTCTTTACCTCGGGCGGGATTGGGCCGACCCATGACGATATCACCGCCGATTGCGTGGCCGCCGCGTTTGACCGGCCGATTGATGTGCGTGCGGATGCGCGCGCCTTGCTTGAGGCGCATTATCAACGCTCTGGGCAGGAGTTGAACGCGGCGCGCCTGCGCATGGCGCGTATCCCTGACGGGGCAGCCTTGATCGACAACCCGGTCTCGACCGCGCCGGGCTTCACTATCGAAAACGTGCATGTCATGGCCGGGGTGCCTTCGGTTTTTCGCGCGATGGTCGACAGCGTGCTGCCCGGCCTGACCGGGGGGCAGCCGCTGATTTCCGACACGCTCCGCATCGAACGCCCTGAAGGAGAGATCGCCGGTCCTTTGGGTGAGGTCGCCAAGGCCTTCCCGGATCTGTCACTGGGCTGCTATCCGTTCAACAAGGATGGTGTCCTTGGGGCCAATGTGGTGCTGCGCGGGCAGGATGCCGCGATGATCGGGCAGGCGCGCAGCCAGCTTCTGGCGTTGTTTGCGTGATGGACGGGGCCGGTTTGCTCCAGTTGATCGACGCCACCTGGCCGGCTGCCCGGTTCGAGCAGCGCGGCCCGCTGTTGCTGCGGCATGGGCAGCGCGGCGGCAACCGGGTCTCTGCCGCGACGCTGTCGGATGGCTGGAGCGAGGCCGATATCGACCTGGCCGAGGGCGCTCAGGCCAAGATTGGCCAGCCTGCTCTGTTCATGGTGCTGCCAGGGCAGGAGGATCTGGATGCGGCGCTGGTGTCACGCGGGTATGCTCTGCATGAACCGGTGGCGCTGTGGACCTGCCCGGTCGAGCTGCTGACCGATCTGGCGATACCGCGGGTAACGATCTTTGCCCATTGGGAGCCTTTGGCGATCACCTGCGAGATTTGGGCCATTGGCGGCATCGGTCCGGAACGTGTGGCGATCATGGGTCGGGTGCCGGGGCCGAAAGCGGCCTTGCTGGCGCGGCGCAATGATCAACCTGCCGGGGCCGGGTTTGTCGCCTGTAACGGCAACAGCGCCATGGTGCATGCCGTAGAAATCTGTCTTGCCCATCGGCGGCACGGCATGGGTGCGTGGCTGATGCGTGGCGCGGCCCATTGGGCGGCAGCGCAGGGGGCGCAGCGTCTTACGGTGCTTTGCACCCGCGCCAATACCGCGGCCAATGCGCTTTATGCCTCTCTCGATATGGCGTCTGCTGGCGGCTATCATTACCGTATTCGGCGGTGACGCCCTGAATTCCAAGGACCAAATGACTATGAGTGATCAACCCACCGCGCTTGACCTGCCAATGATGGACCCGCTGCCTGAGGCGACGCAGAAGTATTTTGACATCTGCGAAGACAAGCTGGGCATGGTACCGAATGTGCTGAAGGCCTATGCTTTTGACGTCGAAAAGCTGAACGCCTTCACCGCCATGTATAACGACCTGATGCTGGGCGACAGCGCGCTGACCAAGCTTGAGCGTGAGATGATCGCGGTGGTCGTCAGTTCGATCAATCGCTGTTTCTATTGCCAGGTCGCCCATGGCGCCGCCGTGCGAGAGCTGTCGGGCGATCCGAAACTGGGCGAAATGATGGTGATGAATTACCGGGTCGCGGATATCACGCCGCGCCAAAGGGCGATGCTGGATTTTGCGGCCAAGGTCACCACGGCCTCGGCCACCATCGAAGAAACGGACCGCGCCGCGCTGCGTGCGCATGGCTTCACTGACCGCGACATCTGGGACATTGCGAATGTTACGGGTTTTTTCAACATGTCCAATCGGGTTGCCAGCGCCACCGATATGCGCCCCAATGATCCCTATCACGCGCAGGCGCGCTAAGGTGTGGTACCGCGCTTGGCCTATTGTTTTGCTGGGCCTTACATTTGCTGGGCCTGTGGCGGCGGAAGATCCGTTGCCTTTGCCGATCCCTGTGGGGGCCGAACTTCGATTTGACCGGGTTGCCCCGTTGGAAACGCTGCGTTTGCCCATCGGACCGGCCACGCGCGACAGCTTGCCAGCGGTGTCGGTGGATGGCCGTGTCACCACGCAAAGCTGGCAAATCCCTGCGGAAGATGGCGGTGAGGTGCCGCCCGTTCTGGCTATGCTGATGCCCATCCGGGAGGTGTTGATTGAGCAGGGGTATCGCGTTCTGCTGGATTGTGCGGATCGGGCCTGTGGCGGGTTTGATTTTCGGCGGCAGGTGCAGGTCGTTCCGGCACCGGACATGTTTCTGAACCTGCGCGATTTCCGCGCGTTTGCGGCCCGGAAAGAGGGAGATGCAATCCTTGTTCTGGTCAGCCGGTCCGGGGTGTCGGGGTTTGTGCAGATCAGTCGCGCGCTAGCCGCCGTCGATCCCGCCATCGCCACCACAAGCACCACGCCAGATCAAACCGGAAAGCCGCCCGTGCCGCTGCCCTCTGCAGAAGCTGAGATGCCACTCGCGGATCGGTTGCTGCAATTGGGGCGAGTTGTTCTGGACGGCGTCCAATTTGACAGCGGGGCGGCGACCTTGTCCAACGGCTCTGTGGCCGCCTTGCGGGATCTGGCCAATCTGCTGATCGACAGGCCTGATCTGCGGATCACCCTTGTCGGCCATACCGACGCCGACGGGACGTTGGCCGCCAATCTCAAGATTTCGCGCGCTCGTGCGCAGGCTGTGCGACAATATCTGATCGACAGCTACAGCATCGCGCCCGACCGCATTGACGCCGAAGGTGCCGGGTATCTGCTGCCCATTGCACCGCTGACCGATCCTGCGCGCGCGGCACAGAACCGCCGGGTCGAAGCGGTGCTGATGCCGCGCTGAGCCTTACCAGCCCGCGTTTGTTTTGCTGGAAAACGCCTCGACCAGAAAATCGATGAAGGCGCGCACCTTGGGTTGGGTGAACCGCCCCGGCGGGTAGACCGCGTAAATCCCCTGCGTTTCAACTGGCAGGGCGGGCATGGCTTCTTCGATCAGACCATCTTCCATCGCCTGCGCGTAAAGGTAATTGGGCAGATAGGCGATACCCAGCCCGGCAATGGCGGCGTTCAGCAGGGACTGTCCGTCATTCACGCTGAGCCATCCGGCAGTGCGCACTTGGCGCTTTTCCCCGGTGGGAGAGGTCAGTTTCCAGACCGAACCGTTCGATTGGCTGGAATAATGCAGCAGCTTGTGCAGGTTGAGATCGTCGATTTTTTGCGGGCGTCCATGTGTGGCGAAGTAGGACGGAGAGGCGATCATCCGCCGCGTGGTTTCGGCCAGTTTGCGTGCCCGCAGAGTGCTGTCTTCCAACTCGCCAATGCGAATGGCGACGTCGAAGCCTTCTGAAATCAGTTCTACATAGCGGTTGTTCAGCACCATGTTGACAGTGATGTCGGGGTAGTCCTTCAGGAAATCCGACAGGATGGGTGAGAGGTGATTGACCCCGAAATCGGTGGCGACCGATACGCGCAACGTGCCGGATGGCGCCGATTGCATCGAGGTGACCAGGGCATCTGCCTCGCCCGCGTCATTAAGAACCCGGCGGGCGCGGTCGTAATAGGCCAGACCGATTTCCGTGGGGCTGACGCGGCGCGTGGTGCGGTTCAGCAAGCGCGCGCCCAGACGTGCTTCCAGCGATGAGACATGTTTGGACACGGCCGATTTGGAAATGCCCATCTTCTTGGCCGCATCAGTGAATCCCCCCTGATCCACGACATTGGCAAAGGCTTCCATCTCGGTCAGGCGGTCCATGGGCGGTCCATCAGGCAATCTTCGTTCCTGACGAGCATCTGTCGCAAAAGGGGCAAGAACGCGGCGGCGGTAAGGATAATCTCGGGATATTGTCAGGCATCGTCGCCGGGGCGGAAACCACACAAAGCCGCGATTGGGGCAGATTTTGCCGTTGGCCTCGCGAATCCGCGCTACTGTTCATCTATCCAAATGAGACATTAGGGAGGATGTTATGCGTTTCGGAATACTTGCTATGGCTCTTGCAGTGGGTCTGGCCGCGCCGGTTTTGGCAGGAGATACACCGTCAAACCCGGATGCACGGGTCTATATCACCAATCTCAGCGATGGCGACACGGTCAGCGGGCCGGTGACCGTGCGGTTTGGTCTGGTGGGCATGGGCATCGCCCCGGCCGGAGTCGAATGGGACAATACCGGACATCACCATCTGATCGTCGATCGTGCGCCCTATGGGGCTGAGGCCGGGGACAATATGGATGATCCTATCCCCGGCGATGAAAATCATCGTCATTTCGGTGGCGGTCAGACCGAAACCACTCTGGACCTGCCCGCAGGCACGCATACGCTGCAACTGGTTTTGGGCGATGCATTCCATGTGCCGCATGACCCGCCCATCATGTCCGAGGTGATCACAATCACGGTCGACTGATCAGGCTTCGGACCGCGTCAGCGGGCCGACATGCGCAGGGGGGTCGATGCCCCCTGCGCGCGTTCCCTCTGTTTCAAAGTGCTGCGGCCAACCGCACGCCCTGATTGATGGCGCGTTTGGCATCCAGCTCGGCCGCAACTTCCGCACCGCCGATCACATGAGGGCTCACACCTTCGGCTTCCAGCGCGTCGGCAAGGCTCCGCTCGGACAGCTGCCCGGCGCATAGGACGATCGTGTCGGCTTCGATCAGCGTGGGTTTCTCGCGCGCCTCGCCAAAGCTGACATGCAGCCCGGCCTCATCGATCCGCTCGTAATTCACGCCGCCGACGAATTGCACATCCTTCATCTTCAGCGCAGCCCGGTGAATCCAGCCCGTTGTCTTGCCCAGCCGCTTGCCATGCTTTTCCGCTTTGCGTTGCAAAAGGGTGATCTGACGTGCCGGGGCATGTGGTTGCGGGCCTTCGGGGGCCAGACCCGCGCGGTTTTCGGCCGGGTCGCTGACGCCCCATTCCTTCATCCACAAGGGCAGATCTTCGGCCGGGCTGGTGCCGTCATGCGCCAGATATTCCGAGACATCAAAACCGATGCCGCCTGCGCCGATCACCGCGACGCGTTTGCCAACAGGCGCTTTGCCGCGCAGAACGTCAATATAGCTGAGCACATTGTCGCGATCCTGGCCGGGGATCTCCGGGTCGCGCGGCAGCACGCCAGTGGCGATCACCACCTCGTCAAAATCGCCCAGATCCTTGGCGCCAATCTCACGGCCAAGCTGAAGATCAATGCCCAGATCGGCCACCATCGCGCGATACCAATCGACAAGCCCCCAGAACTCTTCCTTGCCGGGCACCTGTTTGGCCATGTTGAGCTGGCCACCAATCTCATCGGCGCGATCAAAAAGGGTGACCTTATGCCCACGCTCGGCGGCCGTGATAGCCGTCGACAATCCGGCCGGACCGGCGCCGACGATGGCGACGCTCTTGATCGTTTCTGCAGGAGAGATGACCAACTCGGTCTCGTGGCAGGCACGGGGGTTCACAAGGCAGGAGGTCAACTTGCCACCAAAGGTGTGATCCAGACAGGCCTGGTTGCAGGCGATGCAAGGCGCGATTTTCGCGCCCTCGCCACGCTCGGCCTTGATCACGAAATCGGCGTCGGCCAGCATCGGGCGGGCCATGGACACCATGTCCGCGCACCCCGTCGACAGGACATCCTCGGCCACTTCTGGGGTGTTGATGCGGTTGGATGTGATGATCGGGATGCCAACCTTGCCCATCAGCTTTTTCGTGACCCAGGCAAAAGCTGCACGGGGAACAGAGGTCGCGATGGTCGGGATTCGAGCCTCATGCCAGCCGATCCCGGTGTTCAGGATCGTTGCGCCGGCCTTTTCGATCTCGACCGCAAGCTGCACAACCTCATCATGGGTCGAGCCATTGGGCACCAGATCGATCATCGACAGCCGGTAGATGATGATGAAATCGGTTCCCACCGCCTCGCGCGTGCGGCGTACGACCTCGATCGGCAGGCGCATCCGGTTTTCGTAGGATCCGCCCCAGCGATCGTCGCGCTTGTTGGTATGGGTCACCAGAAACTGGTTCAGGAAATACCCTTCCGACCCCATGATCTCGACCCCGTCATAGCCCGCTTTCTGGGCCAGCACGGCAGCGTTCACGATGTCGCTGATCTGTTTTTCGATGCCTTCTTCGTCCAATTCGGTCGGCGGGAAGGGCGAAATCGGCGATTTCACCGGCGAGGGAGCCACGCATTTCGGACCATAGGCATAGCGCCCGGCATGCAGGATCTGCATTGCGATCTTGCCGCCCGCCTCGTGCACCCGGTCGGTCACCACCGAATGATTTGCCACATCCTCGTCCGTGGTCATCATCGCCGCCCCCGGCAATACTGAGCCTTCGAGGTTCGGGCCAATTCCGCCCGTCACCATCAACGCCACGCCGCCGCGCGCACGGTCTGCGTAAAACTCGGCCACGCGGTTCCAGTCTTTCGTCTCTTCCAGACCGGTGTGCATCGAGCCCATCAGGACGCGGTTTTTAAGCGTCGTAAAGCCAAGGTCGAGCGGGGCCAGCATATGCGGATACTGAGTCATCATGTCCTCCCAGACAGGGTTTGGGCGCAGCATCGCGGCTGCGGGCGACTCTGTCACCCCGATACGCCGCGTCAAACCGTTGACCTAATCCCAACGTCAGATAAAGACAGGCTTGACTGCAAGGAGAGCCGCCATGACCCCCGAAGAGATCGCCAAGCTGCCGTATCGCCGCAATGTGGGACTGATGCTGATCAATCGCGACGGTCTGGTCTGGGCCGGGCGCCGGTCGGACCGCTTTCGGGAGGCCTGGCAAATGCCGCAGGGCGGCATCGACAAGGGTGAAGACCCCAAAACAGCCGCGCTGCGCGAATTGGAAGAAGAAATCAGCGTCACACCCGATCTGGTCGAGATGGTGGCCGAAAGCGCGGGCTGGCTGGCCTATGATCTGCCATTGGACGTCGCGCCGAAAATCTGGAAAGGCCGCTATCGCGGGCAAGAACAGAAATGGTTTCTGTTGCGGTTTCAGGGCTCGGACGCGCAGATCAATATCGACACCGCCCATCCCGAATTCATCGACTGGCGCTGGATGCGTGCCGCCGAGATGCCCGAGGCGGTCGTGCCCTTCAAGCGCGAGGTCTATGAGGCCGTGATTGCCGAATTCTCCGACCACCTTGCCTGAGCCGCAGAGATGACAGACCTGCCGCGATTGGCTTGGCTTGGGCCTGATTGTCTCGGGGTTTGTCATGGTTCGTTTTTTGCAAGGTCTCGTTCTGGCGGCGGTGGCGTTGTTTGCATGGTATGTCGTCGCGGATCGCGCCACGCCGTTTACGTCAAATGCGCGGGTCAAGGCGGTGATCACGCCGGTCGTGCCGCAGGTTTCGGGACAGGTGGTCGAGATCGCGATCGCCAATGGGCAAGAGGTGCAACCCGGCGACCTGCTGGCCCGCATTGATCCCAGGCTGTTCCAGATCGCGCAAGAACGCGCGCAGGCCGAGTTGGAGCAAGCCACGCAATCGGTCGGCGTCGGATCGGCGGATGTGCAGCAGGCACAGGCGCAATTGGTGCGGGCTGAAACAGATCTGTCGAATATGCAGCTGCAATCGGGGCGCATTTTTGAACTTGAGCGCAAGGGTCTGATTGCCGTGGCGCGGGCCGATGATGCGCGGGCTGCTTTGTCGGATGCCGAGGCGGGTGTTCAAAGCGCACGGGCCGCCTTGTCCGCGGCTGAGGCGCGTTTGGGGGCTGATGGCGCAGATAATGCCGCGGTCCGCGTCGCGCTGGCGAAACTGGCCGAGGCCGAAGTCAATCTCTCCAAAACGGATCTCGAGGCCCCGGCGCAAGGGGTCGTGTCCAACCTGACCGTGGCGGAAGGGATCTATGCCAAAGCGGGCAGCCCGCTGATGAGTTTCATCGATTCCGAAAATGTCTGGATCGAAGCCTATATGACCGAAAACAATCTGGGCCGCATGGCGGTCGGCACGCCGGTGGATGTCGTGCTGGATATCCACCCCGGACGGGTTTTGCGCGGTGAGGTGGAAAGCTTTTCCGGCGCTGTATCGCTTGGTGGGCTTGGCGGGTCGGGCGGTTTGGCCGCACCACCGCCAGATGGCGGCTGGATGCGCGCGGCGCAGCGCTTTCCGGTGCGGATCATCCTGCCGGGCTACACTAGCGGCAGCAGTGATGATGACGTAGTGTTTCAGGCCAACGGACAGGCTGATGTGATCGCTTATACCGGCGAGGCGCCGGTGATCAACGCGCTGGGACGCGCCTATATCCGGTTGGTGGCGCTGTTGTCCTATGTCTACTGATGCGCAGAACGCTGCCCTGCGCACTGGCCTTGGAACGGGGCTGGTACTTGTGGCCGCGATTTTGCTTGGCTGGCCCCTGGGCTTCATTGCGGCGGTCTTTGTAGGTTTATTGGCAGGAGCACCTGCGCCCTTGCCCGTCGCAGCCGCACTGCGATTGGTGGGCGAGACCATTTTGTGGATGGTCGGGATGTGGATCCTGTTTTCCGTCTTGCGACCCTATCCGGTTGTGTCCTTGATCGCGGTGTTGCTGCTTGTCGTTTGGGTCTTT
The DNA here is from genome assembly GCA_013214715.1 of Paracoccaceae bacterium. Lineage (GTDB taxonomy): Bacteria > Pseudomonadota > Alphaproteobacteria > Rhodobacterales > Rhodobacteraceae > JABSSB01. Next base: position 423 of record JABSSB010000151.1, on the reverse strand, counting down.
CATATGGCTGTCCGGGGCGCGGGGCCTTTGGACGTTATTCTGCGCCTTCTGGCCGTTTTGCTGATCTCCTTTACGGTTGGGCTCTCTCAAGACCTCGCCGGGATCGTGGCCCTTTGGTTGCCGATCAACATTGCGCTCGCGCTCTTGGTGACGCAGGTCATGTTCGTGTTATGGCCATCACACAAGGTGGTGGCGGCAGCAGCGCCAAAGCCGCCCGCGTTTGACCCAGACAGGCGTTTGCTTCGCATGTCCTTGGTCACGCTGCCATTTTTGGTTGTGTTCTATCTGCTGAACAGTGGTGCCGCGCTGACCCTCATCTTCGTCGCTATCCTGTGTGCGTTTCTTGTTGGTGCCTCTGCGCAGAGCTCTGCTTTTGCGCGGAAGATGATGGCCTCAAACCTGATCGGAGGCTGTGTCGTAGTT
>JABSSB010000150.1 GCA_013214715.1 Paracoccaceae bacterium | reverse complement strand
AGGATCGCCTAGGATGCTGTATGCCAAACCCGCAAAATCGTGTTTCAGCTCAAAAACTCAAGCCGAAACCGATGAGGCCAATCGAAGACGCTTGATCGCGAGGCTCCCATTTCGGTCTAAAAGCCGGCCCTGAACAGGCGAGAAAGGCACCGCTTCGAGGTCCCGTTAAATTATCATTGCCGCATTCAATGAACGGTACTTCAACGGCTGGGATGCGACCCCAAAAAAACAGCGGATCAAGCTGATCAACATCCTGAACCACGTCATGAGTGATCCTGCATTCCAGGTTAAGGTAGTGGCCAACCCTGACCAACAGAACCGCCGGATCGCCCGTGAGGCTCTATTTGAAAAGGCCATGCGCAACGAACGCCGCAGAGAGATCGATCTCTATAAGAAATATGCAACGGATGATGACTTCAAACCCGGATTGCACGAAGCCCAAATGCGGATAATGAAGCAGATGCTTAAGTCAAATTCTCAGCAGGCTGGTGTTTGATCACTGTCTTAAAACTGTATTTTTGCGGCTGGATGGCGCTCGCTATCGTACAAAATTACATGTATTTTCCACACTCTGTACGTGGACTGGGTTCATTTATCTTCAACATATTATTTTTGCCTAATGATATTTAGGCAGTCAGACATTCGACAAAATTCAATGACGTTTACGACTGATTATAGGTTTATTGGAGGAGTTGATCGGGCGCATGTTACACCTGCGCCCGCCTGACCCTACCGTTCAGAAAAACGCCTGCAACCCGGTCTGCGCCCGCCCTAGGATCAGTGCATGAACGTCATGTGTTCCTTCATAAGTGTTCACCGTTTCAAGGTTCACCATGTGACGGATCACCTGGAAATCGAGGCTGATGCCGTTGCCGCCATGCATGTCCCGCGACAAACGCGCGATGTCCAACGCCTTGCCGCAATTGTTGCGCTTGACGATAGAGATCATCTCGGGCGCGGCATTTGCCTCGTCCAACAGACGCCCAACACGCAGGCTGGCTTGCAGGCCCAACGAAATCTCGGTCTGCATATCGGCCAGTTTGCGCTGGAACAACTGCGTCTGTGCCAAAGGCTTGTCGAATTGCTTACGATCCAGACCGTATTGGCGTGCGGCTTTCCAGCAGGTTTCCGCCGCCCCCATCACGCCCCAGCTGATGCCATAGCGCGCGCGGTTCAAACAGCCGAACGGACCTTTGAGTCCCTGCACATGCGGCAGCAGCGCGTTTTCGCCGACCTCAACCCCGTCCATCACGATCTCGCCGGTGATGGAGGCGCGCAGAGACATCTTGTTTTCAATTTTGGGCGCGGACAGACCCGCCATACCTTTTTCCAATACGAAACCGCGGATTTTGCCGCCATGCGCCTCGGACTTGGCCCAGACCACGAAGACATCCGCGATGGGCGCGTTAGAGATCCACATCTTGGAGCCCGTGAGGCGATAGCCGCCTTCGGTCTTTTCCGCGCGGGTTTTCATGCCCGCCGGGTCGGATCCGGCATCCGGTTCGGTCAGGCCAAAGCAGCCGATCAATTCGCCCGAGGCCAGACCGGGCAAATATTTGCGGCGCTGTGCTTCGGACCCGTAGGCATAGATCGGATACATCACCAGCGAGCTTTGCACCGACATCATCGATCGGTATCCGCTATCCACCGCCTCAACCGCGCGAGCGACCAGACCATAGGACACATAGCCCGCGCCGATCCCGCCATATTCTTCGGGCACTGTCACGCCCAACAGGCCCATCGCGCCCATTTCGCGGAAAATCTCAGGGTCGGTTTCTTCGTTGGCAAAGGCCCGTGTGACGCGCGGCTGCAGCTTGTCCTGCGCATAGGTCACGGCACTGTCGAAGATCATACGCTCATCTTCGGTCAGCTGATCGGAAAGGCGGAACGGGTCTTCCCAGTCGAACTGGCCCAGATCGGGGGCATCTTTGGCGCGTAGCGCGGGGGCGTCCTGAATGGTCATGGTGGGCTCTCTTTCATTACGTTGCTCTTGAATTACGCGGTTTTTGCTGAAAGAAAAGCGATGAATATTGGATTATCTATGCCAAAATGGAATACAAGAGCCCCTCTCGCCGTGCCCTACCCTCCTTAACGGCGCTTCAAGCGCTTGAGGCGCTGCATCTGCAAGGCAGCGTGTCTGCGGCGGCGGCGGTGCTGGATTTGACGCAAAGCGCGGTGAGCCGTCAGTTGCAAAGCCTTGAGGCGCAATTGGGCGCGACGCTGTTGCTGCGCGATCGTAAGGCGTTGCGGCTGTCGCCTGAAGGGCTGCGCTATCTCGAGGAGGTGCGCCCTGCCCTGGCTCAGATTGCGCAGGCCGGTATGCGGTTGCAGATCACACCATCGGGCGGGACGCTGAACCTGGCCATCCTGCCGGCCTTCGGGATGCGCTGGCTGATGCCGCGACTGGCAGAGTTCACGCGGAAGCACCCGGATGTGACGTTGAACATGTCAACGCGGCTGAGCGCGGTGGATATCGCGGGGGAAGGGTTTGACGCCGCGATCCGCTTTGGCGCGCCGCCCTGGCCGGGCTGTGAGGCGCTGCTTCTGCGCCATGAACAGGTGCGCCCGGTCTGTGCACCGGAATTGGTGGCCGGCTTGCCCAAGACATCTCCTGCCAGTCTGCTGTCCCTGCCCTTGTTGCATATCGAAACCCGGCCGCGGGCCTGGGCGGCGTGGTTTGCGCAGGCCGGGGTGGCGCAGACAGGGCCGGTGCCGGGCATGATCTTTGACCAGTTTGCCACCATCGCGCAGGCGGCCGAGCATGGGTTGGGCGTGGCCCTGATGCCAGATTATCTGGTCGAAGAAGCGCTGGCTACGGGGCGCTTGGTGGCGCCTTTTGGCCCATCTGTTCCGGCGGAAGGACAATATCATCTGGTCTGGCCCGAAGGGCGGATCACCCCGGCTCTGCACAGCTTTATTGACTGGATTTCACCGCTGGCGCAGGCCGAAGACCCCCTGCCCCGCTAAGCACAACACTGCGATCTGCGTAGGGCGGGGTTTACCCCGCCGCCGCCTTAGCCCAAGGCATATCCCGCGCCGCGCACCGTGCGAACAGGGTCTTCGCCGCCATGCTGAGTCAACGCCTTGCGCAGCCGTCCGATATGGACATCGACCGTCCGTGTGTCGACATAGATATCGCGCCCCCACACCCGATCGAGCAATTGTTCCCGGCTCCAGACCCGGCCGGGTTTTTCCATAAATGTCGAGAGCAGCCGAAACTCTGTCGGGCCCAGTTTCAGCGGCTTGTCCGAGCGGCTGACCCTGTGGGTTTCGGCGTCCAGAACGATATCATCAAATTGCAGCCGCAGTCCCACGGTGGATGGCCTCACCCGGCGCAGTTGCGATCGCACCCGTGCCATCAGCTCGATCACCGAATAGGGTTTGACGACGTAATCATCTGCCCCGGTTTCCAACCCGCGCACCTTGTCGACCTCTTCCGACCGGGCCGAGAGCATGATGATCGGGATCGTGCGCGTCTCAGGGCGGGTTTTCAGGCGGCGGCAGACCTCGATCCCACTGAGATTGGGCATCATCCAGTCCAGCACGATGATATCCGGGCTGGTTTCATCCACAAGGATCAAGGCCTCTTCGCCATTTTCGGCCTTTGAGACAGAAAACCCCTCCGCTTCAAGGTTATAGGCCAACACTTCGCGTTGTGCCAGCTCATCCTCGACAACAAGAACCGAAGGCTGATCGACAGCCATTGGTCACTCCTCCAACTTAATTTCCGAGGTCATATCCGCCTTGGGCCTGTCATTATCCGGGCGCTGACCGCTGGTGAGATAGACGACCTGTTCGGCAATGGCGGTCACGTGATCGCCCATGCGCTCATAGTTCTTGGCGATGAAATGCAGATGCATGCAATGCGTAATGTTGCGCGGGTCTTCCATCATGTAGGTCAGGAATTCGCGGAACACGGCGTTGTACATCTGGTCGACCTCACGGTCGCGCGCGATCACCACTTCAGCCAGTTCTTCGTCGCGCTGAATATAACTGTCGAGCGCGTCTTTCAGCATCAGCTCGACCTCGCGCGCCATGCGACGCAGCGCGGCGGCGGATTCGTTCACATCCGGCTCATCAGCCAATACGATGGAGCGTTTTGCGATATTCTTGGCATAGTCGCCAATGCGTTCCAGATTGCCTGAAATCCGCATCACCGACAGGATCATGCGCAGATCGACGCCGGCTGGCGATCGCAAAGCCATCAGTTTCGAGGTTTCTTCCGTGATCAGCTCTTCCAAGGCATCAATGGCCTTGTCGGCGCTGCGCACCGCTTCGGCGCGTTCGACGTCACGATCCACCAAAGCTTGCGCGGCATCGGTGATCGCGGCTTCGACCAGTCCGCCCATCTTCATGATATGGGTCTGGATCGATTCAAGCTCGCGGTCATAGGACGAGACGATATGTGGTCTTTCACCTGCTTGAGACACGTTACTTCCCCTTACCCGATACGTCCGGTGATGTAGCTTTCCGTGCGCGGATCGCTTGGATTGGTGAAAATCTGGCCGGTGTCGCCAAACTCGACCAGATTGCCGAGATGGAAGAAGGCGGTTTTCTGGCTGACACGCGCGGCCTGCTGCATCGAGTGTGTCACGATCACGACTGAATAGTTTTCGCGCAGCTCATCAATCAGCTCTTCGACCTGTGCCGTGGCAATCGGGTCGAGGGCCGAGCAAGGCTCATCCATCAGCAGCACTTCGGGCTCGGTTGCCACGGCGCGCGCGATGCACAGGCGCTGCTGCTGACCACCCGAGAGGCCAGTGCCGGATGAATCGAGACGGTCCTTGACCTCATCCCAGATGGCGCCGCGGCGCAGCGCCTTTTCGACGATCTCATCCAATTCAGCCTTGTTCTTGGCCAGACCGTGGATGCGCGGGCCATAGGCCACATTGTCATAGATCGATTTGGGGAAGGGGTTGGGCTTCTGGAACACCATGCCCACCTTGGCGCGCAGCTGCACCGGATCGACTTTCTTGTCATAGATGTTTTCACCGTCGAGCATGAAATCACCCGTCACACGGGCCACGTCGATGGTGTCATTCATCCGGTTCAGGCAGCGTAGGAAGGTGGATTTGCCACAACCCGACGGGCCTATAAAGGCCGTGACCGTCTTATCCTGCAAATCGCAGCTGACATCTTTGATGGCGTGATTATCCCCGTAATAGACTTGGCAATCACGGCATTTGAACTTGATCTCTTTGCTATCCACGGTGGCGCCTTGCAGTGTTGGAATATCGTACATGTCTGTGATCCTTGCAGCTTACCACCGGCGTTCAAAGCGGCGGCGCAGGATGATGGCGATGATATTCATCGTCAGAAGGAAGACCAGCAGGATGATGATCCCGCCCCAGGCCTTTTCATAGAAGCCCGGATCCGCGCGCGAGGCCCAGGTATAGATCTGCGCAGGCATGACCGAGTTCGCTTCGGTAAAGCCACCCACGAATGTGTCCGGATAGGCGCGGGCGACAAAGCCCACCATACCGATCAGCAGCAGAGGCGCGGTTTCCCCCAGCGCCTGCGCCAGACCGATGATCGTGCCGGTCAGGATGCCCGGCGCGGCCAGTGGCAGGACGTGGTGAAACACGGTCTGCATCTTCGACGCCCCTACCCCCAGCGCCGCATCTCGGATCGACGGCGGCACCGATTTAAGCGAAGCGCGGGTGGAAATGATGATCGTCGGCAGGGTCATCAGCGTAAGCACCAGACCACCGACCAACGGGGCCGATTGCGGCAGATGCATGAACTGGATGAACACGGCCAGACCAAGGATACCAAACACGATCGACGGAACGGCAGCGAGGTTGGAGATATTCACTTCGATCAGATCGGTGAAGCGATTCTTGGGCGCAAATTCCTCAAGATAGATCGACGCAGCCACGGATATTGGCAGCGACAGCACCAGTACCACGATCATCATAAAGAAGGACCCCACAACCGCGACGCCGATCCCGGCCCCGCCGGGATTGTCCACGCCCGAATCCGAGCCAAAGAAAAAGGTGCGGTCCCAATCGCTTCCGATCATGTCGATCTCGACCATGGCGTCGATCAGATCGAGGTCCTGTTCCTCCAGAAACCGGCTGCTGACAAACCCGTCGCGCGACTGCCCATTGTTCAAATACGCATCCACACGCGACGCCGCGGCGAGGTTGAAGCGCACCGGGCTGCCGACATCATCGGGGTTTTCGCGATAATGCACACGAATATCGCTGCCGATCTTGCCCATGATCCGTTCCAGACCGGCTGCAATTTCGGCGCGGTCTTCGTCCGTTAGGTCAGTAGCCACGCCTTTTTCTTCGGCCTGATCGGCCACGAACTGCGAAAAGAGCCTTGTATAGGCCGCCGTTTTTAGCACCGCGCTTTCGGCTTCGTCGAACTGCTCCTGCGTGAGCACAAAATCGACGGTCACGGCGGTCCGGGTAAAGGCGGGCGTGCCTTCGCGGAGGATCGTGGCGACAAGGATCACAAGGAAGACAAGGCCCACACTGATCGCGGCGATGCCGTAATACTTGAAGCGCTTTTCGGCCGCGTTGCGCTTTTTCGTGCGGTCATCTTCGGCCAGAAGGGATTTGCTTTTGCGCGGCAGGCTGGGGGCTGTTGCGTCGGTCATTCGTACTGCTCCCGATATTTGCGCACGATATATAGGGCGAAGACATTGAGCCCGAGCGTGATGAAGAAGAGCGTCATGCCAAGGGCAAAGGCCACCAGCGCTTCAGGGCTGGCAAAATCGCTATCCCCGGTCAGCTGCGATACGATCTTAGCGGTCACGGTGGTCATGGCCTCAAAGGGATTCAGGCTCAGCCGTGCGGCGGCCCCTGCCCCCAACACCACGATCATGGTCTCGCCAATCGCGCGGGAGGCCGCCAGAAGGATCGCTCCGACAATGCCTGGCAAAGCGGCAGGCAGAACCACCTGTTTGATGGTTTCGGATTTCGTCGCGCCCAGACCCAGTGAGCCATCGCGCATCGCCTGCGGCACCGCGTTGATGATGTCATCCGACAAAGAGCTGACAAAGGGAATGAGCATCATGCCCATCACCACACCGGCGGTGATCACCGCCGTGCCCCCGGACATCCAGTTCACACCAAGCGCACCATCCTGCCCGAAGACCGACACCAGAAATGGCCCCACGGTCAGCAGCGCAAAAAGCCCGTAAACGATGGTCGGGATACCGGCCAGCACCTCAAGCATCGGTTTCGCGATGGAGCGCACGGCAGGCGGCGCATATTCCGACAGGTAGATCGCCGACAGCAACCCGATCGGCACGGCCACAAGCAGCGCGACAAAAGAGATATAGAGCGTGCCCCACAAAAGCGGGATCACCCCAAGCTCGGACAGACCACCGCGGCCCGAAAAGCTCGGGGACCAGCTGAGACCAAGGAAGAAGTCCCAGGCGGGGTAGAGATTGAAAAAGTTGATTGTGTTGAAGATCAGCGACAACAAGATACCGATGGTGGTCAGGATCGCCAGCGAGGCCGCCAGCATCAGCAGGCCAAGAACCAGTTTTTCAACCACGATGCGCGCGCGGAAATCCTTGTGCGTGCGCATCCAAGACAGGACCAGCCCCGCGATGGCGATGGCCAGAACAACAAAGCTGCGCAGCAGATCCCCCGTGGCATGCATCGCGCGATAGTCTTGCGCCCATCGCAGAACATCGGCCGACACATTCTGGGTGATCACCTGACCGGCATCCTTCAGGCGCTGGGTCATATCTGACAAATCGGCACCTGCGTTACGGGCGAAGTCTTCGGTCATCACGCCCATGTCAATTGCATTGTCCAGCCCATCCGCGACGCGGCGGATTTCGGACATCACAAGGCTGCGCACCGATCCTTCGGGGATCGCAGAGTCGGGAATGTCGCCCGAGATCGAGGCAGAGATCACGATGGGTTGCACCAGCAGCCAGATAATCAAAGCGATCACCGCCGGCACAATCACCGACATCGCGACGTTCATGCCGTAATAGACGGGCAGAGAATGCAAATTGCGGGCATCGCCACCCGCGGATTGTGTCGCCCGGACACGTCCGACGACATAGCCGAGCACGGCCAGTACAAGCACGGTCAGAACAAGCCAGGTAAGGGGCATGGTGGCTCCGCAGGATCGATGGATGAAGGAAAAAGGACCGGCCCGGGCCACTGCCCCGGCCGGTCCCCGAAGGATTTACGAACCGGAGCCCATGGTCACTTCGTCAGCGATCATCTGCTGCGTAGCGGCCAGTTCGGGGTCGGACACGAGGCCATAGGTGGCCAGCGGGCCGCCGGGGCCGGAGAGCTCATCCGAGGTGAAGAAGGATGCATATTCCTTCAGACCGGGGATCACGCCGATATGGGCCTTCTTGATGTAGAAGAACAGCGGGCGCGACACGGGGTATTCACCGGTCGAGATGGTTTCGGTCGAGGGTGAAATGCCGGCCATGGTTGCGACTTTCAGCTTGTCGGTGTTGTTCTCGTAGAAGGACAGACCGAACACGCCGATGCCGTTGGCGTTCGCGTTGATGCGGGCCAGGGTCTCTGTGTAGTCACCGTCGATATCGACCGACTTGCCGTCGGTGCGCACGGCTAGACATGCGTCTTCGGCGTCATCTTCGGACATGCCGCCATCGATCATGGCCTGCATGGCGCCGGTCTGCTCACAGCCTACGGCGATCACTTTTTCTTCGAAGACTTCGCGGGTGCCGTGCTTGGTGCCCGGGATGAAGGCCAGGATGTCAGCTGCTGGCAGATCGGCGTTGAAATCGGACCACTGGGTGTGCGGGTTTTCGACCAGTACACCGTCCACCATGACCATGGGGGCGAGAGCGTTGAAGATGTCGGCCTGGGTGAAGGCGGTGTAGGCCGGGCCGTCGATCTGCGAGGCGAACACGATGCCATCATAGCCGATGCGCACTTCGATGATGTCGGTCACGCCATTGTCGGCACAAGCGGCGATTTCTTTTTCACGGATCGCGCGCGAGGCGTTGGCCACGTCGATGGTGTTTTCGCCAACACCTTCGCAGAAACGCTTCAGACCGGCAGAGGAGCCGCCCGATTCGACAACCGGTGTCGGGAAGTCGGTGTTATCGCCAAAGGCTTCAGCCACGATCGAGGCGTAAGGCAGAACGGTTGACGAGCCAGCGATCTGAACCTGATCACGCGCGGCCGCGGTGGTGGCCGAAACAGCAGCAATGGCCAGAGCCGACGTGGTAAGTTTCACGAAAGACATATGCGTCTCCTGAGTAGTGTGTGTCTGATCCCCCCCGTGGGAATCCGTGCCTCCGCCTAAAGCGGCTACGTTAGGCTTTTGTGACGCTTATGTAACAGTGATATGACAGTCGGCCGATTTTTCGGGTTTCCTGTCACAAACCCGATATGTGCGTGACGCATAGCTCGATGTCGGAAAATTTCTCGAGCTTTTGCAATGCTTTATGAAAAGATGTCTAACGGTCCATTTGTTGACGCAAGGTCATCCAATCGGAAGAAAAATTGAAAACTGAGTACCGTTTCCAAGCTCGCTTTCGATTTTCAGACGTCCGCGATGACGATTTACGATATGTTTTACAATCGCAAGGCCTAGTCCTGTACCCCCGACTTCGCGTGAACGATGAGTATCGACTCGGTAGAAGCGCTCGGTCAGGCGGGGAAGATGGACAGAATCGATGCCCTGCCCCTGATCCGCCACGCAGACCAAAGCCGCCGGACAGCGCAGCACGCTGTCACGCTCCAGCCTCGTGAGGGTGACCGTGACCACCTGCCCCGATCCACCGTATTTGACCGCGTTTTCCAGCAGGTTTGTGAAGACCTGCTGCAACTGATCCGGGTCGCCCTGCACGGTGACGGGCTCCTCTGGCAACTGGACATCCAGATCGACCTTTGCATCCTCAAAGACCGGTTTGAGAGAGCGCGCGGTGCTATCGAGCACCTGATTGAGCATCACCGTGTCACGCGGGCGCATTCGTTCTTCGCTTTCCACCCGGCTGAGCGAGAGCAAATCGCCAATCAGCCGGTTCATGCGGGAGGCTTCGACCTCCATGATATCCAGAAACCTCTTCTGCGCCGCCGGATCATTGCGCGCCGCTCCGCGCAGGGTTTCGATGAACCCCATCAAGGCGGTCAGGGGCGTGCGCAGCTCATGGCTGACATTGGCCACGAAATCGCGGCGCATCTGCCCTACCTGTTCGATATGCGACACGTCCTGAAACATCACCAGAACCCAGCCTGCCGCATCTGCGTCATCGGCCCGGACATAAGACACATTCACGTCAAAGACCTGATCCTGCGCGATATCGGCCGACAGATGGCGTGCGGTTTGCGGGCTGCGCGTGCGCAGGCAGCTATCGATGGCGCGAAACACCGATGGTTGACGCAGGATCGTGGCGAAGTGGCGGGTTTCGATCTGTTTACCAAGCAGATCCTGAGCCGGATCATTGGCGCGGATGATGCGTTCGCTGCTGTCGATGACAAGCGCGGGCAAGGGCATCGCGGCCAGAAAATCGGTGATCATCATGGCCGTGCCGCCTGACCTATGCTTTGGACGCCGAAGCGACGGCCTGGGTAAAGACGTCAAACAACGCGTCCGGGTCTTCCAGCCCGACAGAGACCCGGAAGAACCCCTCGCTCATCCCCAGCCCCTCGCGGGTCGCCGCATCCATCGCGCGATGCGATGATGAGGCCGGGTGCGACAGCGTGGTGCCTACATCGCCCAGCGTTGGCGCAAAGCTGAGGCCCTGCGCGCCACGGGCAAAGGCATTGGCCGCCGCGCGCCCGCCGCTGAGTTCAAAGCTGACCATATTGCCGCCCTGCTCCAGCAGCGTCTTGGCTCGGTCCTGATCCGGGTGATCGTCACGCAGCGGGTATATGACACGTGCTACGCCCGGCAGAGCTGCTAGATGATCGGCCAAAGCTGCCGCCGTGGCAGTGGCACGTTCATAGCGCAGGTCAAAGGTCAAAAGTCCGCGTTCGGCCAGCCAACTGTCAAAGGGGCTGGGCGTCAGACCTGCCGTGACGGCAAAAACACGCAGCCGTTCTGACAGCTGCGGATCGCGCGCACCAACCCAGCCCAGCATCACATCAGAATGCCCGGCTAGCAATTTGGTCAGGGATTGGATGACAATATCAGCACCATAGTCAAAGGGTTTCACTTCCCGCGGCGTGGTGAAGGTATTGTCGACAGCCAGAATGATGCCCCGCTCCTGACACAGCGCGGCGATGCCTTCCAGATCGGCCACACGCAGGGTTGGGTTCGACACGATCTCAATCAGTACCAGCCGGGTTTCGGGGCGCAGCGCATCGCGCATGGCGTCGATATCGGTCGGATCGGCCAGCGTGGTGGCAATGCCCAGTCGCGGCAGGTCTTCCGCCATCAGACGCAAAGAGCGGCCATAAAGCTGATTGCCGCCAACGACATGATCGCCCGCTTGCATCAGCCCCATCAGCACCGCCGACACCGCCGCCATGCCCGAGCCGGTTAGAACGCCGCCTTCGCAGCCTTCCATCCGATCGATCAGCGCGGCAACCTGATCCGCATTGGGGTGACCTTCGCGAGAATAGGTGTAGCCGGTCAGCCGGCCTTCATACTGGTCATCCAGCATGTCCGGTGTCTCGGACGCATAGACCACCGAGGGCGACAGCGGCGTAGCCACCGGCCAGGAGGCACTATCGGGCAGCGGTTCGGGGCGGACTAGCGTGCCGCGCGTGTTGCGGATCATGACACCACCTCAAGCCCATCGCGGAAGCGCGCGGCATTGGCCTGATAATGCAGAGCCGAGCCGGTCAGCCCCTTGATCGCAGCCTCGTTCAATTCGCGCACCACCTTGCCCGGGGCACCCATGACGAGCGATCCATCCGGGATCTCTTTACCTTCGGTGATCAGGGCCCCTGCCCCGATCAGGCAGTTTTTGCCGATTTTGGCGCCGTTCAGAACCGTCGCGCCCATGCCGATCAGCGAATTGTTCCCGATCGTACAGCCATGCAGCATGGCCTTGTGCCCAATGGTGCAGTTTTCACCAATGGTCAGCGGGCAGCCGGGATCGGTGTGAAACACGCAGTTTTCCTGCACGTTGGAGCCCGCGCCGATGCAGATCTCTTCATTGTCGCCGCGGATCGTGACGCCAAACCAGACCGAGCTTTTGGCCATGAGCACCACGCGCCCGATCACATTGGCGTCCGGCGCCACCCAGGCGGTCGGGTCGACATCCGGGCGCAGCCCGTTCAAAGCATAAACTGTCATGCCAGTTCCTCGAATTCGGTTTGCAATTTGCGCACATGCGCCATCAGCGCGGGCTGTTGTGTGCGGCGCAGACGGGTGGCGGTAATGATGGATTTCAACTCTTCAAAAGTCTGGTCGAGATTGTCGTTGACCAGCACATAATCATAATAGCCCCAATGGCTGATCTCGGACCAGCTCTTCTCCATTCGCCCGGCGATCACATCGGCACTGTCTTTTCCGCGTGCTTCAAGCCGCTGGCGCAGTTCTGGGATCGACGGGGGCAGCAGGAAGATCGACAGCGCATGCGGCGCCAGATCGGAGTTGCGGATCTGCACTTCGCCCTGCCAATCAACATCGAACAAGACATCCGTTCCACCGTTGATCGCGGCTTGCACCGGGGTTTTGGGCGAGCCGTAGAAATTCCCAAACACATAGGCATGTTCGAGCATCTCCCCTTCGGCCACCTGCCGTTTGAACGCGTCTTCCGAGAGGAAGTAATAGTCTTCGCCATCCACTTCGCCGTCGCGGGCCGGGCGCGTTGTGGCCGAGACTGAGAATTTCAGCGTGTCATCCCAATCGCGCAGCATCTTGGCCAGCGTGGATTTCCCGGCACCAGAGGGCGAGGACAGGATGATCAAAAGACCGCGTCGATCAGACATGGGACACTCCGGCGATTTGCATTCAGGCGACGTTCTGAACCTGTTCGCGCATCTGGTCAATCACGGCCTTCAACTCAAGCCCAACAGAGGTCAGCGCGGCGTGCTGGGATTTGGAACAAAGCGTATTGGCCTCCCGGTTGAACTCCTGGATAAGAAAATCCAGTTTGCGCCCGACCGTGCCGCCAGCGGTCAGCAAATCGCGGGCAGCGGCCACATGGGCGCGCAAGCGGTCCAGTTCTTCGGTGACATCTTGTTTCACGGCGATCAGCGCCAGCTCTTGCGCCACGCGGTCAGGATCCGCGGCATCGGCATTTTGCATCACGCGCGACAGCGCGTCTTGCAGCGCCTGCGCCACCTGATCGCGCCGCGCCTTCAGAAGTGCGGAGGCCTGCTCGACCAGATCGGCAACCTGCGTCAGCTGGCCCTGCAACACCTGATCCAGCGCGGCACCTTCCTTGCGCCGCATCGTCCGCAAACCATCCAGCAGCTCAGGCACTTGCGCCATGAGCGCTGCTTTCAGCGGAGCGGGATCATCTTCACCGGCATCCTCTTCCAGCACGCCGCGCAGGGCCAACAAATCCGCAGCGCGAGACGGGGCCAGCTCAACGCCCTTGGCCGCGCTTTGCGCTTCGACCTCTTTCAACGTGGTCAAGGCGGCTTTCAGCGCGTCCATGTTCAGCGCCAGAGCCGCTGAACTGCCGTCGCGCTGCACACGCAGCGAAAGGCTGACGCTGCCCCGCGTCAGACCCGCGCCAAGCGCCTTGCGCAGGTCTGCTTCGAGCCCGTCAATCCAATCGGGCACACGCAGGCGCAAATCCAGCCCCTTGGCGTTCACGCTGCGCAAATCCCAGGACCAGCTATGCAACCCCAACGCCCCGCGGGCCGAGGCAAAGCCCGTCATGGATTCAATTTTAGACATATCCAGCCTCCGCATTTACCCGTCGGGCAAAAAATTTCTATTGCGGCGCTACTTTATCCAACATGCGCACCGGCAGCGCCCAGCACCGTGCGCAGTGTTAACCAATGGTTAGGAAAATCCTCCAATTTTTATGTGTTTTATGGGATAAACTTCATCAAAGACAAGAGAAGCCCCCCTCCCCCGTCTCTGGCTGCATGTCGCAGCAGGGCATCGCGCAAGAAAGGCTGTTGTTCCGTGGCATATCGCTTTTCAAATTTCACCAATATCGTTGCGTTGCGGCGCACCAAGCAGTCGGTGATAAGTCTCACGCCGTCGCGCCAGCTTGAGGCCTATTGGACATCACTGCGCGATGGCGGAGATGTGCCGATGCGCACGCGGATCGATCCGCGCGGAATCGCCAATATCCTGCCGCATGCGTTTATGATCGAACGGCTGTCGCCCTCGGTAGCGTCGATTCGGCTGGCGGGACAGCATCTCAACCAGCTGGTGGACGGCGAGGCCCGCGGCCTGCCCTTTGGCCTGATCTTTGCGCCCAAGGCGCGCAGTTCGGTTGCCACGGCGATCAATGCCGTGCTGGACACGCCGGCAATTGCCCAGTTTGATCTGCGCAGCACGGGGGAGTTTGGTCACATGCCCATGCGCGCCCGGATCACACTGCTGCCGCTGCGCAACCCTGCAAAGCTGGTGGATCGAGCGATCGGCGTATTCGTGCCTGAAGACGCCGCGCAAGGCCGCGCCCTGAAATTCGAATTAGAGGATTTCGATCTGCGCCCTGTTTTTGGTCCCGCCCCGATGGAGCGCCCCGACCCGGTCGAGATTGCCGTCATGGCCCAGATCGGACAGAGTCGCCCAAGACTGCGCATTGTAAAATAACGAAATAGCGGCATCTGACAGCCCACCGCGCGCAGCGGCAGGCTCACCAATTTCCTTGGTTTTGGGCGAACGGGACTGACACACAGGGCGATCCAAGTCTCCCGGCAGCGTTTTGCGAGTGAGCGTCCATTGAAGCCGATCTAATGCATGCTGCTTTTGGCGGCTAAGTGTCCACCATCGATAGTGGACACTTGGGGGCACTCTATGCGCAGGCTGAAGAAGCGGTTTGGGGCTGACGTAGAGACGCGCGAGATTTGCACGCAGACGACGACGCCAGGGATGTCGGTGGCTCGGGTGGCGCGGCGGCATGCAGTCAGTCACCGTCCGCACCGGAAGAACCGCAAGCAAAGTAAGACCATGGAGGCCAAGCAACGCAAAGCCGCCAAGATGCGCAAAAGAGCAGCAGGTTGATGAGAGACGACGCAAACAGCGATATTAAAGACATGGATGGGCACGCCGTTTTCAACCGCGCGACTTCGATGATTGAATAGCACAAAGTGCCGTCCAACTGCTGGCTCACTACAGCCTTGTCTTTGCCACACGCCTTCAACACGATTAACCAAACGCAAACGAATCTTTT